>NZ_RAPV01000001.1:5159485-5462984 GCF_003610295.1 Paraburkholderia sp. BL23I1N1
CGTTGCTGGCGGGCTACAGTTTCCCGGTCCACCTGATCAATGCGGGGGAGCAGACCGGCGCTCACATAGCGACTCCGCTCCAGGCGCTGCGAGCCCGGTTCGGTGACGCACGTGTCGCCTACGCAAAAGGCTGCGATGTCATCACGGAACGGAGCCAAGGTGCGCCGGTGTACCCCGGCGATGTGGACATGGACGCCGCGATTAAGGAAGACCGGACGTCGCTGGTTAGTACGGACAAAGGACAGATTGTTGACGCGGTCAGTGCGGCAAGGGACGCAGACGTTGCGGTTGTTTTTGTGGGTGATCTCGCTGGC
The DNA here is from genome assembly GCF_003610295.1 of Paraburkholderia sp. BL23I1N1. Classification (NCBI taxonomy): domain Bacteria; kingdom Pseudomonadati; phylum Pseudomonadota; class Betaproteobacteria; order Burkholderiales; family Burkholderiaceae; genus Paraburkholderia; species Paraburkholderia sp. BL23I1N1. Next base: position 5,159,800 of record NZ_RAPV01000001.1, read on the forward strand.
CTGTTCCAGTCCGGCACGGTGGGTGAGGGATCCGATACCGACAGTCTCGATCTGCCGGGCGTGCAGCAGGCCCTCCTTGAAGCGGTCGTCGCAACTGGCACGCCGACGGTGGTTGTGCTGACGGGCGGTCGACCTTATAACCTTGGCGGTCTCGAAGACAGAATTGCGGCGGAGGTAATGGCGTTCGCACCGGGCGAAAGAGGTGCCGACGCGTTGGCTAATCTTCTGACAGGGACGGCGGGTTTTTCCGGACGCTTGCCGCTGTCGGTCCCAAAAAGTGCGGGCGCTGTTCCGTACTTCTACAACCATAAGCTAAAGAGCGCCGGGACGCCGGTTGCATTTCACTTTGGCTCGCGCTATCCATTTGGATTTGGATTGAGCTATACACGGTTCGAATACCGCGACCTCGAATTCAAGCAAGATGAAGTATCAATCGATGACGGAACACTCGAGTTACAGTTCGTAATTGAAAATGTCGGCGCTCGGACAGGCACCGAAGTCGTTCAGGTCTATGTCCGTGACCGTCTCGCTTCGACCGTTCGCCCAGTTCGGGAGCTGAAGGGATTTGCGCGGGCAACTTTGGATTCCGGCGAGGTGGGCAAAGTAACAGTTGCTATTCCTGTCGATATGTTGAATTTCACTGATGCCCATGGGGACCGCATTGTTGAACCGGGCGACTTTGATGTCATGATAGGTAGTTCAAGTCGCGATATGCATCTGGGCGCAACAGTAACCGTCGTTGGAGACGGTCCAGTGGTCCTGCCTTCCCAGTGGCGCATGCTAAGTGAGACGAAATTCGCAGTTCTGTCGCGGTAAAGCGATTTTGATGAACAGTAGCTATATTATCAGGACTGCTTACATTGCCAGACAGTAGAATTTCCGGGCGATCGATGGCTTGAGTTTGCCTGCGCCTTTCATCTGCATCTTGGCGATCGTATGCATCAGTTCAATGCGGCTCAACAAGACGCGCGCACAACGAGAATCCTTGAATCCCGGCATGGATCGGGTACGGTGCTTGATCGCCCGATGGTTTCGTTCTACGATCTTGTTGAGATACTTGGCCTGCCGGGTCTCGGTGGGCATCTCAACCTCGGGGTTCATGGAGTGCGGCGGCCAGATTGGCACCCTTCTTGTCGATGGTTACGGGGTCGGGCGCGCCATTCTGGTCGATGCCATTCTCGATGTGCCGTCGGGCCGCTTCCTCGTCCCGCTTGACTCGCAGCAGGAAGTCGACCGTGCCGCCGGCCTTGTCGACAAGCCGGTGAGGTACTTTCATGTGCCATGGACCTTCGCATACGTTGCGGCCATCCGCCAGCTCTTGGCGGCCCGGCGCTTGCAGCGGCCGAACGCCTTTTCAACGCACCGGCAGAAACTCGATGGCAACCGGTGCACAGTCCTACGTGTAGAGCTTCTCTCTGGCGATCGTCCGGGGTGATGCTTATCCGCGATCAATCGATCGATTCTGCCATCTTCCGACATCGCGGCATGCTGTCTTACATTCGTCTCCAACGACACTTGGAGACAGAGTTATGAATGCTAGCGAGCCGCATCCGCGGGAACCTCGCGTGTTGATCGTTGGCGCTGGGCCGGTCGGCCTGGCACTTGCTATAGAGCTCGGTCAACGCTCGGTTCCTTGCTTGGTGATCGAGCGCAACGAGCGCGGCGGACATGCGGCACGCGCCAAGACGACCAATGTCAGAACACGCGAGCATTTGCGTCGCTGGGGAATCGCAGACCAGCTGCGAGCTGCTTCGCCGCTCGGAGTCGATTACCCGTCGAACGTGGTGTTCTGCACCCGGCTGGCGGGCCACGAGCTAGCGCGCTTCGAGAACGCCAATTACTGTATGCCCGGACGTAACCCCCTGTACTCGGAACATGCCCAATGGGTTCCACAGTACACGCTGGAGCGAGTGTTGCGCGAGCATGCCCAGTCGCTGCCGGGTGTCACCCTGCGCTTCAACTGTGAGCTCGTCGGGTTCGAACAGGACGGTGATGGCGTTCTGGCGGAGATCAACCACCGGGACACGCGCGAAAAGTTGCGGGTCGACTACCTCGTTGGTGCTGACGGAGCACGCAGCACCGTGCGCGACGCTATCGGCGCGCGCATGGAGGGCGAGTATGGACTCTCGCGCAACTACAACATCGTCTTCCGCGCGCCAGGCCTTGCGCAAGCGCATCGCCATGGGCCAGCCATCATGTACTGGCAGGTCAACGACGACGCGCCGAGTCTGATTGGTCCAATGGACAGTGACGACAGGTGGTTCTTCATGCCGACCAAGGTGCCAGCATCGATGCGGCCCGAGGACCTGGATGCCCGTGCACTTATTGCCCGCGCCACTGGCATCGACCTGCCTTACGAGGTGCTTAGCACGGACGAATGGGTGGCCAGTCGGCTCATCGCGGACCGCTACAGGAGGGGTCGCGTTTTTCTCGCAGGGGACGCCTGCCACCTGCACCCGCCGTTCGGCGGCTACGGTATGAACATGGGGATCGCCGACGGGGTGGATCTCGGCTGGAAACTCGCCGCGGTACTGCAGGGCTGGGGCGGAGAGCGCCTGCTCGAAAGTTACGAGACGGAACGCCGTCCGGTGCACGAATACGTTCTCGACGAGGCGGTGGCTAACCACGCGACGCTCGGCAACCAGCTCGCGACAGTCGGGCTCGACGACGACAGTGCCGAAGGGGCGCGCCTGCGGCGGGAAGTAGGCGAGCGCATCCGTGCCGCGAAACTGCGTGAGTTTGCCACCCTTGGCGTGGTCCTTGGCTACCGCTACGAGGAGTCGCCGGTCATCGTGCCCGACGGCACACCACCTCCAGTGCGCGACTTTGTGAACTACGTACCGACCTCACGACCGGGACATCTCGCGCCACACGCCTGGTTGCACGATGGCCGTTCGTTATACGACTGCTTCGGTGCCGGTCTGACACTGCTCGCCTCGCGCGAGGTGGCTGCGCCGGTGCTCGCCGAAGCGATGCGGCAGGCTCAGGCGTGCGGGATCCCGTTGACGGTCATTCGCCCTGAAGAGGGAGGTGTCGCAGCGATGTATCCCTGCGCCTTCACCTTGATCCGCCCGGACCAGCATGTGGCCTGGCGCAGTGATGTCTGGCCCGCCGACGGCGCAACGCTGTTGCGTCAGCTTACTGGCCAGTCGCATTGAGAAAGCGAAAAGGAAAGATTCCATGACCGATCCTCGCAGCCTTCGCCGTACCGGTGCAGTAGGCGTGCACTCGGTGAACCGGTTCGTGTTCTCGGTGCCTGATCTTGACGAGGCGGAGCACTTCTACCGGACTTTCGGGCTTGACGTGCATCGCCGAGGCGAGCGTCTCGATCTCCACGCCTTCGGGCATCCGCACGTCTGGGGTTCGGTGCATGCGAGTGGCGCAGTCAAGAAGCTCGAGTATGTGAGCTACGGTATCGATGCCGACAACCTGGGTATCTTCCGCGAGCGAATCGAGCACCGCGGAATTGCCTGTCCGCCGCACCCGCTGTCCGATGGTACCGGCTTGTGGATGCGCAATCCAGACGGCACGCCAGTGCAGATTGTGGTTGCGCCCAAGGTCTCGCCGAGTGTGAAATGCCGCCATACGCCACGCGTCGAAGTGCCCAGCGGTCGCGGTGCCGCACCGGCGCGCAGCCTGGTTTCCCAGGTGCGCCCGCGCGCGATGTCGCATGTTCTGTTCTTCACGCCTGACGTGAAGCGCATGGTCACCTTTTCCACCCACGTGCTCGGGATGCGCCTGTCGGACCATTCCGGGGACGTCATCGCCTTCCTGCACGGCGTGCATGGCAGCGATCACCACCTGGTCGCCTTCGCGAAATCGCGTGCGCCGGGGCTGCACCACTCTAGCTGGGACGTAGGCAGCATTGACGATGTCGGGTCGGGCGCTGAGCAGATGCGTGTTGCGGGCTATGACCGCGGGTGGGGCTTGGGTCGTCATGTGCTTGGCTCCAACTACTTCCACTACGTGCGAGACCCCTGGGGTAGCTACGCTGAGTATTCGTTCGACATCGACTTCATTCCTCACGACGTCGACTGGCCGGCCACCGACCATCCGCCTCACGACTCGCTTTATGTCTGGGGCCCCGCACTGCCGGATGACTTCATCACCAATTATGAGACGACTAACGGAGACGCCACATGAGATTCATTGCTTTCAGAAACGACCAGGGACAACCGGCACTCGGCCTTCGCGAGGGGGACACCCTTGTCGACCTCACCGCACTCGGGGGGCCGCAAAGTTTGGACATACTGCTCCGTCAGGGCGAGGCCGGTCTGCAGGCAGTGCGAGAACTTGCCTCGCGTGCCACCGAGCGACGGCCACTGACGGGGTTGGAGTACCTGCCGCCGGTGCTCAACCCGGCAAAGGCATTCGCTATCGGCCTGAACTACAAGGATCATGCGGCAGAAAGTAACTTTGAGCCGCCCAAACATCCGGTGGTATTCCAACGCTACCCATCGTCGTGGGTCGCTCACGGCAAGCCGCTTGTACGCCCCCATGTGTCAGTCCAGTTCGACTATGAAGCTGAGTTCGTCGCGGTGATCGGCAAGCCCGGCCGCTACATCCCGAAGGAGCGCGCCCTGGAGCACGTGGCCGGCTACTCGCTGTTTAACGACGGCTCGGTGCGCGATTACCAGCTCCGTACCAACCAGTGGATGCTGGGAAAGAATTTTGACGACTCCGGTTCGTTCGGCCCCGAGTTCGTCACCGCCGACGAGCTGCCGCCCGGTGCCAACGGCCTGGAACTCAGGTGCCGACTGAACGGGGACACGCTGCAAAGCGCGAACACTGCTGACATGATCTTCGACGTCGCCACGTTGGTGGCGGCCTGCTCCGATGCAATGCTGCTGCAGCCGGGAGACATCATCATCACCGGCACCCCGTCGGGAGTTGGCCTCGCGCGCACGCCGCAGGTCTGGATGAAGGATGGCGATGTTTGCGAGGTCGAGGTCGAAGGCATTGGCGTTCTGAGAAATCCGGTCATTGATGAGCACGTTTCCTAGATCATCATTGCGCGCCATGCCCCGAAAGGACAACTGCAGCTTGGGAGAACCCAAACGTGGCCGTGATTGACCAATCAGATCTAAATGCCCGGATGGGCAGGCCATTCGATCGATAGCCTGGTCATCCGCGCTTGGTATCTAATAGCATTCCTCACGATTATTTGTGAGGTCGAAGGAGTGCGGACGATTGAAGTGGTCAGAGCTTCCGCAAACGTCGTCTGGTAGTAAGGATGTTAAGTGGCGAGGGCTTCTTGGTGGCCTTGATTCGCATGCGCGACGAAGGCGCATGTCGGCCAACCAACGGAAATCAAATAAACGAAAACAGGAGACAGGTATGGACAACATCAAATACAGCACTTTGCTCGGTTTTGCAGTATGTGCGACGCTGTTCGCCACGGCATCACACGCCCAGAGCGTTACGCTCTATGGGATCGTCGATACCGGAATCGAATACGTGAACCATGCAAATTCGAGCGGTCGGTCGGTCATACGTATGCCGGGGACGACAGGGGAACTCCCCTCTCGCTGGGGCCTGAAGGGGAACGAGCCTCTGGGTGCAGGCTACAGCGCTATTTTTACGTTGGAGAGCGGATTTGCGCTTCCCACTGGAGTCTCCAACCAGGGCGGTCGACTGTTTGGCCGGCAGGCCTACGTTGGCATTGACGCTCCTTGGGGAACATTGACGTTGGGCCGACAGTACTCCATGTCTTTTTGGGGGAACATTCCGGCAGATCTGATCGGAACGGACATCTACGGGATCGGAACGTTAGACGCCTGGCTCGCCAATTTACGCAGTGATAATACGGTCGCATATCGAGGCAAATTCGGCGCGTTCAATTTCGGAGGTACCTATTCTTTTGGTCGCGACGCATCTCCTGGCACCGCATCCAACACGCCGGGCCAAGCTTCCTGCGCAGGAAGTATTCCAGGCGATGCCAGCGCATGTCGCGAATGGTCCGTTATGGCGAAGTACGATAAGGGTACGTGGAACGTGGGGGCGACGTATGACCGCCAATATGGTGGGCCTGCTTCATCGGTCGCGGTTTTTAATGGCCTTCCGGCGGTCCCGTTAGTCAAGAGCAGCGACTACGATGGGCGACTGATTTTCGATGGTTACGCGCGTCTAGGGAATCTGTCGCTTGGTGCATTATGGATTGCCCGGCGCGTCGTGGCGGCGCAGCGTGTGTCCTCCGACCAGGTCGCGCTCGAAGCTGCCTATCAGCTCTCGCCGGCGCTGTTTGTAGATGGATTGGTGCAGCGTATTGTCAACACCCAGCAGGACACAAGAGCGACAACGGAGATGATACGCATGACGTACTTGCTGTCAGTCCGCACGGCGATCTACGCACAGACGGCATTTCTGCAGAACAGCAAAAACGCTGCCTACTCCGTTAGCGGAGGCGGCCTCTCTACGCCAGCCAAGGGCATGAATCAGGTTGGTGCAATGATTGGCCTCCGACATTCATTTTGAAGTTGTCGTGAACACGTCGGCGGTAGCCGGCTCTGGGCCAGTCTCCAAGCCACGCCGCCGTCGTGTTCCAACAATCATGGCCGTCGCATGAAGCCGCTATTCGCGCGTTTCTTTGACGTTGTGGCTCGTTAAAAGGTCAGCGTTCGATCAATGTGGGACGCAGCGCGGGGGCAGCGATGCAGGTGAAGGTCCTTTCGCTGTCCGAGCGCTTATCGGTGAACGCCTCACCGTCACTGCTCTGGCTCGCCCAAGGCGGCCGCACTTAACTTCATATGAGCCAAACCTTCAGCGAAGTCTTAAGCGCCGAGTTCCGAATACGCTTCCACATACATCTGAATCGCAAGGGGCAAACGTGAACGGCTTTGCACAGAGCATCAAATTCAAGATCATTCTTGCGTTCGGCATTTGCGTGACCCTGATGGCCGGGATCGGTCTTTTCGGCATATTTGGGCTTGCGAGACTGAATTCGAACATGAGCGAGTCGTATTCAGGCAACACGGTTCACATTGCTGATCTTGCAGAAGTGCGCGTCGCCCAGCTGGATCTGGGCCTCCAGATCCGGCGGATTCAGGTCTTCCGTGATCTCCATCAGACGAAGGCAGGCATCGAAGCAATCCGTGCGGATCTGGCGCGCATCGACAAGGCATGGAATGACTACTACTCCGGCGGAATTTCCAGCGACAAGGAAAACGAAATCGCAGCGAGGGTCAAGAATATTCAGCCGCAGTTCAGGGCGGCACTGGACGAAGCGTTGGCGGCGATGGATGCGGGTAACTACGATGCTGCCGTCCCAATTGTGAACAGGCTGGGACCAATTGCCGGACCCTTGAATGACGCGCTGGGGGAGGATGCCGCCTTTAACCTTGTTCGGGCAAGGCAGTTTGCAGATGCAAGCGGAGCGACGTTCAGAACGATTCTCGCGATCGCCATCGCGCTGGTCTGTCTGGGCGTCGTTGTGGCAATTGGGGCGTCGATGTATCTACTGCAGGCAATTTCGAATCCGCTTAATAAGGCTCTTGGCATTGCAAGCGACATCGCCGACGGTGAATTGGAGCATCGGATCGACATCGTATCGCGCGACGAGTTTGGGCGGTTGCTGGAAGCGTTGAAGAAGATGGACCGGCAACTTGGCGACACCGTTCGAGGAATAAAGGCGAGCACCGAATCAGTCAGGCTGGCGTCGCGCGAGATCGCCATCGGCAATACCGATCTGTCTGCCCGCACGGAGGAGCAGGCCGCCTCGCTCGAAGAGACTGCGGCGACCATGACACAATTGACCGAGACAGTAAAGCGGAACGCCGAAAATGCACGACACGCCAATGGGCTGGCGACACGCGCCTCCGATATTGCAGACGTTGGCAATGAATCGGTGCAGAGCATGGTCGGAACGATCGAAAAAATCAGTAGTGGTTCGAGCAAGATTTCCGAAATCACAAGCGTCATCGAAGGCATTGCGTTTCAGACCAACATCCTCGCGCTGAATGCCGCTGTCGAGGCGGCCCGCGCGGGTGAGCAAGGGCGTGGTTTCGCCGTGGTGGCAAGCGAGGTCCGCAGCCTCGCTCAGCGTTCTGCGGCCGCCGCGAGGGAGATTAAGGCATTGATTGGCTCGTCCGTAACGATGATTCGGGACGGCGCGAAACAGGCTATCGAGGTCGGTGCCACGATAAGCGAAGTGAGGCAAGCGATCAGGCAGGTTTCCGACATTGTCGGCGAAATTTCTGCGGCTTCCGAGGAGCAGAGCCGGGGCATCGAGCAGGTCAATCAGGCCGTTGGCGAGATGGACGAGGTTACGCAGCAGAATGCTGCCCTCGTTGAACAGGCCGCCGCAGCAGCCGAGTCTCTCACGGAGCAGGCGACGCGGCTCGGCGTAGCTGTATCAGTATTCAAGCTAGCTGGTGAGGAGGCGGTGGCGTCGCGGACGCCGGAACATTGACCGCGCGGCAAACACATACAATGCGGAGAAACTTGCACGCACAGTTCTTAGACGGCTGTGCGCGGCCAAACCCGCCAGGTTACCCAACGATGTTGGATTCCGCGAGCGGACGATCGGCTTCAGACCCGTCAGGCAGCTTTGATTAGGGAAGTCGTTGCCTTGCTATCGCTAGGGGATACTCGATGATTGGTGATTCAGTTCGCAAAATACGTTGGCAACTTCCTGCTCATCGAAAGGCACCCTCATCGAACGCATCGCTGATCACTCTGTGAGCCGGACCGACGAACGGTTACCTTGAAACGTCGCTCTATACATACTCCCTAGCGCTTCGATCTCGTTCGCTAGCGGTCGATCCTCGCACACATCAACATAATCCGCGAAGATTAGATCGAATGCTTACGCCACTACATATGCGCGGGGTCCTTTGCGGGGCGGCTTAGTCAACAGCATTGTCTGCATCGTTATTTCACAAGACTGGACGCAACGCGTTCCGCCCCGTCGATCACCAATTCGGACAGGCGCCGAACCTGTTTCGGGTTCATCCGCGTCACTGGCGTTGAAATACCCAGCGCCGCAACGAGTCCGCGAGTCGGATGACGAATTGCGGTGGCCACTGAGCACACGCCCGACTGGCTTTCCTCGAAGTTGGTCGCGTAACCTCGCTTGCGAACTTCGTCGAGTTCTTCCTCCAGCGCCAGCCACTGGGTGATTGTATTGCTGGTGAACGATTGAAGCGGACCGCGAGGGTACATGGCGCGCACGGATTCAATCGGCAGTTCGGCCAATATGGCTTTGCCTGCGCTGGAGGCGTAAGCAGCGAACACTTTCCCCACTGGCACGGACACTCGCAGCGCCTGGCTGCTTTCGATGGCGTCGATATAGCGAACGTTACCGTCCTCGAAAATAGCCAACTGAACGGTCTCTCCAGTCTCAGCGGCCAACTCTTCGAGAACCGGGCGGGCAATTGTCCGGATGTCCATTCGTTGAACGGCCGCCAAACCAACTTCGACAAGCGCGTTGCCAGGTTTGTAGATTCGCGACACAGGGTCTTGCGTTACGAAACCGTGATAGACGAGCATCGCCAACAGGCGATGGACGGTGGAATGGCCAACGCCGAGCTCCTCTTTCGCGTCCGAAAGGCGAATCTGGCTAGTGCGGCGAAACATAAGAAGAAGCCGAAGCACATTGTTGACCGATTCCAGCATGTAGCGAGGCGCTGGCGACTGCGATGTTGCTGATTCGTCTGTCGAATCTGTATCGGCAACCTGTTGCTCCTCAACAAGTTTCTGTGTGGCAGAAACCCGGTCAATTTTGCGCGTTGTACTTTGGAAGTCAGACATATAGTTGGTACCCGTGCATGTAAGCCGAAGTTAGTTCCAGAGATGATATACGCTCCGCGCGAAACTTCGTCAACGGCCATCTCAGTCACCTCCGGTTTTGCCTAAAAAATATAGATAAATCAAATGGATAAGAAATTATTGAAGCCGCTCGCGAGGTGGGGCGCTACCATCTTCGCCCGGGCGACCCAGCCGTTTTCGTTTCGTAATGGCCAGGAGCTGTTTCTTCAGAGAAGAAATGATTTCTGAAAGTGCTTGACGTTTTTTGTCTTCTTGCAGAAAATAGTTTCTGAGATGTGGAAATGTGACCATTCACGGTCGATGCCACACTGGCGCACATGACATACAAGCAACGCGCCTGATCAGGAGGCGAAGATGTGTAGGAGACAAAGCCGGCGGCACCTTGCGGACCGCGGCCTTCATCTATCGGAAGCAACCTTGCCCGGAATCCGGGCAGAAGGTGCTATGGCGGTCCCTGTGTCCGTTCAGGCGCAGCGTCTCAATGCACTTGATGCGGGCGCCGTTGAATCTGGCGCGGCCCGATGCCGTTCCCATTCCCGGAAAATCACGGCTCAATTACCGGCGCGGGCAAGCGGCCCCTCGTATGCCGCAGCAATCAGCGTTGGTAAATTGTCCAGCACCGACTTAATGAGCCACGCGGTTGGTATGTCCGCGCGGGCGGGCGTGCGTCCTGCGTCGTTCACCGCGCCGCGCACAGCTAATTGTGACGACGCAACGAGTACCCCTTCAAAGCGGCACAGCAGTGTGGCCCCGAGATGTTATCAACACGGGCGAAACGCATCTTCGAACAGGCGATCTGGTGCGGCATGCGTCCTTGGACGCGCGGAATCGATGCGCTGATTAAATGAACCGTCACGTGAGCAACGAACTTGCGAGTCGACGAACCAAGGAGATAATTAAATGACGGACGAAACAAAAGTCGGCAAACCCGCCGCACAACTCTGGACGCGCGAAGGTTTCGGCGGGCCGCTATCGGTCGTGACACGTCCCACTTATGGCCCGGATTATCTGTCAGTGGAGGGTAAGCATGCGCCGCGCCGCTCAGTGCTAAACCGGATGACTCCGCGCGATAACGATGATGTTGATGCACTGCCTTCTGTCGTGGCGAGCTCGAAACTTGGTGTGCGTGTCCTGGTATCCGGGCGTCGCAAACCGATGCCGTTTGTGGTGCGCAACGCCGAGGCCGATGAGATCCATTTTGTCCAGACGGGAACAGTCAGGTTCGACACAGATGTCGGCAGCCTGACGGCGGAAGAGGGCGATTTTGTCTGCATTCCACGAGCCGTTGCCTACCGGTTCGGGCCTGTCGGGGAGTCAATGCGCAGCGTGATTATTGAAAGTCCGTCGGCCATCAGCCTGACCCCACCTGCACCGTTCGGCATGATCAACTTCGCGCGCGACGTCAAGTATGCCGAGATCAACGCCGACATCCCCGCGGGCGGACCTACGCGGTTGATCCTCAAGACAGCGGACGACGAACAGACAGTGTACCTGATGCCGCACGACCCGCTCGCAGTCAGCGGTCGAATGGCGGGAAACGCGCCTGTCTGGAAGCTCAACCTGACGAAGATCCAGGTTTTGACCTATCTGCCGGACGGCGGGCCGCCGAGTCCTTTCCTGTCGTCGACAAACGGTGAACTTCTGATGTTCAACCTCAGCGCACGCATCACAAATCGGCCCCCGGTCCATATCAACGCTGATTTCGACGAAATGGTCTGCTATGTGCGCGGCCCCGGGGCGTGGGGAGGCTGTACCGAAGCCGGAACGCTCACGTGGGTGCCGAAGGGGGTTGTCCATCACGGTCCGTCTGAAAATGTACCGGAAGGCTACCTCGCCTGGCTGATAGAAACGCGAGCGACGCTGCGCTGGACGCCTGAGGCCATCGCTACTTCTGAGTTGATGGAAACCGGTCAATACGGCCCGCATCCAAGCCTGCGCAAATGAGGTCGTGCGCGACGCGAGCCGTCGTGCTGACAGTACCGGATTAAATTCATTCGCCGTTGAACGGCTTAACGATGAAAGCCTGGATGAAATTAGTAGTCCTAGATGCTGGATTTTAACTTGAAAAGGAGTATTACCATGATTGAAAAACTTCCTCTGTGGGAAGCCGCCAAGCGTGAGATGGAAAACTACCAGTTTGTCGCCGACGCGGACACCCAACCGAAATGGGACGTTTCACCGAAGATCGCAATCAACGTTGCGGTCGCCGGGCGCTTCGATGATGGCAAGCCAACGTCGATCCAGAACTATGTTGACGAGGCCTCGCGAGTCATCGAAGGCGGGGCATGCGGAATCCATATTGACTTCACCTGGGTAACCGACGACAAGGGGCGCCGTCTCGATCGCGATCTGCCACCCGTCGAGGCATATTCGGCTGTTCTCGAGCCGTTGCGCGCGCGTTTCGGAAACGACTTCGTATCGAACCTCAACGTGCTTAACGGCACGAGCTTCGACGTGTGCGTAAGCCCCGCGCGCGAGGGGCTCGCGGAAGTGGCGCCGTGCGCCCCAGGACATCCGGAAGCGTTTGCCGTTCCTGCTGTGCAAGCGCTCGAGGAGGTCGGTGTCAAGCCGGAACTCGCCGTTCATAGCTCCGGCGAAATCGAACTTGCGAAACGGCGCTTCATCGATACCGGCATCCTCCAGAAGCCGTACAACTGGCTGATCCTTTATGGGCTGCCTTTCAATGTTGGCCGCACGCTCGTCTCCGGCACATGGGTGAGCAATGCTCAGGACATGACGCGCCACATGTTCCTGATGGTGGATCAGATCCGCCAGATCGACCCAACGTCTGTGATTACGGTGTGCGCTGCCGGTCGCGCCAGCCTGTACATGACCACGCTCGCAACGATGATGGGACTGCACGTGCGCGTCGGCACAGAAGATACGCCGTGGAAGCACCCGAACAGTGATGCCCGTCTCAAGGACAACCTCGAGATGTTCAACATGGCGAAGGATATTGCCGGGTTGCTGGGGCGTACCCCGGCCACCGCGAACGAATACCGCGCACTGATTGGCAAGCCTGCTCGCTGATAGCACGTGTGCAAGGCGCGTCCCCGGCGCCTTGCATCTGCACCAGAACTGAAAATTATACAAGGTCAAAAGGAGACACCCATGGCCACAGAAGTGACGTTGTCACCGTTCGAATTCGCTGCTTCGGTTTATGAAGCCTGCGATTCGATGGACGAAGAGCGGTTTGCTGCGTTCCTCGCCGAAGATTGCGTGTTCGTCTACGCGAATGCAGCACCCGTGATCGGCCGCGTGGCCGCAGCAGCATCTGTCAAGTCTTTCATGGCGTTGATTGCCCGGATCAAACACACATTGCTCGAAGTATGGCAGTGCGACGACGTGATCGTATCTCGCATGCAGGTGACCTACACGCGCAAGGATGGCACCACTCTTACGGTCCCGGCGATGACAACGTGGCGCATGCGCCAACGCGAGATCAGTGAGTACCTCATTTATGTCGACGTGTCGTCGCTCTTTACGTGACGACTCCAAGGAGACCCGGAATGCTAAATGAGCTGGAAGGTAAATCCATCGTCGTAACCGGCGGAGGCACTGGGATAGGGCGCGCGACGGCGCTCGCGTGCGCGGCGGCAGGAGCCCGAGTCGTCGTTGCCGACGTGAATCTCGAAGCGGGGCGGGACACGGTCTCGGTCATATCCGATCGGCGCGGAGAGGCGATTTTCATCCGTACGGATGTCTCGAAGGAGGAACAGGTCGAGTCCCTCGTGCGAGACACTCTGCAAGCGTTCGGCCGTCTCGACGGCGCCTTTAACAATGCAGGTCTTTCGCAGACCAATCTGCTGTTGCACGAACTAACCGCCGAACAATGGCACTGCATCCAGAGCGTCAATTACGACGGTGTGTTCTTTTGCATGAAGCATGAAATCCGCGCGATGCTGCGGTCCGGCAAGGGTTCAATCGTCAATGTCTCCTCTTCGCTCGGCCGCGTCGCCGTACCGCGCGCGGCTGAATACTGCGCCTCCAAGGGCGGGGTGCTCGCGATGACGAAGGGCGCTGCCGTCGACTATGGCGCACAGGGCATTCGCGTCAACGCTGTCCTTCCGGGCATCACCCGAACGCCAATGGTCGAATCGTTGGCCGCACAACCGCAGTTCGCCGAATTGTTGCCGCGGCTGGAAGCACGTCATGCATTGGGTCGACTTGGCTCGCCAGAAGAAATCGCGTCCGCCGCCGTGTGGTTGCTTTCTGACGCCTCCTCGTTCGTCACCGGGGCCGAACTGGCCGTCGATGGCGGCTACCTCGCTATGTAGCTCTGGTTAGATGTCCGCGCCACCGAAACTGAAGGGAGATGAATATGAATGAGACAGGCGGGAAGGGAAGGCTTGCTGGGAAGGTCTGCATCATAACGGGCACGGGCGGGAGCATGGGCAGAGCTGCTGCGCTGATGTTTGCGCGAGAGGGTGCCCGTGTCGTCGGGTGTGACGTATGTGAATCTTCCGCGCAACAGACGGTCGATCTCGTGCGTGCTGCCGGTGGTGACATGGTATCGATGCAGCCATGTGACCTCACTCGAAAGGAGGATTGTAAAAAACTTGTTGACCTTGCGGTCACGGCCTACGGGCAGCTCGACGTCCTGTTCAATAACGCCGCGATGGCCTGGTTTGCCCCGATCACCGAAATCAGTGACGATGACTGGTACAAGACGATTGATAATGAACTGCACCTTGTTTTCCAGTTGACGCGCGCGGCGTGGCCGGATCTCCTCCGAAGTTCCGGCTCAATCATCAGCACGGCATCGTGTTCGGCCTGGCAAACCTACGCGGCGTTGCCAGCGCTCGGGCACGCGGCCGCAAAGGGGGCGGTAGTCGCGATGACCCGCCAGCTTGCCCTCGAAGGAAGAAAGCACGGACTGCGTGCGAACTCAATTTCCCCGGGACTGATCGAAACGAACCAGACCCGTCAGCTACTTTCCGATCGCGCCTGGTCGGAAGCAATGATCGGCAAGATCATGCTGGGAAGGATGGGTCAACCGGAGGAGGTTGCAGCCGCCGCTTTGTTCCTTGCTTCGGACGAGAGTTCGTTCATTACAGGAACCGATCTTCGCGTTGACGGAGGGACGACCGCCTGGTGACGACTCGGGGAGCGCGGACATCGATAAGACGGAACTAAAAAAGGACGCCGTTCACAGAAACCGCGCTGCTGATTCATATGGCAAATCGATCCCGATATTCATAATTTAATTATTAGGTATCCATAACAATAAAAGTAAGGCATTGGATGAATTCAATGCCGATATAAAAAACAGGGCGATTGCCGCGCAGTGTTTCAGCGCGCGGTGAATTGAACCGATAACAGGGAAACGGAGACAGGATGGAACAGCGCAGGATCATTTCGCTAGCCTTGATGATTTCGGCCGGCATGGCGAACGTGTGTTTCGCAAGTACCGGCATTTACGCAACCGGCTACGGCACACGTGAGCAAGGGATGGGCGGCGTCGGCATCGCAACCGGCGAGTCGGCGCTTGCACCGGCAGAGAACCCCGCAGGCATCGCGTTTTCAGGTGACCGCCTGGATATTGGTGGCGGCCTGTTCTTCATCCACGGCGGGGCTCAGGACAACGGCGTCTCCTACAACGCGAAGACAGGCATCACGCCGATGCCCGAGTTCGGCTATGTGAAGTCGCTCTCACCTTCGCTCGTGTTCGGCGTGGCGTCGTGGGCGTCTGGTGCGTCAATGAGTTACAGGGCGCCCTATGGGGGTATCCCCGGAAATTCGAATACGTATTCGCAAGGTGTTTTTGTGCACATCGCGCCCACTATTGCGTACCGCTTCGGGGCTGAGAAGAACCATGCACTTGCGCTGTCCTTCGTCGGAGCGCTGTCGACTATCGATGTCGAAGGCATTCAGGGCCAAACGGGTCTGCCGAATCAGGGGCGAAACTGGACGCCCGGTTACGGGTTCAAGATCGGCTGGATGAGCCAGTTCACCTCCCAGCTGTCGATCGGCGCGTTCTATGCGTCAAAGGTTCAGTACATGCCCTGGCATAAATACGACCACATCTTTGCGGATGGAGGACGATTCGAAGAGCCGGAACAGTATGGCGTCGGCATCGCTTTCCGACCCACTCCCAAGTGGCTGCTTGGATTCGACTGGATCCGTTTCAACTATGCCAAGACACATGTGCTTGGCAACCCGGTGAATTTTAGCGTGCCGCTCGGAGACATCAATGGTTGCGGATTCGGATTCGCTAACACCAATGCTTACCGCTTTGGCGTGCAATACGAGTTGACCGACCGGATCACGGTGCGAGGCGGCCTCGAAATGACCGACCAGATCGTGACGCCGGACAGTACGGGATTCACGTTTCTAGCCCCTACGACGCTCAGGCGCACCTACACGGTCGGCGCTACGTATCGGATCGGCAAGCAATCGGAACTGTCGTTTGCTTATGCGATATCCCCGCGCGTGCAGGTCAATGGGACCGCGCAAAGCACAGGGACCAATCCGTATGCGCAGAACAACTTCGTTGCACTCACCTATACGAAGAAATTCTGACCTTGGACGAAGCCTGAATAGGCGAGTGCCTGACGCGAATCGGGACTAGGGCGCGAACAGGAAAACGTATTCTCGAAACGTCGTCGCGCAGTCGAAGTGAGTTTGTTGGAGCGGTGAAATCATACGAGCCTGGCGACGATGCCGTAACTACGACGTCCGATGCCGGTGCGAAAAAGGAGCGGAGATGAAAGTCGGCGAAAGGTGGCTTATAGCGGTCTGCGTTGGAGGGTGCGTTGGCGTTGCGCACGCGCAGAGTTCGGTCACGCTGTACGGCGTATTTGACCAGGGTGTGCTGGCGGCGACGAATGTGCACGGCGCGCACGTTTATCAATCGTCGGGCGGCTGGCTGTCAGGCTCGCGATGGGGCTTGCGAGGTGCCGAAGATCTTGGCGGAGGGGCGCAGGCGATCTTCGTTCTTGAGAACGGCTTCGACGGGTCCACCGGAGCCGCGCTGCAAGGCGGTCGACAGTTTGGGCGTCAGGCCTACGTTGGACTTTCCAACTCGTACGGGAAACTGACGTTTGGCCGGCAATACGACATGGTCGTCGACCATCTTGCTGTTACTGGCATGACCGCGGAAATATGGGGTGGAGCATTTGCTTGTAGTCCGGGCGATGTTGACAATCTGTGCAACAGCCGGCGCATGGACAACTCCGTCAAGTATTCCAGCCCGTCGTTCGGCGGCCTTTCATTCGGCAGTGCCTATAGCTTTGGCGGAGTTCCGGGGGAACTCTCGCGGTCGAGCATCTGGACTGCAGGCGCGGATTACTCGAATGGTTCGTTAACTGCGGGCGTTGGCTATTTCAATGTGAATAGTCCGAACACAGCCTCCTATGGAGGTGCCGCAGTATCCGGTACCGCCAACACCTTTACGAATGGTATGAGTTCGTCGCCGGTCATTAGCGGCTTTGCGTCGGCGAATCGGCAGGAAACGTTAGCAGCTGGCGTGAACTATACGATCGGCTCCAGCACGTTCGGCGCGTCCTACACCTATACCCGTTTCGACGGGCTGGGGACATTTGCCGTGGCAGGCACACCAGCGCTCAACGGGACTGCGAAGGTACAGAATGCCGAAGCGCGATACTTTGTGTATGTCACCCCGTTCCTTGTGACAGGAATCGCCTTCCACTACACGGCGGTGGGCGCCGCGGGCAGCATTACTGGCGCGCGGTACCGGCAGCTGGATCTCGGCGTCAACTACTATCTGTCCAAACGCACGACGCTTTATGCAGTTTTGGCGATGCAGTCTGCAAACGGACAGGACTCGACTGGCAAACCGGCGGTCGCGGCACTGGCGTTCGTCTCACCGTCTTCGTCGAATCACCAGGCCGCTGCCCAGATCGGCATCCGCCATCGATTCTAGGACGACCGCGACCCGGGCAGGCACATGCGGAGAGAGGGGGTAATGGCCGCCTCTTCGTTGGTTCGACGATCTGGCGGCGGCAACGTGCCGCGTCATCGCGTCACGTTGCCGATTCAAATGATGAGGAATTGGAGGAGTGATGAATCAGGAACATATTGACGTCCGGGATTTCCTGGACGCGCAGAAAGGTTGCCGTCTGCAGTGGACGGTTGTGGCGCTGATTTTCGCGTTCTGTCTCGTCGATGGCTTCGACGCGACCGTGATTGGTTTTCTTGCCCCGGCTATCAAGGCGGAATGGGGATTGTCCCCCGCCGACCTTGCACCTATATTTGGTTTCGGGATGGCGGGCCTGCTGGTCGGTGGCTTGATCTGCGGTCCTCTGGCGGACCGCCGTGGTCGCAAGCCGGTAATTGTCGCCGCCGTCGCATTTTTTGGCCTTACGACGCTCGGCGCCGCGCTCGTCGATAGCGTCAGGGCGATGGTCGCACTTCGATTTCTGACGGGAATCGGGCTCGGTGGCGCAATGCCGATTGCGCTGACGCATCTGGCCGAGTTCGCGCCGACCAACATGCGTGCGCGAATGATGGCGTGGGCGGGCATCGGCTTCACTCTGGGCGGGGCTGCGTCAGGCCAGGTTGCCGCGCATCTTATTTCGCATCTGGGCTGGCGCGGTGTGATGATATTCGGTGCCGTGCTACCCCTGCTGCTGTGTGTATTGCTGATTGCGTTTCTTCCAGAGTCGTTGCGCTACCTCGTCGTTAGAGGCGCTGATGAGTCACGGATCCGCCGGGTCGTTGAGCGGATCGTGCCAGACTTCGCCGGCAAGCTGATTCACCGTGACGTCGAAGAATCAGGCGGTAATCGTGTGTCGGTTCTGGCGCTGTTCCGGCAGAACCTGTTTGCGACGACGGTGCTGATCTGGGCCACGTACTGTTGCAGTCTCTTCCTGTTTTACCTGATGAGCAGCTGGCTACCGCTTATCCTCAGCACGACAGGGATGACCACGCGACATGCAGCCACTGTCTCGTCGATCTTCCTACTTGCGGGCGCGGTTGGCATGCTGATACTCGGCTTTGCGATGGACAAGTTTCGGGGGGAAGTGGTGCTGGGCCTGGCCTACGCGGCCGGTGCAGTCTTCGTATGGCTGGTCGGGATGTCCGCGGACCCGACGACACTGACTGCGCTAATCGTCTGCTTCGGACTGTCAGTGGGCGGAGCGCAGAGCATCATTCCGTCTCTGGTCGCGTCGTGTTATCCAACGCCAACGAGAGCCACGGGAGTCAGTTGGGCGTCTGCGTTTGGCCGGGTGGGCGCATTCATCGGATCGATAGCGGGGGGCATTATGTTGACCTTGCATCTGCCCACCTCGACAATATTTTCACTGATGGCCGTGCCTGCGGTGATTGCGGCAGTTGCCTTGCTGGCATTAAACAGGGCACGGCATCCAGTGGCGACGCCCGTACTGGGCAAATGAGTCGAGTCCCGCGATGAACGCGGGCGATCGGCGGCGGGCGTCATTTGCCGCGGTGCTGGTCAGATGCTGCCATCCTCGAACCGGCTGGAGATTGCGTTAACCGCTCGAAACGGTCGTCGAAGAACGGGGCCGTAAGGAGATTGCTCGCGGGCGCACTGGCAGCGCGGGGCTCGATTCCGCACTGTAAGGACGAACAGATTTCGCGTTGCCGCTGAGGGGAACGGGACACCTGCGATCGCGTCCCGATCTATTGTCCGTCCAGTGCCCTTATCTCCCACGATGTATCGCGCCAGTGACCATGCTTCGTCGGAATCGGCGCGTTACCAGCACCGCTCGATCAGCGATCCAGGCATAGTCGGGAACATTGCGAAATCGTGGGGCAAGGGGAGTGACGCCAGGGAGGCCGACGCCCCATCCGGTTGTATTAGGCCGTGTTCACATTTACGAGTGGTCCAAACGAGCATGCAAGGGACGCGAACACGAGATAGCTGTCGGCGAGCTTGTCATACCGAGTGGAGACACGGCGAAAATGCTTGATACGGTTGAAGAAACGCTCGACGAGGTTGCGTGTGCGGTACAACGCTCGACTGTAGCGGCGCTTTGCCTTGCGATTCGAGCGCGGCGGGATGACGGCCTTCGCCCGCGCGGCTCGAATGTGATTCACGAAGGCATCCGAATCGTAGCCCTTGTCTGCGACGACTGCCCCGGTGCGCAGATGCTCCACCAGTTCTGTGGCACAGGAGATATCGGCAACCTGTCCTTCAGTGATGATCAGTCGCAACGCACGACCTGTCGAGTCCACGGCCAGATGCAGCTTGGTACTCAATCCGCCACGGGAACGCCCCAGCGCTTGTGGCCCACTTTTTTTAAGGCCCCGGCCGAATGCTGGTGCGCGCGCACGATCGTTGAATCGATCAGGACGTGCTCGATTTCCGGCTGGTCTGCCAGTGCATTCACAACCCGCTGCCATACGCCCTTGCTTCGCCAGCGCGAGAAACGGATATATACCGTATGCCATCGGCCGAACTCCGCGGGAAGATCGCGCCATGGACTGCCGGTGCGGGCAATCCACAGCACCGCTTCGAGAAACCAGCGATTGTTCGATGCCGTCCGACCCCGGTCGCTTTCCTTGCCCGGCAAGATGTCTCGGACCTTGTTCCATACTTCATCGCTCAGTAACGTTCGTGCCATCCCGCCTCGTCGTGCAAAAGACAAGATGTAAACACAAGGCAGAGGGTTTTTTGGTTGGCGATCGCGGCTACGTACCTGTGAGCAAGATCCGATGAAGTCAGGCCGCGATCGGTAACTAAAAAACCGTTTGTGCTGAACCGCTCCGCAGGCGGTCGCCGCTATGGGCATTGAATGGCCACCGGGGTCATTCAATGCGTGCCACCCGCGTTGACCGGGCGCCGGGCAAGGATGAAGTGGAGTGGATGAGGGCGTGAGGGTGGTGCCAGCGTTGAGTTGGCGAGGTCAGGGATGCAGATGACGGGCGTTCCCCTACGGCAAAGAGTCGATGACGCAAGGCCGGGCGCGTTGCCATCAGGAATGCATGGAAACGTGATTGGTTGTGGTGCGAACGCAGATCAGTGAACATGGTGAGCGGTTGGCGGCGCACGGGGCAGTGCACCGGGCAGGAAGGTTTAGATGCACACCATGTGGCCCCTGCCGCAGACGGGGCAATCGCGCAGGGACTTGCCGGTGAGTCCCTGGTAGCGGTCGCGGTAGTCTTCCATCGGGTCGGGTATTTCGTGCGCGGGCGCCTCGACGCCGAGCAGCCGGCGGCAGGTGGCCAGGCGCGCCGCCCGGTGGCGATTGGCCAGCAGGCCGTAGCTGCGGATGTGCTGAAAGCCGCTCGGCAGCACATGCAGCAGGAAGCGGCGGATGAATTCGTCGGCCTCGAGGGTCATGGTCTTCGTTGCAGCGGGGTGTTTATAGTCTTTCCACCGGAAGGTGACCTGGTCATCGTCGAAGCTGACCAGCCGGTGGTTCGAGATGGCCACGCGATGGGTATAGCGCCCCAGGTAGTCGAGCACGTGCCGGGCGTCGCCGAACGGAGGCTTCGCATAGACGACCCACTCGGCCTGTGCGGCCGGCGCGAGAAAGGCGCAGAACGCCTGGGGGTTGGCAAGCGCTTCGAGCTTGCCGTAGAAATGCAGTGCGCCGGTGTCGAAGGCATGGCGCAGCTGTTCGAGAAACAGACGCCGGAACAGCCGTGAGAGCACCCGCACGGGCAGGAAGAAACCGGGGCGACAGGCGATCCAGTGTTCGCCGTCCGGCGCGATGCCGCCGCCCGGTACCACGCAGTGCACGTGGGGATGGTGCTGGAGGTTCTGCCCCCAGGTATGCAGGACCGTGATGAAGCCGATCTCGGCGCCCAGGTGTGTGGGGTCGGCGGCGATGGTGCGCAGGGTTTCGGCGCTGGTGCGGAACAGGATGTCGTAGACCACCCGCCTGTTCTGGAAGGCGAGCGCCGCGATGGGCTCGGGCAACGTGAAGACCACATGGAAGTACTCGACCTCAGGCAGCAGTTCAGCCTGCCGGTGTTCGAGCCATTGCGCGCGGGCGAGCGACTGGCACTTCGGGCAGGCGCGATGCCGGCACGAGTTGTAGGTGATGCGCTGGTGACCGCAGGCGTCGCACTGTTCGACATGGCCGCCAAGCGCCGCAGTGCGGCACAGCTCGATCGCGCTCATCGCCCGGCGCTGGGCACGACTGAGCCCGTCGGCGTGGCTCTGCCGGTACTTCGGGCCGCAGCGGCGGAAGATGTCCGCCACCTCGAGTGGCGCACGCATGACGGTGTTCAGAAATAGTCGGGCGGACTCGGCGGAGGCGCCACGGGCTCAACGTGCGGCAGCAGATCAAAGGGGCTGGAGGTTTCACAGATGGTGCTGGTTGCCACTTTCAAGTACCTGGCCGTAGTAGAAAGGCTGCGATGGCCCATCAGCAGCTGGATCCTGCGCACATCAGTACCGGTTTCCAGCAGATGCGTGGCGAACGCGTGCCTCAGCGAATGCGGGGTGATGGGTTTCTGGATGCCGCTGCGCTGCCGTGCGAGGTTGCACGCCCGTGCTACGGCAAACCGGGTGATGGGCAGGCCCGGGATGTCGCCCGGAAAGAGCCACTCCCGGGGGTGAGCGTCTTGCCAGTACAATCGGAGGATCGCGAGCAGTCGTGGCGAGAGCATTACATAGCGATCCTTACGATTCTTGCCCTGGTTCACGCGGATGACCATGCGCTGGCTGTCGATGTCGGTGACCTTCAGATGCACGACTTCCGACACCCGCAGCCCGGCGGCGTACGCGGTCATCAGGATGGTGCGCTGCTTGAAACTGGCGACCGACTCGAAGAAGGCGGTGATCTCCTCCAGGCTCAGGACGACTGGCAGTCTGAACGGCTTCTTGGGCAACGGAAAGTCCTCGTCGCTCCAGGGTCGCCTGAGCGTCACGCGGTAGAGGAAGCGCAGTGCGCCGATCGTTGGACCGAGGCTGCCGGGGGCCAGCTTGCGCTCCTCGCGAAGATGGATGAGCCACGCCCGGATCTCTTCGGGGCCGAGCAATTCTGGCGAGCGCTGGAAATGCCGGGCGAAACTGGAAACCTGCAGCAGATAGGACCTCTGGGTGTTGTCGGCGAGGTTGCGGATCTGCATGTCGTGCAGCATGCGTTGGCGGAGCAGTGTCATGGCGGACCTCCGGGAAACAGTGGATGGCATGCCCGGTCGGGCACCTCCATGCTGCTCCTGGCCGCCTGCTCGTCCCTTCCCCGTGGTTCGGCATCTGACCACCGTCCTGACCGAACGGCAGGCACTGACCTTCGCTTCCCTCCCACTACCGCGTCAGCGGTTTAGTACATATCTTTAAATGTAAACAGCCCCATTAATCCGAAGCTACGGATGAAGTAAGCGCGGCCGTGAGGATGCGGTCGTTGCTCAATCGCATTCGCTTTTCAGCTCCGGCTGAAAACCTGTGCTGTCTCAGATCGATGATGTTCATTCGGCATCAGGCGTGAATCCGCATCGACAAGTCGATAGCGCGAACATGCTTGGTAAGCGCACCACTCGAAATACGATCCACGCCTGTAGCGGCGATTGCGCGCAGGGAATCCAGGTCAACGCCGCCGGACACCTCCAGAACCGCGCGACCGCCGTTCACGATGAAGGCGTGTGACATGTCGTCGAGGCTGAAGTCATCCAGGAGGATGCATTCTGCCCCTGCGTCCAGCGCCTCCTGGAGCTCGACGAGGTTTTCCACTTCGATCTCGATGCTGATGTTCCCTCCCAGACTCTTTGCTTGCTCGAGCGCCCGGCGCACCCCGCCTGCAGCAGCGATGTGATTCTCTTTGATCAAGATGCCGTCCCACAGCGCCATGCGATGGTTTAATCCGCCTCCGACGCGCACGGCATACTTCTGCGCTTGTCGAAGTCCTGGCAGCGTCTTCCTTGTATCGAGAATCGCACATCCTTTGGAATTGGGCGAAACACCCGAAATTTCGTCGACGTAGCGACGTGTCACGGTGGCTACGCCGGATAGCATTTGCAGGAAGTTCAGTGCTGATCGCTCTGCAGACAATAGGGCTCTTGCGTCGCCGCTGATGCGACACACGACCGAGTTAGCTTTAACTGGTACGCCTTCGTGAACAAGCCATTGAATTTGCGCGTCGGTGTCCAGCCTTGCCACACAAGCTGCGAACCAGGACTGGCCGGCAACCACTGCGTCTTCTTTGGCCGTGACAAAGGCTTGTACGCGTTTCTTGGGCGGCACGAGTCGCGCGGTCCAGTCCCCACGTCCGATATCCTCGCGCAGCGCATCTTCGACGTTGCGCTCTAGCGCCTGCTGCAGAGTCTCGTTGCACTCGAGCATCTTTTCTCCAAACGGTGCGCCGTCGGTGCCCGGCACGCACGCTATTTTTAAATGTTGTAGGACACGTAGGTCGACAGGCGAGGAATCTCGTGCAACGGCACCATACCGCCAGACAGGCCCTGACTGTCGTGCTGGCATTCAGATGTTTTCACCGTGCGGCGACGGTAGGGATCCCGTACAGCCAATAGCTGTCACCAGGCGAGTCGGGGAGTACCTGGGGCATTTCCTCCACGAAAGGCCCGGTTACCGTGGTCGCAGGCGTAATGGAAATTTGCTCGAACGCAGACGCCTTTGAAATTTCCCTGGTCAGACATTGCCAGCGGGCAGCCAAGATCCAACATCCCCGTGCACGGACGCTGCAATCACGCCGCAGCACACCACGAAGCGTTCATCGCCGGACGTTCGATATCGGGCGGGAACACACGCCACGTACCGTCATCGTGGAGGAAGAAGTAGATTGTCAAAGCGCCTGATGGTCGCAATGCTTCCACGCAGATATAGCGTCCCCGATTGGAAGGCATTCGACCAAACTGGGTGACTCGGGCCGGCATCGCCGGAGTCGGCCCAAGCCACTTTTTGACCAGTGAGCGCAAAGGTCTGTCTATCGTACCCATCGACTTCTCCTTCAACTTTCCAGCACTGATGCAGCCAGCGACATCAACGTTCGAATAACGAGTCTGATGTCAGAGGTGACTCAATTTCATTCCGAGCCCCTGAAAACACGAGGCCGCCATTGGAGGGAGAACAGAGCGGTGCTCCATTGCGCTTAGCGCCTTCCGAAATAGGCGGTGATTCAATTCTGCCGTTGGAACGACTGTCAGGTATCCAGCGCAGGTGTCACACTTTCGCTGGAAGGCATTGCACCGTATACGAGCGCAGCAGTAAGCAACAAGGCGGCCCCGATGGCGATGAACATGGCATCGTATGTGCCTGACCATTGCTGGATAAGGCCCGCAAGTAAAGGTCCTAACATCGCCCCCACCCGCGACAATCCGAGAAAAATACCGACACCTGTCCCCCGGATTTCCGTGGGATACATTGCTGCAACCAGATTGTTGAGAACTATCTGGGATCCAACTACGAACGCCCCCGCCGCGGCGACCGCAATGATGGTCGTGTTGTGATTATGAGATCGCGCTAACACCCATATGGCTGCGGCGCCAAGTACGAAGCTTATGGCGACGACGCGTCGGCGATCGCCTGACCGGTCTGCCGCGAAGCCCGCCAGGAGGCCGCCGAAAACAGCCATTGCGGCGAGCAGGGAGCCGTAAGCAAAGCTTGCCGACAGGTTTTCGCCACGCTTGAGCATGATGGTCGGGAGCCAGCCGGAGAGGCCGTATGCCGAAAACAGGCTGAGTGCGCCCGCGCAACAGCAACTGACAGTCCGGACCCAGTAATCGCTTGAGAAAAGCACGCGCGCGGAACCGCGGTGCTCGATCCTGGGCGGCACGTACAGCTGTGCCGACTCGTAGCGCTGCGCACGATCAGGACGGATCTTTCCGAGCAACACTCTCAGTTCCGACCAGCGGGCGCGGCTCGCGAGGTAGTGGGGCGACTCTGGAAGCCAATGGACGAGCACCGTAAGCGAGAGCAGCGCTGCGCCAGCGTAGTACAAGCTCTGCCAGCCGAAATGGGGTGTGAGCCATGCCGCGACAATGCCGGCCGATGACGCGCCTGCGAGCCAGCCAAGCGAAAAGAACCACGCAGTGAAAACGTTCGACACACGCGCCGGCGCAATTTCATTGATATAGGTGACGGCGATCGGCATGAGCAGGCCGAGTGCAAGGCCCATGACCACACGCAGCGCGACATATGAGAAGAAGTCATGCGCTGCGACGGCGATCGTGAGGCTCATGATGCCGGATGCCCAGCATCCGAGAAGAAGCACCTTCCTGCGGCCAAGGCGATCGCCTAACAGTCCGGAAACGGTCGATCCTGCTGCGAAGCCTGCCAGGCCGCTGGAGAGAAGTACACCGATTTCACCCGGTGAAAGGCGCCATAGCCCGGCGACCGAATGGACGATGTAGGCTGCGTTGTACAGGTCGTAGCCATCAGCCAGAAGTATCAGCGATATCAACAGGCCCAACCGGATGTGGAAGGGCCGGAGGGGGGCGTTGTCGATCTCCTGCCTTACGTCAAGGCGTCCCGACGAGTTCCATCCCGCGCTTGCACGGGGCGGCTCAAGGTCCACGTCGGGTAATGACGCGAGAACCATTGTGTCATTCAGCCTGGCCTTCATTCTTTGTCTCCCACGTATTATGGACAGCAGCGGTAGTTTTATGAGCGCCCAGCGCGGTGGATGCGCCGCGCGGTCCGAGGCGCCGTCATGCCAGACGAACCCGGAATGGCGACGCCGAACGCAAATTACGCGAGCCGCGGCGCTTCGCGCGTTGGAAGGGGAAGCGGGGCGCCGAGTCCGGCACGCGTTGCACGCTCCAGAATTTCGACGCCAAGCGCCAGGTCCGACACCCCCATCCCCATTGCCTTGAAGATAGTGATGTCGTCGTCAGCGGTGCGGCCGCTCTTTCCGGCGATGACATCACACAGCGAGTTGACGTCGGCCCAGCGACGGGATTCGCCATAGGCCCGAATGAGCTCGGTCGAAAGGCGTTGCGCCGCGGGCAGGTCGTCAACGACGGCGCGCGTGCAGCGGGCGAACACATTCATTTCGAGTTCGACACGCTCCTCGGTAATCGCCCCTACCGCGTTGATGTGGGCGCCCCGGGCTATGCTCGACGCAGACAGGAATGGCTGTTTCGCGCGCGTCACCGTGGTGATGATGGGCGCGTCGGAAACAGCCTCTTCCACGGAGCTGGCTTCGACGATTTCCATTTGAAACGTCTCACGCGCTCGGGCGATAAAACGCCTGCCGCTTCTCGGGCGTTGGGCTGAAAACCCGCACGAGGCGCAGCGGTCGTACAGCGGCCACTGCGGCGAGTTGCGACAGGGCCTGCTTGCCCGTACCAATCAGCGCCATCACGTCGGCATCCGGCTGTGCAAGCCACCGCGACGCGACGCCGGATATCCCGCCGGTGCGCATCTGCCCGAGCGCGAACGCCTCGATGATCGCTTTCAACTGTCCCGTCGCAGCATCGAACAGAATCAGCAAGGGGCATGTTCCGCCGGTAGTGTGCGCCCATGTCTTGGTTCCGACGATGCCGGTCTTCGGATACGTGGCGCCAATGGCGTGCAGGTTATTCTCGCCCCAGGCTACATGCGTTTTCACCATGTTGCGCGCATCGCCCGCCGCCTGCTGAGCCAGGCCTCGCTCGAGCGCGCCGATTGCGTCAGAAAGGCTCATCAATGCGACGACATTCTGTTCGGAGATCCAGATCGGTGAAGTCATCTCGCTGTTACTCCTCGAAGATTGACGGGACCGGCGGCGCCAGTCGGAGACTGTTGACCACGATCGCGTGAGTGACGTAACGCCCAATCAACATTGCGAAGGCCATTGCTTCGGATGGCGGAACGAGACTGGCGAATGCCTCAAACTCGTCCTCAACGCCGATTCCACGCTTCTGGAGCGCCGCAAGCGCGTAGACCTGCGCCGCCTTTTCGACATCCGTCAACGCTTCGGCCGACGCCGGATCGAGCCTGTTGACTTCCGCGATCCATTCGCGGGAAAGCCCAGCTTCACACTCAGACGTTCGTGCTGATGGCGTTCATAGCGGTTCTCCATGTAGCTCGCCACTGTCAGTGCACCGAGTTCGGTCAGCCGGTCCGGGAGCGCCTTCTTCAATGCGTCGGTGAAATGCATGAATTGCAGGATCACGTCGGGCGCATTACCTGCGCACTTGAAGAGTTCGCCCAGATACCCGAGCCGTTTCACGCGCGGCCCAAGATAGGCTGCGAGGTCGGGGGGCAGCGACTCCATCTCGAGCCGGGGGATACGGTTACTCATCGTTGTCTCCTTTTGACGGGCGCGCGTCAGAACGCACCGGCGAGCACGCCGGCCTTGATTTCGAGGTAGTCGTCGACTCCGTACACAGAGCCTTCGCGTCCGACGCCGGACGCCTTGACTCCGCCGAACGGAACGACTTCCGATGAGATCGCGCCGGTGTTGATGCCGACCATGCCGGCTTCGAGCGCCTCGAACACGCGAACAATCCTGTCCATGCGGGACGCGAAGAAGTAAGCCGCGAGGCCGTATTCCGTATCGTTGGCAAGCGCAATGCCTTCTTCTTCCGTGACGAATCGCACGATCGGCGCCACGGGACCAAACGCTTCCTCGCGAAAGAGCCGCATATCGGGAGTCACGTCGCGCACAACCGTCGGTTCGAAGAAATTACCTCCGAGCGGATGCGGGTTGCCGCCGACCGTCACTGTCGCATCCCGCGCAATAGCGTCTTCGAGCAAGGCGCGGAGATGGGCAATAGCATCGCTATTGATGAGCGGGCCTTGATCGACGCCTTCTGCCGTTCCCGGGCCTACACGTAGCCGCGCCACTGCACGCTCGAATTCCGTGCAGAACGTGTCGTACACGCCCTCCTGAACCAGAATCCGGTTGGTACAGACGCAGGTCTGTCCGGCATTGCGGAATTTCGAGAAGATCGCGCCCGCGACAGCCTTCGGGATGTCAGCGTCGTCGAATACGATGAACGGTGCGTTGCCGCCCAGTTCCATTGAAACCTTCTTGACCGTTTCCGACGATTTCGCCATCAGTTCACGACCGACTTCTGTCGAGCCGGTGAACGTGAGCTTGCGCACGATCGGGTTACGACAAAGTTCATCGCCGATGGGGCGGGCGCTGCCCGTGACAACGTTGATGACGCCTGCGGGAATGCCGGCTTCCTCGGCGAGCACGGCGAGCGCCAGCGCGGTGAACGGGGTGGCGCTCGCTGGCTTCAGAACCACCGTGCAGCCCGCCGCAAGCGCCGGTCCGATCTTGCGGGTAATCATCGCCGCCGGAAAATTCCATGGCGTGATGGCCGCACAGACGCCAACGGGCTGCTTGACGACGATAATGCGATGGCCGTCGGCAGGGGCGGGGATCACATCGCCGTTGATCCGTTTCGCCTCCTCAGCGAACCATTCGATGAAGGATGCGGCGTAGCGAATCTCTCCGCGCGCCTCAGCGAGCGTCTTGCCCTGTTCGGACGTCAGAATCAGTGCAATGTCCTCGATATGCGCAACCACCCTGTCGTGCCACGTACGCAGCAATTGCGATCGATGCTTCGCAGTGGTCCGCTTCCAGGATTTCAGCGCTGTCGCTGCCTGCTCAATCGCGCTGCGCACCACTTCGACCTTAAGGTCAGGGACGCGTCCGACGATTGCTCCCGAAGCCGGATTGCGCACGTCAAGCGCTGCCCCGTCGCCGGCCTCGATCCACGTGCCGCCCACGTATGCAGCCTGACGCAGCAGATCGGGACGAGCGAGGACGGGCGTCGCCAGCTTATGTGTTGGCATGTTTATGGCTCCTCGTCCTCAGATGAGACCTGCGCGTTCGAGCACGTGGTCGAGGCGTTTTTCGAGTTCGGGAGTCGCAGGGACCATGGGCAGCCGATGCTCGTTGACCGGCAGCAGGCCCAGCCGCTTCATCATGTACTTGATCGGAATCGGATTGGTGTCGAAGAACACTGACAGATTCAGTTCAAACAGATCGAAGTGCAGCTTTCGCCCTGCCGCAAGATCGCCCTGGTCGACGGCCTCGAAGAGGTCGGCGACCTTGCGGGGTGCGAGATTGCCGACCGCATTCATCAATCCGCATGCACCGACCGCGAGCATCGGGAAGCTCAGTTCCTCGAGGCCTACAAACACACGCCAGTCGGGCCCGAACGTGTCAAGCATGTGCGTGACGAAACCCATATCGTTGACGGCGTGTTTCATGCCGATGAGGTTCGGCACGCGCTCCCGGATTGCCTTGACGGTCGCGAGATCCACGTTCACGGCCGCGCGCCCCGGGATGTGATAGATCATTAGCGGCCGTTCTGTGCGTTGGCCAACTTCTGCGTAATACTCGACGAGGCCGCGTTGTGGCGGCTTGATGTAGTACGGCGTGACAACCAGCAGCCCGTCGACGCCTGCTTTGTCCGCATGGGAAGTCAGCTCAAGCGTTTCCGCTAGCGATTGGGAACCGG
The DNA here is from genome assembly GCF_003610295.1 of Paraburkholderia sp. BL23I1N1. Taxonomy (NCBI): domain Bacteria; kingdom Pseudomonadati; phylum Pseudomonadota; class Betaproteobacteria; order Burkholderiales; family Burkholderiaceae; genus Paraburkholderia; species Paraburkholderia sp. BL23I1N1. The sequence goes on from NZ_RAPV01000001.1 coordinate 5,189,860, forward strand.
TCGCCGCGATCACCGGCACGCGACCGGCCGCAGCCTCGATCGCCACGTCGACAAGGCGATTGCGTTCAGCAGTCGTCAGCGTGCTGGGTTCTGCAGTAGTGCCGTTGACGAGCACGCCGTGACCGCCGTTGGCGATCTGCCAGTCCACGAGCCGCGCGTAGGTGTCGTAGTCGACCTCGCCGTTCCGGAACGGCGTGACGATCGGGGTCATTGAACCCCGCAATGAAGAAAGTTTGGTCATCGATCGAGTCCTCAGGTTGCGCTCTTGCGATTGGTCTGGAAGCCCGTCTGGGTGCCCAGCAGCGCCGGCGCTTCCTTCAAGCTCTCCTGCCAGAGGAGCGATTCCATGTAGATGTTCAGTGGCTGATCCTGAATCGTCAGTTCATACACGGGCTCGTCGTGCGATGCATGGTTGTGCACAGCCCAGCCGGGTGCCGACAACATCAGGTCGCCCGCTTTCCAGTCGTAACGGTTGCCAGCGACCATGCTGTGGCCCGAGCCGGAAAAGTAGTAGTTGATTGCGGCCGATACGTGGCGGTGCGGACGATCGACGATCTTTGGCGGACGGATTGTCATGGTTGCAAAGAAGTTCGGCGTGATGCCGTTCGTGCGCCCCGTCGTCGGGTTGTACATCATGTAGAGACGTCGGCCCACGTACTCGCTGCCAAGTGCGGCGAGTTTGTCGAGTTCTGCCTTTACGTTTTCCCACGGGAAATGGAGCGGCTTCGACTCGACAACGGTCGGGTTGATCAACGTCTCATACGGCATGAGCAGGCCGCCCTCGGTGCCGATCGGGAACGTGCCATAGGGATTCTTGCGCCGAGGATCGTCATCAGAGTGGGTAATCGCAGGACCGCTCTCGACGTCAAGCGCAACATCGAAATCCGGCACATAGATTTCCATGTGCTGAAGCAGCGGGATGTTCGAGTACACCAGCCGGACCTGGATGTCGTCCGAGTCATTGATGTGCTGATAGGCGACGAATGACGGATGGTTCCATACGTCGTATTGACGGAATGCAATAGAGCGACCGGCAACGATCGTGCGACCCGCACCGCGAATGCAGAAGTTGACCTCAGTCGCGTTATGGCGCATGGGTTGCGTGGCTTCGCCCGGCAACAGCACCTGCAGCATGACCTGGATGCCGGGCGCGAGCCCCGGTGCGTCCTTACGCGCTGAGGGATGCACGATCAGCGATTGCCGGCGTCCGTCGGCCGGGGCCGGCAGGCCCGCGAGGCGAGCCACTTCGCCGTCGATTTCCTCGCGCGTGATGACCACAGGATCCCAGTAGTGATTGTCCCGCGGACGTGTTGTTGTCTGATCGACAAACGACGCCTCGCGCCGTTCGAACGCGTGCTTCAGCTCATGCATGACTGCCTCCGTTTTCGGTAATGGATTTGTGCTTCGGTCACGTCGCTGCGCAACCGTTGCCATCCGAAAACAATAGACTTCATTAAGAATTCGATCAAGATTGATAATTCAAATCAATATAAAGGCGTTAGCTTGCCGCTGGGCCTTGTCTAATGGGTGTTCCGGCGCTCGATGTACAATTGATTAAATCTACTTTGTCAAAGGAATGCGTCGTCCCATGGCCAAGGATTTATTGACTCGAAGCGAAGTGCTCGAATTGCTCAACATCAAGGCGGGCACGCTCTACGCGTACGTGAGCCGGGGCTTGATCAAGACGGCTCCGCACCCGGACGGTCGCAAGAGCCTGTATTTCCGGACCGACGTAGATCGTGTTCGCAGCCGCAAACGTGGGCGACCGCCGCAGATCGCCGCGGCGGAATCCACGATGCACTGGGGTGCGCCGGTAGTGGCCTCTGCAATCACACAGATTGCCGAGGCGGGCCCGTCCTACCGGACCCGCCCGGCCGTCGAAATGGCACGCGCGGGAGTGTCGTTCGAATCGGTCGCGCAATTGCTGATGACAGGAATGTGGCAAGACAATTTCGCGGCCTGGCCGGCCATCGACACGCCGGAAGATGTGAAGCAGCTGATTGATCATTACCAGGCGTCGCAAGTGGCCACCGATATTGGCAATCTGCTCGGCATGGTGACATTCGCGTTGGGTATGCGCGGCAGGGGACCGGCGGAAATCGCGGACGGCGCATCCGTGCCGGCCGCAAGGCTCCTGATGCAAACGATGGCTGGCTGCCTGGGTTTCCTGCAGACGTCGCGCCGCTTCGCAGCGCGCCAGGCATTCGAGTCGCTTCCGGCGTTTATTCTGCGCGTCAGCGGCGTTGATGTCTCGCCGGAGGCTCTGCGCGCATTAAATGGAGCGATGGTCGTACTCGCCGATAACGAACTGGCGCCGGCGACATTCGCCGCGCGCATTGCTGCATCGACCAACGCTGACCTCTTCAACTGCGTTGCAGCAGCAATAGGCTCGCATCTCGGATTCTCAACAGGCACGGCCACCCACAAGGTGGAGTCCGCATTGCTTCAGACGACGTCGGCCAAGGACCTGGCACAGCGCAAGAGCCTCGTCAAGGAGTACGGCGCAAGCCTGTTCGGTTTCAATCATCCAATGTATCCCGGAGGTGACCCCCGGGCGGACGTCATACTGGACCTGGTCCAGGCACTCCCGAGACTGGAAAGCGGCACCCGTAATACTCTCGCGTTTCTCGCCGAACTTCGCGCACAGCAGCAGGCGCATCCGGGCGTCGCAATAGCGCTGGTCACGCTTGCCCGGGCGTTGGGGATGCCCGACGGGTCTGCAACGGCGATCTGGGTACTAAGCCGCACGAGCGGCTGGGTGGCGCACGTGTTGGAGCAGCGCACGATGGGCTTCTTGCTCAGGCCGCGCGCGAAATACATAGGTAGCGCTGCCTTGCGCTGAACTTATCGGTTGCCCCGGTGACACGCACTGTTGCAAAAACTATTGTGGACCGAGAGGTCCGAAACGGCTGCCACATCGAACAAATTACGAGAAGGGGATGGCGGCGTTTGTCAACGGTAGGCGGCTCGCGATGCCGTCGTAGACGGACGCAAGAATCGACATCAAAGTGATGTCCATCATTTTCGAAGTGGTGGACACCATTTTGTCAGAGCCAACTCAGAGGCCTTGCAGCCGTAAAGGCCGCCCGAACCATAGTCCAGAATTCCGCCGTCGCCTGGCGATGGCAGCTTGTGAATCAGGGGTGTCAGTCGTCATCTGTCCAAGATGCAAGCGCTCCCCTCTTTCAACCATCTGCGCAGCTTTCAGGTCATCGGTCATCACCTAAATCCTGTGCACGCGGCACGCGAACTGAACCTAAGTCCATCGACGCTATCGTATCAACTTGGCATCCTTGAAGAGCGGCTCGGCGTGCGTCTGTTCATACGCACGGGCCGCGGGCTCGCGTTCACCGATGCTGGCCGCGAGTTACATGGAGAAGTAGATCGATGTCTTCGGCAACTCTGGACGGCATGGCAACGCGTCGCAGTGCGCGGCGCATCTGCTCCGCTCATCGTCAATTCGCTGCCGACATTTGCTATGCACTGGTTGTTGCCGCGGCTCGCTGCGGTCCAAGAGCAGTTCTCGAACGTCGAGATTCGCGTGTCAATCTCAGCGGTCGATTTCGTGCGAGACGCGCTTGACTGCGCGATCGCATACGGTGACGGTGATTGGCCGGGGTTGCGTTGCGATTTCCTTCGTGCCGAAAAGTTAATCACTGCATGCTCCCCAACGACGCGTACGGCTAAAGCGCCGCTAGTGGGTGTCGCTGACCTGGCGCATCATACGCTGCTCTCCGCCAGGTCTCGCCCAGAAGATTGGGCGCTGTGGGCGGAAGCCGCGGATAGTCCAGCGCCAGCGGGCGAACGTCAGTTGGTTCTCGCCTCGCGGATCGTGGTGATTCAAGCCGCCTGTGAAAGCCTCCGAGTGGCGGTCGTGGACCCGGCGATGGTGCGGGCGGAGTTATCGGCAGGTCGACTAGTGCAGGCTCTGCCTGAAGTGGCTCGAGGAAAGGGCTCGTACTATCTCCTCTATCCCGAAGGAGAGGAAGCATTTGCGCGAGTGGGTGCGTTTCGGGCTTGGTTGCTCGCAGAACTTGCGGTGGAAGAGACGCGGATCGCATGAGATGGCGATTCGCGGTCGGGTTCTCTTGTCGGTGTCGCTGTCGAGCGCAAATTCCGACTCGCCAACGATACGGTCTTTGGACTCGCAGCTTAGTTCTATAGCCGGAACATCGGCCGAATCTGGCGCGTCGCCAAACGACTCGAGTATGGAGTGGTGTGCCACGATCGAGACCGATGCACCGGGTTCCAGCGTTTCCTTGACGATTTGCTGCTTGAATTCTCGCGGATATACACGATACCCCTGCTTGGGGCGAGCATCCTTCGTTGTGCTGTCCAACATATCGGCATACCCTCCTGGCTCACGAATCAGCTCACATCATGAGGCTGTGTCTCGCGAATCGGGGCCTGGCCTTGCCGAGCCGATTACCGCGCAACACGGCGCTCCAGCGATCGAACGGTCGCGCGACTCCCTTCCCGCGCAGCAGCGTGACGCCGGCGGCGATCAGCACCGCATACGCCGACTGGCACGTTGTTGCCGACCAGCCAGTGTCAGTCGGCCACGCGCAGGACGGAAGCCGCGAGACTCTGCCCGAACGATGCCGACAACGCGGCCGTCAGCGCGAGTAGCGCGATGCCGCGTGCGACCTTTGACTGCGGCAGGATCGAGCGGAACAGCGCGGGCTCGAGCGTGGCGACGCGTGCGCCGCAAACCCTGCAGCATCCGCGACGCGACCAACGTGCCTATCGACGGCGACAGCGCGCAGAATAGCGAGGCAAATTTTAACAACAAGACACCGCCTCGATACACGCGCCGGTAGCCGAACCGCTCTCCGAGAGCGACGAGCGGCAGCATGGCGACGGCCATCGCCAACTGATAGGCGTTGACTACCCATATGGCCAGCGACGGTGCGCTGCTCAGATACCGTGAGCTGAGCGGAATGGCGATGTTGGCGATTGCCGTATGCGCTCCGCCCACGAGAGTCTCCTGCTGCAATCCTGCCGTCACCGTTCAAGCCTCGCAGTCACTTCAGGCCGAACGCGACTTCCGCGTTGGTCTGGTAGAAGCGCTTCTTGTCTTCCGGCGTGGACGACATGTTGTCGAGAATGCCGACCTCCTCGATCGCGTGTTGATACGGATAGTCCATCGCATACATGACGCGATCGGCTCCCATCATGCCTTGCGTGTACTTGATGGCGGCTTCGTCCGCTACGCCGCTGTTGGTGATGTAAAAATTCTCGCGCAGATAGTCGCTCGGCTTCTTCTGAATCGGCTTCATGCAGGCGTAACGCTCCGACTTCACGGTCGCGCGGTGCATGTAGTCGAGACGATAAGCCCAGAACGGCAGCGCTTCGCCCATGTGGCCGAGAATGATCCGTAACTTCGGGAAGTGGTCGAACACGCCCGCCGTAATGATTCGCAGCGCGTGCAGTCCGGTCTCGACGCCGAAGCCGAAGATTGCGCCGTCGAGGCCGCACTCGAGGAACGGCTGAATCATGTTGCGCGGTGGCGTGTTCGGGTGCAGGTAGATCGGCGTGTCGTTCGCCTCGGCGGCTTCAAAAATGGCCCAAAACTTCGGATCCGAAAGATATTCACCATGCGTGTGCGAATTGATGATGACACCGTTAAGCCCCAGCTTTTGCACGCCCCGCTCAATCTCCTTCGCTGCCGCTTCTGGGTCTTGCGGCGCTACAGCAACCATTCCCGTGAAACGCGTCGGGTGCTTGCGAACTGCTTCCGCCAACTCATCGTTGGCGACCTTGGCGAACGCAACGGCCGATTCCCCGTCCATGACCTGCACGCCGGGCGACGTCAGTGCGATCACCTGCCGGTCGATCCCCGCTTCGTCCATATGATGCAGTCGTTGCTCGCCGAGGTCAGTGAGGCATTCGATAATGTGCCGCGCCCGGGCGCTCTTGCTGCTCATATAGAAGCCGATCAGGCTGACGAAGCCGGGATCGGGGTCCGCGCCCTCAAGAATCTTGCGCCAAATCTGAAGCATTTCCGCTGGCGCGAACGCTTCTTCAGTGGCAATGCGCTTATAGGCGACCTTGCCCGGGCGCGGGGCTGTCGTAGTTTGGCTTTGATCCATGAGCCCATTCCTCTCTTGCTGGTTAAGAATTGTGGAAGCCAGTGCATCCAAACAGCACGCTGTAAGTTCCGGCGTCCGTCAGTCACTTCAATGCTACCGCCTTGCTCGCATTAGAACCTGTGGACGAGGCCAATCTGCATGCCCTTTGCTGTCGCACCAGGATAGGCCACCGGAATACCTGCGGTCGTCGCGCCGTTCATAGCAAAAGTTGCCTTGTTCTGATTGTCGATCCATGCCGCCGCGGCATACAGAGTGGTTCGTTTAGACAAAAAATAGTTGTAACTAACACCGATCTGATTTGCGTTGTTATCAAGAGACGACTTGTCCCGTGCGTGTCCTATCCCGATGGCGGCGGTCATGTCTGGGCTGATCGTGTAACGTAGCGATGCGACATACACATCTCGATTGAGCGGCGTTTCGGTCTGCCGGTTGTTGTTATAGCCAATAAAAGCGGTCACCGGCCCAAAGCTGTACGACACTCCCGCATATAGTGCCTTCAGAGTGCTTCCAGGCGGAGCGGACGGATAGCTGATTCCCACGGGATCATTGACGCTCTGGTAACCGAAGGTCGCCCCCACCGGGCCATTCGCGTATTCGATTCCCACGTGGTAGTTCGCTATACCGTTTTGCGGGGCCGTCGTTGTGTCTCTCAGTCCCACCATAAATTGAGCAGTCAGGCCCGCGATGTTGGGTGTGTGATACGAGATTGCATTGTTCACTCTCGGAACGATACTGAGGAAGCTGATTAGCGCAGACCCGATTGTCGCTCCACCGAATGCGTCCAGAAGACCAGAAACGGGGATGTAGACAGGGGAGTTCTGACGTCCGAACCGCAGTTCCCCCCACGGACCGGCCACACCAACCCAAGCCTGACGACTAAATGAAAGGCTGGGTGTACTAACTGCACCGTTGTTTACCAAAAATCCCTGCTCAAGCGTGAATTTAATGGAATAACCTCCTCCGATGTCCTCAGTGCCTAGAAAGCCGAATCGTGATCCGAGCACCTCTCCCGAATCCATACGAACAGCTGTCCCGCTCCCTACGTTAGCGACCTCGACGCTGTTATCCAAAATTCCATAAAGGGTCACTCCTCCAGAAGCGTGGGCACTCAACGAAAGAACCATCAGTGACGTCCATAATATAGGATACCGAAGCTTCACGTTTGTTGTCTCCTTGAATTCTTATTTGTTGTCGGGCGGCAAATCTCGCCTCGACCTGGCGCTCCGCGCTGTTCGACATGTGCCGTAGCCGCCGCGTTAGATCGGCTTGCTGAACGAACACTATCGAAGAAAAAGTGCGACAGAGCGCCAGGTCGGCGTCGAGGTGCTGTGGGATTACGGTTTCACATTGTTTCGAAAACGGTCTGACGGAGGATCGCCCCACTGATTGGTGAGGCCTTCTTTAACGTCCCAGACCCCTATGGGCGCGCTTGCGTTCAACCGATCGGAGTCCGCCCAGTGCTCGTGAGCGTGTCCGAACGGATCATTCCAGTAGTCGAAAAGTTGGCTTCCTAGCAGATGTCGACCGACACCCCAAAGCTGGTCATAGCCGCGTGATTTCAGAAAGTGGTGGTCCGCCATGACAGCGTCGATGTCTTGAGCTTCGAAAGAGACGTGGTGCAATCCCGCCGTCGCCGAGCGCATCGGAAGGAATGCATGATGGTCCACGTAATCATCGCCTTTGTCGACTCGAAGGAAGGACGCGATGTGTTCTGAACCGCCATGACCGAAGACTTCATCGGAGGCGACAAAGCCAAGTGTCTGTGCGAACCACTCCGCAGTCTCGGAAACGATTGGCGTCCCAAGCACGACGTGGGCAATCCGCTTGACTGGAGTTGGCTGCCCTTGCGGCAGCCGCAACACTGTTCCTGCCCGGGCGAGAGGGCGACGACCTGTATTAACCGCCTGCCGTTCGATGTTAATCGGCTCGCGCGCCTCGATTCCGTACACCACATCAACGGCATAGCCGTTGGGCTCCTGCAGTCTCAGACGCATGCCGCCGCCCGGTTCGTCAATTTGCTCGACTTGACGTCCCGTTGCAGCTGCAAGCACATGGAGATCACTTTCGTTCTTCGCTTGAAAAGCGAAGCCAAGGAGGGAGAGCGGGCCCTCATGAATGATGTAGCAATGAGGGGCCGCGTCTGTGCCCCGGAAGTAGATTGCATCTGCAGTCTCAGCGACTGAAATCAGACCAAAGTCGGTGAGGAAGCTCTTTGCTTTCGCGAGGTCGGGAACTTGTCGACGAATGTAGACAAGTTCGTTGCATTTTATCGTGCTCATAGTATTTCTCTGGACAGTTACTAGGCCATTAGACGGCCGCCGTTTACATGGAATGTGTGGCCAGTCACAAATCTCGATGCTGGGCCAAGCAGAAACAACATCGGTGCGACAATGTCTTCCGGTTCGGCGATTCTGCGCAACGGAATCGTTTCAATAATCGCTCGTGCGCGCTCAACCCCGAACCAATCTTCAAGAGAGGACCCTACGCGTTCCGTCGCTTGCCCAGAACCACCGGCAAGGAATGGGGTGTTCACGAGACCAGGTGACAGGGTGTTGACTCGTATCGGCGCCCATTCTTTGGCAAGCGTCTTCGCCAGCGCTACCAGCCCTGCTTTTGACGCGCTGTACGCAAGAAATCCAGGGTCCGCTTGCTGCGCAAGCCCTGAAGACACTATCACCACTGAGCTATGCTCAAGCAAGAGGGGACGAGCGCGAGTCATAGTTAAAAATGCGCCGCGCAAATTCACGTCCATCGTTCGATCCCACTGCTCAACGGTGTGCTCTGTTGCAGGTGTTGGGCGCGCGCCGATCCCGGAAACGAACGCGAGCCCATCAATGGAGCCCCATCGTTCCTGTATTGCACTGAATGCAGCGTCGATAGAATCGTTGTCGGTCACATCTACTGCGATTGAGTGCAGTCCCTCCATGGGCCCGGCTTTGTCGATCGCCGATGCTGTATCGAGGGCAATAACCTCCACCTCGATGGAAAGCGCCGCCTGACAAAGCGCTCTTCCGATGCCGCCATGACTACCGACAACGACGAGTCTGAATCCCCGCGAAGGCGCGAGCCGGCCGAAGTCGAAGGGTGCCTGACTTTGGTTTGAAGTGTAGTTGGTCATTTTGCAATCCGATAATCAATATCTGAAGACGATGATTCGAAACTTTGCCCTTAAGCCTTTGAGTTCTCGGAAGCGTGGTGTCGGTAGCGTTTCATCGTCAGTGCAGCGACAATCGCCGAACCGGTCGCTGCTACGAGACTGACCGACGTAATCGCCTGTCCAATGGAGTTCGACGCGTTGGCAAAGACATGAGACGCGGTCCATGCAACGATCACGGTGCCGCCGCCGAGTCCGACGAGATTCATGATCAAAAACAGAAGGCCAGAATTCATTGCGCGCAGACGATTCGGAATAACGGCCTGCATCGATGCCGTGACCGCACCGAAGTAGGAATTTTGGACTAGAAAATACAAACAGGCCGCAATGAGGGTCACCTTCTGATTGTGGAATAGTGTGCCAAGCACCGTAGGAAGAATCGCGATAGAGGCAATCAATACCGTGCGCATGTGGGCGTCTCGATAACCTCTCCGGAACAACTGTGCGGTGAGCGATGGTCCAATCGTGGACCCGACGACGCAACCTGCCATCAGCGCAATGCCCAAGGCCAAGCCTGTGTAGCTGGGCGTAGTCTGATAGGTCCTCATGAAGTACGTCGGTAACCACCCAAGGTTAGCGAACAGTACGGCCGCGAGAAGCGTGGAGCATACGTAGAGAGGAACGAGGTGTGAACGCAGCTGCCACAGATGTTTGCAAGCTTCACGCATGCTCGGCAACGGCTGATCGTCGAGACGCTTTGGTTCCTTGACTGCCGCGAGCAAGACAGCCGTCAAAATCATGCCAGGCATTCCAAGGGAGATAAATACAAGCTGCCACGGCTGAAACGTTCCGCCCAGTACATGGTGAGCAACCCTTGTCGCATAGTCGAGGGTCATTCCTCCCACTACCAGCGCAAAGCCGCCACCGAGCATTGCGCCCATCGAGAACAAGGCATTCGCGCGCACCAGGCGCTTGGGCGCAAAAGTGTCGGCGAGCAAAGAGTAAGCGGCCGGGGCCAGCGCCGCTTCGCCAACGCCGACGCACATGCGCGCGACAAACAATGTCGCAAAGCTGTCGGCAAAGGCGCACGCAATCGTCGCCGCACTCCAGAACGTCATTCCAAAGGCGATGATTAGACGCCGGTTACCACGGTCAGCCAGTCTGCCCAGCGGGATTCCAAGAACACAGTAGAACAGCGCGAAAGAGAACCCCTGGAGCAGTCCAACCTGGATATCGTCGATGCCGAGCGCCGCTCGAATGGGACCCACCATCAGCGAGAGGACCTGCCTGTCGACCAGGGAAATAACGTACGCGACGATGAGTATGGTCAACGTCATGTAGCCGCGCACAACCGGTGGATACCTTGCCGAGCTAGACGTGTCGGCGATGGGCTTTTTCAAGCCGCTGGAATCATCGTCGGTCGGAGCGGGGCTCAAGGCGCGCGAGAAAGGCGGTGCGACTTCCTGTTGACGGGACATGGGTCTCCTCCTTATCGGAGATTGCAGTGGTTTCGAACTAGTTTGCACAAAAACACATTATCTGCAAAGAACATTTTTCATCCGGTCCGAGACGGCGAAGCCTAAGTTATTGAAAAATAGACACAAATAGGCCGCGGAGGGATTGTACCTAGTCGGTTCCTAGACCCGAGTTGGCCGCGTCAGTCATCGATAACTTTGCAGGAAATCGGCATTCGTGCATAATTGGTTATGAAGCCCTAATAGAGGAGGAGACATCATGCCGGTCATTACCGTCCAGCACCTAGCAGGTGCATTCACGCGACAACAGCAAAACGAATTGATGAAGGACATTACGGAAGCCGTTGTTCGGCAGGGCGGCGAAGGAATTCGACCAGCCACCATTGTTGTCATCAACGAAGTGGCCGACGGCCTCTGGTCTTACGGAGGAAATGCCTTGACGCTTGCCGAGGTCGAGGCGCGGCGAAAGGCGCGCGCGGCAAAGGCGAATATCGGCAACGACCTACTGACCTGACCACCTCACTCGAGGATATGGAGGCAATTTATGTACGCGATTTCAGTCAGTTTCGATGTTAACCCCGCGGATGAACCGGTTAACGTTAGCCGGACGCAAATGTGGGCCGGACTTGTTCAAAAAGCGGAAAATGCTGTTCCGTTTGTCTCTGCCATGGACGAGTGCAAGGTGATCGAGCGGTACGAGCAAGGACTTTTGCGCCAGATCAGCTTGCGCGGCACGTCGATTCGGGAGCGCATCTCTTTTACGCCTGAAGTGCAAGTACTCTTTGAGCGTATCGACGACCCGGATCACGGTTGGATCTCAAACGTGCTCAGCGATTCGGATCGAGGCTTGATCCTCACATTTACCTTCGCTCTCGCATTTCCCGGCGTCGCTGCAGGCTCAGACGAAGAAAGGCAACGAGGCGAGGAGGTGCGCGACAGTTATATTTCGGCTGTTGCGGCCACGATCATGGAAGTGCGTCGCCGCGTTACCGCTGGCGAGCTTTGAGCATTTACGGATACAAGCCGCCATGAAGGAAAATTTATTCGGTAGCCTGCCAAGCCGTCCCGTGCTAATTCGTTACGAGTCGGAGCGAGGTGCACGAACGGGACTTCTTCTCGATGACCGCGTGTACGACCTCGCGGAAACAAGTGGTGAAGCCAGATACGTCGACATGGCGATGGTGCTGACGGACTGGCCCGCTTTCAGTGGCTGGATCAAGAAGTTCAATCCGATCACGCACAACCCGACAGTGTTGGTCGGGCAGGTGAAGCTATTGGCACCGCTGGCGAACTCGGGAAGCTTGTATTGCGCCGGCGCCAATTACTCCGACCACGAAGCGGAAATGGCTGCGGCCCAAGGCAACGCCTCGGTGAATCAAAAAGGGGCAAGGTCATGGCATTTTTTGAAGAGCTCGCATTCCATGACCGGAACGGGATCAACCGTGCGCGTGCCGGCGGCCTCTTCGGCGCTAGATTGGGAAGTCGAGCTTGCGGCGGTGATCGGTGTTAAAGGGAAAGACCTTGCTATCGAGACGGCGTTAGATCACGTCGCCGCTTATACCATCGCAATCGACTTTTCGGCCCGAGACTTGAGCAGGCGGCAAGATGTGCCTGAGCGTTCACCATTCAGGATGGACTGGCTCTCGCACAAAAGTTTTGACGGTGCGTGCCCAATCGGGCCGTGGCTTGTCCCCGCCGACAATGTTCCCGATCCGCAGAATCTCGATCTTAGCCTCTCCGTAAACGGTGACACCAAGCAGCGCTCGAACACAAGTCACATGATTTTTTCGCTGGCTGAGCAAATCAGAGATATATCCGAGCGTATTACGTTGTGGCCCGGAGACATCATCCTGACGGGAACGCCGGCGGGGGTCGGAAGCAGTCGGGGAGAGTTTTTGCGGGCGGCCGATATTGTCTCTGCGAAGGTTGCTGGGCTTGGGGAAGTTCGGGTACTTATTGCCTGACGCTAATTCTGGAAGCGATGACATGAAAGCTGTTCTGATGGAAAGGTTTGGTGGCCCGGATGTTTTGGCACTGACGGACGTCCGTGACCCGACCCCGCAGGCCGATGAGGTCCTGATCAAGGTACATGCGGTCACAGTTAACCGGACTTTAGACCTCGCTGTCAGAGCCGGTCGCTACGGCCGGCCGGTCAATCTCCCGCACGTACTCGGAGCGGACCCGGTTGGCACGGTAGCGGCTGTCGGCGATGCCGTTTCTGATCGCAAGATCGGCGATCGCGTAGTCACGTCGCCCATTCTGAGGCCGGCATCGGCTAATCAGCCGCCTGTCTTGCTCGGCGTGTCCGTGTGGGGTGGGTATGCACAATATGTCTGCGTTCCAGCTGTCGCGACTCACCTAGTTCCCGAGGGTCTTAGCTTCGAGGACGCTGCTGTCATTGGCCGACATGCGCCGTTGGCGCTGCATCTGCTGAAGAGCAAGGCCGCGGTTCGCCCCGGCGAAACAGTGCTCGTAATGGGGGCGACGGGTGGTCTCGGAGCCGTCGGCGTTCAAATCGCCAAATGGCTGGGGGCAACGGTCATTGCTGGCGCGGGCGCGCGCGCCCGCATCGAACGCGCGATCGCACTGGGAGCTGATCACGGTATCGACTATCGAGCGCAAGACCTCCAGCAGGAAGTGATGAAGTTGACGGAGGGGCGCGGGGTAGACGTTGTGTTCGAGAACATAGGAGACGCTGAACTGTTTCCCAAGGCAGTCGCCAGCCTTGCGCGCGGCGGGCGGCTCGTAACCGCAGGATCGCACGGGGGCGGCATCGTGCCGCTTAACGTGACAACGCTCTACCAACGGCAGCTCACGTTGTATGGTTCCACAGGACAAACAGCGGCTGACGTCGAACAAGTCCTTCGCCTTGGTACTGACGGGCTACTGCGGGCTGAGATTGCCGTTTCGATGCCCTTAGGATCGGCCGCCGATGCCCACGATTCGTTGGAAAGCGGCCGAGTGTCCGGCAAGATCCTGCTGCTGCCCTAGGTCTGCCGTTCTTGATTCGTCACCTTCTTAATCGAAAACCATCATGAAGTCGCATGAAACACTAGTCGTTTCACGGTCCGATGACGACGCGAATGGCAAAAGTCGGCCCTTGTCAGAGCAAGCCTTCAATACGATTAGACGTCGTATCTTGCGCGGCGAAATTGCGCCAGGTACGAAGTTGCGCATGGAAGTGCTCCAGCAGCAACATGCATTTTCAAGCAGTCCTTTACGCGAAGCTCTGAATCGGCTCGTGGCTGAAGGATTGGTGACGGCAGACGATAATCGCGGCTTTCGTGTTGCGCCAATGTCTCCCCATGATCTCGCAGACTTGACCAACTTCAGGTTGCTGGTCGAGGCAGAAGCTCTTACTCGGTCGATTGCACAAGGCGACGACGCGTGGGAAGGCAGAGTCATCGCCGCTTATCATCAGCTCGAGCGCCTGGAAAAGCGTACCGACGGCGGGCAGAACCGCCTCGATGATGAATGGACCGAGCGACATAAGGGCTTCCACATGACGTTGCTCTCGGCTGCCGGATCGCCAAGGCTACTCCTTTCGTGCTCGAATCTCTTCGACCAGTCGGAGCGCTATCGCCGCTTTTCGGCGATGAATCGGAATGAACCCAGAAATTCGCAGGATGAGCACCGTCGAATGATGGATGCCGCGGTTGAGAGGAAAGCAGATCTAGCCTGTGCAATATTGCGCGATCACATTTCGCAGACCGCCCGAAACGTGATGCTGGTAACGGAACAAGATTCGAAATAGTCCGAGTGTGTACTTGACAAGACCTGACTAACACTGATGAGGCATCTAATGCCGAACCGATTGAACGAAAAGGTTGCTGTGGTAACGGGAATCGGCAGCGGAATGGGGCGTGCAGCGGCGCTTCTATTTGCTGCCGAAGGAGCACAGGTTGTGGGGTGCGACCTGAACGAAGAGAATTCTCGCACAACGGTGGCCGAGATTATCGCGTCCGGTGGTAGCGCGGTGAGCTTGCAACCTTGCAATCCATCGGAGCCTGATGAAGCTCTCGCTCTTATTGATCTTGCATACAGGAGTTACGGCCAGGTAGACGTACTCTACAACAATGCCGCCAGCGTTCACTTCGCACCGATCGAGGACATGTCGATCGAAATGTGGAGAGCGACGATGAGGGGCGAATTGGACATCGTTTTCAACCTATGTAAAGCAGCGTGGCCGTACCTCAGGCAGCGTGGTGGGTCGATCATAAATTGCGGGTCGGTCTCGGGAAAGATGGCATATGAGGTGTTGCCTGCCATCGCACACTCCGCCGGTAAAGGTGGCGTAATTGCAATGACTCGCCAACTGGCTGCCGAAGGCGGCAAGTACGGCATTCGAGCGAACAGCATCTCCCCAGGGCTTGTGCGTACGGGCGCGACAGCGAGGCGTATCGACGATCCGGATTGGTTTGCGCCGATGAAGCGGAAGCTCATGTTAAATGGCCAGGTAGGCACGCCGGAGGATGTCGCTTACTGCGCATTATACCTCGCTAGCAACGAGGCAAAATGGGTCACCGGTGCGGATTTCGCAGTCGATGGTGGGACGACCGCATGGTAGAAATCGTCGCGGTAGGAAAACCTGCAACCACTTCCTGAGGCAATCTCGCAGCGAAGCGATGGGGAGGCCTCCAGACGTTTTAAGGGGTAGAGAGATTTTCATAAGGGCCGGCGTCCGAAAGCGCAAAACTACACTTGTCGTCGACCAAGAGTTCGCTCGCCAGCAAATACGAGAAGGGTGGTTCAGACTGAAGTGCAACACGGAGTCTAATTTTAGAATCGCAAGGTTGGCTTGCTGAGGCGAGCGTGGCGGCGAAGATCTCGAATGGAGAATTGCACGCGTGAATCGCGCGAGGCCAACTATCTGGTGCGAGTCGCCCAATCGGTTGGACGGCACACGTCGTAGAACAGCGCACGATGGGCTTCGTGCTTAGGCTGCGGGCGAAACGCATAGGCCGCGCAGTCTTGCGCTAAATCCATCGGTTCGCCTGATGACACGCACTGTTGCAAAAATCGTTCTGGACCGATGGGTCCGAAACGGCTACCATATCGGAAACGTCAAGGGACAAGAGATGGCAAGGCCGCGTGAATTTGATGAAAGGGAAGCGTTGCTGCAGGCAATGCAGGTGTTCTGGAGCCAGGGTTTCGAGGCGACGTCACTCACCGACCTGCTGAAGGCTACCGGTCTGAGCAAGAGCAGTCTTTATGACACGTTCGGAAGCAAGCGTGAGTTGTTCCTGGCAGCGTTCGAGGTTTACCGGCTGGAGAGAATGCGGATGCTCGACGGTTATCTGAAGAGCAAACCGACTGCATTCGCATCGATTCAGGCTTTCTTCGAGATGGTGGTTGAACACGCGCGCCTCGTCGATCGGCCATTTGGCTGCATGAGTTGTAACGAGGCCGTCGAATTTGGGCCGCATGACGAGGAAGTACAGCAACTTATTGCCCGGGATTTCCTCGGAATAGAAGATGCGCTCGCGCATGCTATTGAGCGCGGCAAGGCAGACGGTTCGATCCCCCGCGATAAATCTGCGCGAAAACTGGCGCGCTTTCTCACCGTCACCCACCAGGGCTTGCAGATTATGGCCCGCTCGAAGGCGGACGTCGGCCGGCTTGACGATGCGCTTGGAGTGATGCTGCAGGCGTTGCAATAAACGGTTCCCACCCCAGGTGGGATTTATTTGGACTATTTTGGACCGTATGGTCCGTTACAAAAAAGGAAGATGAACATGACTGCAAAATCGCTTGGTCAACTGCTTTCGCCCGTGCAACTCGGCGCATACAAGCTGCGCAACCGGATGGTGATGGCGCCGCTGACGCGCAGTCGCGCCGGCGATGGCGACGCGCCGACGCCGCTGATCGCGCAGTACTACCAGCAGCGCGCAAGTGCCGGCCTGATCATCACTGAGGCTTCCCAGATTTCGCCGCAGGGTAAGGGCTATCCGCGCACACCGGGCATACACTCCGCCGCGCAGATCGCGGGCTGGAGGCAGGTGACTGATGCAGTGCACGCAGAAGGCGGTCGCATCTTCCTGCAGATCTGGCACGTCGGCCGGCTGTCTCACCCGTCAGTGCAGCGGAACGAAGCGTTGCCGGTCGCGCCGTCCGCACTTCGGGCCGATGGCGAAATCTTCACGGGCGAAGGGCTTATGTCGCTCGTGACACCGCGTGCACTTGAGCTGGAGGAAATCGCCGGCGTCGTGGCCGACTTCCGCAAAGCGGCGGAAAACGCGAAACTTGCTGGCTTCGACGGCGTCGAGATTCACGCAGCGAACGGTTACCTGATCGACCAGTTCCTGCGCGACGGTACAAACGTGCGTACGGACGCCTATGGTGGCTCGATTCAGAATCGCGCGCGCTTCCTGAAGGAAGTCGTGGAAGCCGTCGTGCCGGTGTTTGGCGCCGATCGCGTGGGCGTTCGTCTGTCGCCTATCTTCAACGGTTTCTCGATGAGCGACAGCGATCCTGCAGCGACGTTCGGGTACGCTGCAGAGCTGCTTGGTCAATATGGGCTCGCGTATCTGCACGTGATGCAACTCGGCGAAGGGGAGTTCGACTTTAAGGCCCTGCGGCAGCGCTTTAACGGCACATACATTGCGAATGGTGGATACGATGCCGGACGGGCTGAATCGGCAGTCGATGCGGGGGATACGGACCTCGTTTCGTTCGGCACTCTCTTCCTCGCTAATCCGGATCTGGTGAATCGCTTCCGCGCCGGATCGCCCCTCAACGATGCCGACCGAACGACTTTTTATCAAGGGGAAGAACGGGGCTTCACCGACTACCCCGCGATAAACGCTGCCTGATAGACAGCGCGTCGAAAGCGAAAACGCCATCCGCGTCGAATAGTCGGGTCGGGTGGCTGACCACGCTAGTCGCGAAACCATGCAAATGAGGATAGGGAACATGTCACGCACGATTCTCGTCACCGGCGCAACGAGCGCCATTTCGGCCGAAGTTATCAAAGGGCTTGTAGCCGCGAATGCAAAAGTTCGCGCGCTGGTACGTAACCCGGAAAAGGGCGATTCGCTCGCGCGATCTGGCATCGACATCGTCGTGGGCGACTTTGAAAAGCCGCAAACGCTGGACGCGGTGTTCGCCGGTGTGGACACCGCGTTCATGCTGACGCCGCCGGGTCCGCGAGCGCCTGTGCAAGGGTCGAACGCGCTGTGGGCAGCGCGCCAGGCTGGTGTGCGGCGCATTGTCCGTTTGTCAGCCTTCGGCGCCGCACACGACGCGCCTACGATCAATGGACGTCTGCACGCACTGTCCGACGCCGAGCTCATCGCCTCCGGTTTGAGTTACACGATTCTGAAGCCGCACTTCTTCATGCAAAATCTCTTGATGGCGGCGAGGAGCGTGGCGGAACACGGCATCTTGCCGCTTCCAATGGGAAACGGGCGTATGGGGATGATCGATACGCGTGACATTGCCAGCTTTGCCGCGCGGGTGCTTATGTCAGACGGCCATGAAAACGTCAGCTACACGTTGACTGGGCCGGCGTCGATTTCGATGGATGAGACGGCGTCCGCGCTTGCCAGTGTGCTAGCAAAGCCGGTTCGCTATCAGGACGTGCCACTTGACGCGGCGCTCCGGAACATGGCCGAAATGGGCTTTGACGACTTCACGCTTAACGTTTTGCACGATTATTTTGTGGCCTACAGCGGGAACTGGGGTGACGTCGTGACAGATGATATTTCGAGGGTAACAGGCGCACCCGCGCGCACCGTCGCAGAATTCGCACGAGACTTTGCCGACGCGTTTGGCGGAGTACGGGTGGCTTGATAGCCGGTCGATTGATGTGTGCCGAACAGAGTTCAAAGCGACGCTTGCCTTTGAGCGGATAATCCGTCGCGCATGGATGCACGATCGGACGCTCTCATTTCGCTCTTCTCGCCAGAACGCCGTGTCGGATCGTTATGGCTGACCGACCCGCAGAACAGAATCGAAGTGAAGAAAATGTCCTCAATTATTGACAACGCTGATACCGAACCGAGTCATTTTCTCTACTTCGCCAGCGTAGTGCGCAACGGAAGCTTTACCCGCGCTGCCGAAGAGATTGGAGTAAGCAAGTCGACGTTGAGCCGGGTTGTAGCAAGCATGGAAGCGCAGTCCGGCGTAGCGTTGCTCGAAAGGACGACCCGGCGGATAAAGGCGACAACCGCTGGGCTCCAGGTTTTCGAATGTTGTATGCAGGTTCATTCGGCAGTACGAAGAGCGCAGGGTGTGCTCGATATGCTGAGCATCCGATGTCCCGACGAGTCTGTTGCTCGCGTGCCTGGTCGTCGTTGATCAACTTCTCTGCCTGGTACCGGTAGATACCGACCTGGAAACAAACGGACTTTTTGTCTTCGGAAACATCAGCGCGGCACGCTATTTGCACCAGCCTGGGAATCGGTTCGAAGATTAATCTGCTCAAAATGGGAGTACGTCATGGGCGCTGAGAAAGAAAGAGCTGTAATTGTCGCCGGCGGGGCAGGTGCCGTGGGTGAAGGCATTGTGAGAGCATTCAGAAAGGCGGGTTACGCTGTTGTGATCCCGTCGCGAAGCGCGAAGCGTCTGGAAGCGCTGCACGCGGCAGTTGGGGATGGACTTGATCTTGTCGAGACGGACTTGTCCGATCCTGCCGCTGCGAGGGAATTTGCCACCAATGCTGCCGCGCGGCACGGCGGAATCGAAGTGGTCGTTGCAGCGCTTGGAGGCTGGTCGCACACCGGCCGTTTGCTCGACGCCTCCGCTGAAGTCTGGAACCGGGTCTTGGAAGACGGTCTGACGAGTCACATGCGTACAGCGCAGGCGTTGGCGCCTCTTGTGGCCACAACTCGTGGCGTCTATCTATTGATCAATGGCGGCGCCGCAGAACAACCAGTGCCTGACTACGGGCCGGTGTCGATTACCGCAGCTGCACAGGCCATGCTTATGCGCGTTCTGGATCAGGAGCTCGCGACCTCGGGTGCGCGGTCACTGACTCTGCTTGTCGACAGTATTGTCGCGACGCGGTCGAGGGAGCATCCGAAGGCGCAGTGGATTACAGCTGACGAAGTGGGACGGCTTGCCGTTATATTGGCCTCACCAGAAGCCGCTCCGTTCGCGGGACAGGTGGTGCGTGCAGGTCAGCTGCGCCGGAAGGCAGTCTGAGACACAGTCAGGCAAGTAGGCTGACAAGGATTGCATATCATGTCTGAGACCCTCTGCGAACTCATTGACTTCCTCAGGCGCCACTGGAACACAATGCACCGCAGGAATCTAGCGCGCCCGGCATGAGCCGAACGACTGGAGGCGTATCGCGTGGCCCTTTTCACTTTAGGCGCGGACGAAGTTTGTGAGTACTGCCGCGTTCGGTCGAGCGCGGCGGTCGTGCAGAGCGGGCAAGCGGTGCCGCACCGCCCAATCAGAACGCCGAACCGCCGAACAACGAGGCGAACATCGCGCGGAGCCATTCGTTGCCTGGATCGCCATGGAAGCGCTGGTGCCAGATGAGGGCGACTTCGAAGGTGGGGAACCTGACCGGCGGCTCGAGCAGTTGCAGCCCCATGTGCTCGGCCACCGTGGCAGCCAGGTTGCTCGGGACCGCGGACACCAGATCCGTACTTGCGACGACCGGCCCAACGCCGAGAAAACTGTGCACGCGCAATGCGACGCATGCCCGCACGCGTGGGCTCGACAATACTTTTTCCACCGCTGCGGCATGAAGCATGCCGGTCGGGCCCGCAACCACATGCGAGAGTTCACGTAGTTGCTCGCGCCGCAGCGGAGCCGTGATCTGCGGATGATCACGTCTGGCCACGTAGACAAAACGTTCTGTGAAGAGCCGCCGCTGATGCATCTGTTTGCTCAGGTTGCCGAGATACCCTACCGCCAGATCGATCTGGCCTGAAGCGAGGCCGTCGCGCAGTTCTCCTTCAGCCGGTGAGACCACTTCCACGAC
Organism: Paraburkholderia sp. BL23I1N1; assembly: GCF_003610295.1. NCBI lineage: Bacteria > Pseudomonadati > Pseudomonadota > Betaproteobacteria > Burkholderiales > Burkholderiaceae > Paraburkholderia > Paraburkholderia sp. BL23I1N1. The sequence continues at coordinate 5,210,455 of NZ_RAPV01000001.1, forward strand.
AACCCGCGGCGCGTGGCGCGTCACGCACGTCATCAGGCGCGGAAGAAACAGCCGCTCGCCAATATCGCTCATCGCCACGCGGAAAGTGCGCGTCTCGTGCTCCGGCGCGAAAGTCGGGCGGCGAATCGTGGCGCGCACGATTTCCAGCGCCTGCGCAATCTGTCCCACGAGCGAGTCCGCAAACGGTGTCGGCGACACGCCGCGCTGCTGGCGCACGAACAGCGCATCACCATACATTTCCCGCAATCTCGCGAGGCCGCGACTCACCGCGGGTTGCGTGAGGCCGAGCTGCGAGCCGCTCTGCGTGAGATTTCGCGTGCGATAGATCGTTTCGAAGAGATCGAGCAGGTTCAGGTCGAGTTGCCGACTAAGCGGGCGCACGGTGCGCACCGGTCTGACATGATTGGTATGCATATCATAAATCCTGTTAATTCATTTCAGAGATGTCACGGGTATGCCTATATTAGTCGTCACACACCAATGGGCGGCGATTCATCGTGACCAACCTCTTCGATATCTCATATGTTCGGCTCGGCACGCGTGACCGCGCGACAGCGGACCGTTTCGCTAGCGATGTACTTGGCCTAGAACGCGTGCGCGAGGAAAACGCAGCGAGTTACTTCCGCAGCGACGACCGGGACCACACTCTCGTCTATGTGGACGGAGACCCCGCGGATCATACAGTCGGCTTCGAGGTACGCACGGCTGGCGATCTGGAGTGCGCCGCAGCCGAGCTGTCCGACGCAGGTTTTGACGTGCGAGCCGGGTCGTTAGGCGAGTGCGAACAGCGCCGCGTGAAGTCATTCATCCGCTTTGACGATCCCACCGGCAACAGGATCGAACTGGCGTTCAGTGCGTATCGCAGCGGCCGCCGCTACTTTCCGTCGCGCGATGCCGGCGTTACCGGGTTCAGCCACGTCGGTCTCTGCACGACCGATCCGCAGCGTGATGAGCGCTTCTGGACAGGGCTGCTGGGCGCGCGCGTGAGCGACTGGATCGGCGATGCGCCGCTTCTACGCATCGACGAGATTCACCACAAGATTGCGCTCTTTCCAACGGCCCGCGCAGGCGTGCAGCACATCAACCACCAGGTGGAAAGCATCGACGATGTTATGCGCTCGTGGTATCTGCTTCGTGAAAAGGGCGTTCCCATCGCCTTCGGCCCGGGGCGCCATCCCACGTCAGGTGCGGTATTCCTCTATTTTCGGGGACCGGACGGCATGATCTACGAGTTTTCAACTGGCGTGCGCAGCATCAGGCCGGAAGAGGAGGCTACCTACAAGCCTCGGCAATTCGCGCCCGCCCGCGAATCGTTCTGCGCATGGGGCGCCGTGCCAGACATTGCTGAGTTCCGCGCGGCGGCGCAGAAGTCGGAGGCAGTATGGTGACGAAAGTTTCCCCGGCCATGGGGCGGCAGCTTCGCATTGCCGCGCGTGCCTTGGCGCGTCACGGGCTAGCCCACGCGTATGGACACTGCAGTACGCGGCTCGACGATGCTCATTTCCTTGTCTGTGCTGCTCGGCCGATGGGTCTCATCAAAGCTGGCGAGCCGGGCGTGGTCGTTCCGGTCGACGGACCGCTGCCCACGGGCGTGCTCGGCGAGGTGCGGCTGCACCAGCAGATCTATCGCCGCCGCCCGCAGGTGCAAGCCGTGGCGCGCAGCATGCCGCCGGCGCTGATGGCGCTCGGTACGGCCCGGCGCACGCCCCGTCCGCGTCACGGCATGGGTGCGTACTTCGGTCGAGGCACGGCACTCTGGGACGATCCGCAGCTCGTGCGTGACGATGAACGTGCCGCTGGAGTGATTGACGCGCTGGACGACCGCGATGCTGTAGTGATGCGAGGCAACGGCGTCGTGGTGGCGGGCGACTCTCTCGCCAAAGTGGTGGCGCTGACCTGGTATCTCGAGGACGCGGCGCGTCTCGAACTCAAAATACTTGCTGCTGGCCTGGAAGACTGTTCGGTTGTGCTGGATGAGGCCGAATGTGCGATGCGGGCGACCGAAGCGGGGGGCATTTTCGAACGCATGTGGGACTACCTGAGCGCAGGGGACCCCGAACTCGATATTCAGGACTGACGAAAATGATTTTGAACTTCATTAATGGCCAGTACCGCGAAGGGCGCGGTGGACGCACCTTCGATGACATCAACCCGGTGGATGGCTCGCTGGTGGCCCGCGTCAGCGAGGCGGCGCGCGAGGATGTGGATGACGCGGTGCGCGCAGCACGCGCGGCGCTCGCGGGACCCTGGGCTTCGCTGAAGCTCGCGCAGCGCTGTGACCTGCTCTACGCGGTGGCGGCTGAGATCGACCGTCGGGCGGAGGACTTCATTTCCGCCGAGGTGGCCGACACCGGCAAGCCGCGATCGCTGGCGGCGCACCTCGACATTCCGCGCGGCGCAGCGAACTTTCGTGTGTTTGCAGACGCCGTGCGCGACGTGCCCACTGAGGCGTTCACGACCCACGCGCCCGATGGCAAGCCGGCGCTTAACTACGCGCTGCGCCGACCGAAAGGTGTGATCGCCGTGATTTGCCCATGGAACCTGCCACTGCTGCTGATGACATGGAAAGTTGGCCCGGCGCTCGCGTGCGGCAATACGGTGGTCGTCAAACCGTCGGAGGAAACGCCCGCGACGGCGGCGCTGCTTGGTGAAGTCATGAACAGCGTGGGGGTGCCGCACGGCGTCTACAACGTCGTACATGGCTTGGGACCCGAATCGGCCGGCGAATTCCTAAGCACGCATCCCGACATCGACGCGATCACGTTCACGGGTGAGACGCGCACCGGCGCGGCAATCATCAAGGCGGCTGGCGCTGGCATTAAGCCGGTATCGATGGAGCTGGGCGGCAAGAACGCCGCCGTGGTGTTTGCCGACGCCGATCTGGATGTGACGATCGCAGGCCTCACACGCTCGGTCTTCGAAAACACGGGTCAGGTCTGCCTCGGCACCGAACGCGTCTACGTTCAGCGCGGGGTGTTCGACGAAGTTGTCCAGCGTCTTGCTGAAGCTGCTTCGCGTCTGAAGCCGGGCCGGCCAGGCGACAGGGAGACGAACTTCGGCCCACTGATCTCCCACGAGCATCAGCGCAAGGTCTTGAATTATTACGGGCTCGCGCGCGAAGAGGGCGCGACAGTGGTTTGCGGAGGCGGGGTGCCGGAAACGGGCGCCGCGTTGCAGGGCGGCGCATGGATTGAGCCGACCATTTGGACAGGGCTGCCACATGGCTCGCGCGTGGCGAGCGAAGAAATCTTCGGACCATGCTGTGTCGTGATTCCGTTCGATAAAGAGGCAGAGGCACTACAAATGGCGAACGATTCGCGCTACGGGCTCGCGGCGTCCGTCTATACACAAAATATTGACCGGGTGCACAGCTTCGCCGCGGCGCTGCAGGTGGGCATCGTCTGGGTGAACACCTGGTTTCTGCGAGATCTGCGCACGGCGTTTGGGGGATCGAAGGCCTCAGGTATCGGCCGCGAGGGCGGTGTGCACTCGCTCGAGTTCTATACCGAGCTTTCCAATGTCTGCATCAAGCTCAATGGAGCGGAGCAATGAACGACGACGATATCGAGGTCGCTGCCGATTTGCTGTGGGACGCAGCGGGGAGCGGCAAGGCCATAGCACCGCTGCGGGATCGGTTTACGGACATGAGTGCCACGGACGCGTATGCGGTCCAGGAATACAACACGCGGCGCAGGCTGGCCGAGGGCGGCAAGCTTGTCGGCCGCAAGATCGGGCTGACCGCGCGCACCGTGCAGCAGCAGCTTGGTGTGGATCAGCCCGATTACGGCATGCTGTTCGCGGACATGGCGGTGGCCGACGGCGAGCAGGTAGTCTGGTCCACGCTGATGCAGCCGAAGGTCGAGGCAGAGGTCGCGCTGGTCATGGATCGCGATCTTCCCGAGCCCGGAATCACAATGGCACAGCTCATTCGCGCCGTAGCGTTCGCGCTGCCCGCCGTCGAGATCGTGGGCAGCCGCGTCCAGAACTGGAGCATCGGCTTCGTCGACACGGTTGCCGACAACGCGTCTAGCAGCGCGTTCGTGCTGGGTAACACGCCGGTGCCGCTCGCACGGCTCGATCTGCGGCTGCTAGGGATGGTCATGGAACGCCGGGGGGAGCAGGTCTCACTCGGAGCCGGTGCAGCCTGCCTGGGCAACCCGCTCAACGCCGCCTTGTGGCTTGCCAACCGCATGGCAGCGTTGGGGCGAGGGCTCGCAGCGGGTGACATAGTGTTGACCGGAGCGCTTGGCCCGATGGTCGCGGCGCATCCGGGCGACATTTTCGAGGCCCGCCTGCAGGGTCTCGGTTCCGTACGTGCAGTATTCGAGGAGCAGAAGCAATGAATCAAGAGCGAATCGCGCTACTTGCCCAGCGCATCGATGACGCGGCTCGGCTTGCGCGACCGGTCGCACAGTTTGCCGAAGCCGAGGAACTGGGCGGTCCCGATGCCTACGCGGTCCAGTCGGCCTCGATTGCACGACGGGTCCAACGCGGCGAGCGGCGCACCGGCGTCAAGATGGGCTTCACCAGCCGGGCAAAGATGGTCCAGATGGACGTGCACGACATGATATGGGGCCGCCTTACCGATGCGATGGCGGAGGCGGACGGCGCGTGCATTTCGCTCGGCCGCTTCGTGCACCCGCGCGTCGAGCCCGAGCTCGTTTTTTTACTGCGTCGGCCGCTCGAGGGACACGTCAGCCTGCCGGAAGCGCTGGAGGCGGTCGAAGCGATCGCGCCCGCGCTCGAAATCATCGACTCGCGCTTCGACAACTTCCGTTTCTCCTTGAGCGACGTGATTGCCGATAACGCGTCATCGTCGGGGTACGTGATTGGCCCCTGGCAAGATCCGCGACAGGACTTCAGTAATCTCGGCCTTGTAATGAGTATCGACGGTGTCGCGCGCCAGACGGGTAGTACTGCGGGCATCCTTGGACACCCGCTTCGCTCGCTGGCGGCCGCCGTGCGGCTTTCCGCGAGTGCCGGCGAGCCACTGCAATCCGGCTGGCTTGTGATGGCGGGTGGCGCGACGGCAGCCGAAACCATCGTGCCCGGCCAGCATGTATTGCTCGAGATGCAGGGCCTTGGGCGAGTCGAATTCAACACTGGCGAGTGAGGCCGATCATGCCATTCATTCAAGTCACAATGATCGAGGGACGCGGCCACGACGCAAAGGTCGAGTTGATTCGCGAACTCACGGAGGCAACCATCAAAACTATCGGCGCGCCGCGCGAATCGGTTCGCGTGGTGCTTCACGAAGTTCCGGCTGCGCATTGGGGTGTGGCCGGGGTTCCGAAGGGTGGTCCGTCGTCGGGAGGAAGTCATGGCTGAGAAAAAACTTAAGGCGGCCATCATTGGCAGTGGCAACATCGGCACCGATCTGATGATCAAGATCTTGCGCCACGGCCGCCGCGTCGAAATGGGCGCGATGGTGGGCATCGATCAGGCCTCCGATGGTCTCGCACGGGCGGCACGCCTCGGCGTAGCGACGACGCACGAGGGCGTCGCCGGGCTGATGCGGCTACCGGGTTTCGACGAGATTGATATCGTGTTCGACGCCACCTCAGCAGCGGCGCACGTCAGCAACGATGCGGCGCTTCGTGCGGCGAAGCCAGCCATACGCTGCATCGACCTGACACCCGCGGCGATCGGTCCGTACTGCGTGCCGGTGGTTAACGGCGGTACGCATCTCGAAGCACTCAACGTGAATATGGTCACGTGCGGAGGCCAGGCGACGATTCCGATTGTGGCCGCCGTGAGTCACGTCGCTAAAGTGCGCTATGCAGAGATCGTCGCGAGCATCTCAAGCAAAAGCGCGGGTCCGGGTACGCGCGCTAACATCGACGAGTTTACCGAAACGACGGCGCAAGCCATCCAGAGTGTGGGCGGAGCCGCAAAGGGCAAGGCAATCATCGTCCTCAATCCCGCCGAGCCGCCACTCATCATGCGCGACACCGTCTACACGCTCAGCGACGCGGCTGACGAAGCGTCAATCGTAGCGAGCGTCGAGGAGATGGTCAGTGCGGTTCAGCGATACGTGCCGGGCTACAGGCTCAAACAGGCGGTGCAGTTCGACCCTGTGAGCGACCTTGCCATAGCCGGCGTCGGCAGGTTCTCCGGATTGAAGACGACGGTCTTTCTCGAAGTCGAAGGAGCCGCGCATTATCTGCCGGCCTACGCCGGCAATCTGGACATCATGACCAGCGCGGCGCTAGCCATCGCTGAACGCATGGCGCAAACCCTGCAGGAGCGAGTCAAGGCATGAAGAAAATCTACGTTTCCGATGTCACCCTGCGCGACGGCAGCCACGCCGTTCGCCATCGTTACACCACGGACCAGGTGAAGCGCATTGCGCGAGCACTGGACGAGGCCGGTGTGCATTCGATTGAGGTCGCGCATGGTGACGGCCTGCAGGGTGGCAGCTTCAACTATGGTTTCGGCGCCCATACGGATGTTGAATGGATCGAGGCGGCGGCCAGCGTCGTTAAGCGGGCAACGATAGCGACGCTGCTACTTCCAGGCATCGGCACCGTGCATGATCTGAAGGCGGCCTATGATGCGGGTGCGCGCGTCGTGCGCGTGGCGACACATTGCACGGAGGCTGACATCAGCCTTCAGCATATCGAATACGCGCGCACGCTGGGTATGGAAGCGGTGGGTTTTCTGATGATGAGCCACATGGCGACGCCGGAGAAACTCGCAGAGCAGGCGAAGCTGATGGAGAGCTATGGCGCAACCTGCTGCTACGTGGTGGACTCGGGTGGCGCGCTTGGTATGGAGGACGTGCGCGAGCGCTTTCGCGCGTTCAAGAACATCCTGAAGCCTGAAACTGAGACCGGGATTCACGCCCACCATAACCTGAGCCTCGGCGTCGCGAATTCGATCGTAGCAGTGGAGGAGGGCTGCGATCGGGTCGATGCAAGCCTCGCAGGGATGGGCGCCGGCGCGGGCAACGCGCCGCTCGAAGTGTTCGTGGCGGCTGCCGATCGGCTCGGCTGGCAGCACGGCACCGACCTGTATGGGCTGATGGACGCTGCCGATGACATCGTGCGACCGCTACAGGACCGACCGGTTCGCGTGGACCGTGAGACGCTGGCCTTGGGCTACGCGGGCGTGTATTCGAGCTTCCTGCGGCATGCGGAAACCGCCGCCGCGAAATATGGCCTGAAGACCGTCGACATTCTTGTCGAACTTGGGCGCCGCAAGATGGTAGGCGGCCAGGAAGACATGATCGTCGACGTCGCATTGGACCTGCTTCGCCGTGAAAACAGCGGAGGGGCTAACGGAGCGTGACTGATTGGGATTCGGCAAGAATGCGCGCGTAGTCAGGCGGCGCCTCCATTGCGCCATGCCGGTGCTCGCTAAACTGTCGCCGGGAAGAGCGCACCGCGGCCTGGTTCGCGCAGCGACAAACGGCCGTAGGGCGCAGCACCCGCCGTGGGTACGCGGGGCGGGAGGCCTGTGCCGTGTTCGCGTGAACTTCTATGCTTCGCTCTCCTGCGCTCCGAACAGCGAGGCGATCCGGTTGCGCAGCCACCGATTTCCCGGGTGATGATGAAATCTCTCGTGCCAGTGCTGGGTGATCTCAAATGAGGGTAGTGGTATCGGAACCTCGAGTATCTGCAATGGCGCCATTGCAGCGAAAGCGCTCGCAAGACGCCGTGGCAGCACCGCCAGGTAGTCACTATCTGCAATCAACGTCCACAACCCGAGGCAATGTGCAACGCGCGCCATGGTCGCGCGTTGCACGCCATGTTCCTGAAACACAGCATCGATCAATGCCTCCATGGATGCATGTCCGCTTCCCGGCGGAAGGTAGACGAGATGCCGCTCTTTTAGAAACTGCTCCATCGACAGCTTGCCTGCGACCCGGGGATGGCCGGCACGGGACACACAGACAAACGTCTCCGTGAACAGTCGCTGGCGATGAAACGGGCCTTCGAATTCATGGAAGTAGCCTACCGCGAGGTCCACATCGCCATTCTCCATTGCGGACTCGCGCAGCCGGAATGGCGGCACCTGATCCGTATGGATCTGGACCAGTGGCGACTCCTGCGCGATGAGACGCAGCAGACGTGGCAGCAGCACGAACTGGCCGACGTCGGTCATGAACAGCGTGAATGTACGCTCCGCGTGCGCTGGATCGAAGCCGAGCTTGTGCTCTAGCGTCGCGCGAATTTGCGCAAGACTCTCACGGATTGGCCCGGCGATTTCTTCAGCCCACGTGGTGGGCATCATCCCTTCGGATGTCCGTACGAAGAGTGGGTCACCCATCGCATCGCGCAGGCGGTTCAGCGCGTTGCTCACCGTCGACTGGGTCAGCCCCAGGTTCAAAGCGGCAACGGTTACGCTGCGCGTCCGCAGGATCGCATCGAACACCTTCAACAGGTTGAGATCAATACGGTTTGGGTTCATTTGCTTTGCACGCGGCAGTTCAGGACAACGCCGCTTCGGGATGTAATGGTAGGTACCGCTGCCTGTCCAGTCGATCGGTAGAAGTCCCAGCCTTCTCCGCGTGTCATTGATACTGGAAATACGCGCAATTTCGATTTCCAATTCGACCGCGAAGGCGGGTGTTCGTACTCTGTTGCATGTAGTCACCGCCTGCCGATTACACCCATGATCGGATCAGGAAGGTAAAAAGTCCTATATGGGGGAGACGTTTATGACTTTTAAAGTGACACTGCGGCCGAGCGGTCACGCCTACTCTGCGGAGGAAGGTGTCAGCATTCTATCGGCAGGCCTCGCCGCCGGCTATTCGCTCGCATACAGTTGCCGGGCCGGTGTATGCCGGACTTGCAAATGCAAGGTGGTCCAGGGCGAGATCGATCATGGCGACGTATTGCAGGCTTATCTACCGGACAGCGAGCGACGGGAAGGCTATGCGCTGATTTGCCAGGCGCGCGCAAGCTCGGACGTCGTAATCGAAGCGCATGAGCTGAGCGGACTTGCGGGGAACCGCCCACGGGTGATGCCGAGCCGCGTCACCAAACTCGAACGGCTCGCCTCCGACGTTGTGGTACTGCGCGTGCGCCTGCCGATGAACGAGAATTTCCTGTTCGCAGCTGGCCAATACGTGGACATTCTGTTGACGGACGGCGAGCGCAGAACCTATTCGATCGCGAGTGCACCGCGCGCGGAAGGCGTCACGGAGCTGGAGTTCCATCTGCGTCGTATGCCCGGTGGACTCTTCACGGATCGTGTTTTTTCCGCGATGAAAGTGCGCGATCTCCTGACACTCGAAGGTCCGCTCGGAACGTTCTTCGTCCGTGACAGCGACAAACCAATGATTTTCATTGCGGGCGGCACGGGTTTCGCCCCGATCAAATCGATGCTGCTCAATGCGTTCGCGCGGCACATCCACGAAAAGCGGCCCATTCACTTCTACTGGGGTGCTCGCACGCGCGAGGGGTTGTACATGCTTGAAGTTGTCAACGAATGGACCGAGCACTACCCCGACTTTACATTCGTGCCCGTCATTTCCGATCCCACGCCTGGGTGTGGTTGGGCAGGACGTACTGGCTATGTTCATCAGGCAGTGCTGGACGATCACGCGGATCTCTCGGGGCGCGAAGTATACGTCTGCGGAGCCCCGGGACTAGTCGAAGCTGCCAGGAGCGACTTTGTCACATCCCGGAACCTCGCCCCACAAGACTTCTTTGCCGACGAGTTTCTGCCAGCATCCGACAGGCGCACTGCAATCCAACCTCTGGTGGAGCCCCTTTCATGAGCCACATTCTCGAACTAACCGACGATGCAGTCATCGTGCCCGCGAACAGCACATCCGTCGTCAAACCTTACGTCATGTCGCACGGCACACTGCCTTGCCGTGATCTTGCCCAGTCGCGCAAGTTTTACGAGGAGTTCCTCGGCCTGGAATGCGTGCAGCACGGCATCACGTCGATGGTCTTCCGTTGCGGGTTGAAGTTCCACGTCGTCTGCGTCCTGGTCGGCGCTGGATGTCCGCCTTGCAACATGCACAATCATTGGGGCCTCGACGTTATATCGGAAGCCGAAGTAGATGCAGCGTACGCGGCGGCGCTCCGGCTGAAGGATGTCTACGGCATCCAGGAAGTTCAAACCCCCGAGCGGCGCCACGGCGTTTACTCCTTTTACATGGTGGACGTCAACGGCAGCTGGTGGGAAATCCAGTACTACCCGGGCTTCCAGAATGACGACATGTTCGATTTTGGAGACCGCTTTACGCCGGATGGCAAGGCGATTACAGGCTCGTCTGAGCCAGCGGTGAGGGGTGAGAAATGACGTTTGCATTGGCATCAATTTCAGATGGTGGCCGCGTCAGCGCAGCACTCAGGATCGGGAGCACGTTCTGGAGCTTACCGCTCGCTGCAAAGCGGCTCGGCCTCGGGGACCTCCCGAACCAGCTGAGCGACATATTCGGCCTCTGGCACGAGAACCGCGATGCGGTTATGCGCGTGGCTGACGCTGCCGACACCGGCAGGCTGTCGGACCTTGCCATTGACGAGCATGATGCGCATATCGTGCTCCCGCTCCAATACCCGCGCAAGGTGTTCTGCGTGGGGGCAAATTATGCCGACCACCTTGCGGAGATGCAGGTAGTTATCGAAAAAGTGGAAGGCCGCGCGCCGTTCTTTTTCATGAAACCGGCCACGACGGCCCTCACGGGACCGGGACATTCAGTCCATATTCCTGCGGGCTGCAGCAACTTCGACTGGGAAGCGGAACTGGTGGTGGTGTTTGGCCGCGGCGGACGCAACATCAGTCCTGAAGCGGCGCTTGACCACATCGCCGGATACACGCTGGGCATCGACTTCACTGCCCGCGACCAGTTCGTCGCTCCCCATCTTCCGTTCAATTTCGACTTCTCGCTCGGCAAGTGCCAGGACAAGGGCACGCCGATAGGGCCTGTCATCGTACCGAAGGAGTTCGTCGACGGCGAGCGCTTAGACTTTCGGCTCTCGGTCAATGGCGTGCAGAAACAGCGGGGATGTACCGCGGACATGATCTATTCGTTTGCCGAACAGATTGCCGGCATCAGCAGGGCCATTTGCATCGAGCCGGGCGACATCATGTTCACTGGCTCTCCTGCGGGCGTCGGCGCGGCGAACGGCGAATCGTTGTCGGCGGGCGACAGGGTTGTCGTGGAGGCAGAAGCGATAGGCCACATGGAAGTGGTGATTCAGGCCTCTGTCGGGCGCGAATAAACGCACCCACATAGCTTTCCCTTTTGACGGATGGCATTGCCGCGACACGCGGCTGCTCCAGAGATTCTGTGCAAATGAATGTAAATAGGATTACGTATTATGTCAGATGAAGTTCACGATAACGACCCGCAAGAAACACGCGAGTGGCTCGAAGCGCTGCAGGCAGTTGTTGACTGTTGCGGCAGCGATCGCGGCTCATTCCTGTTGCAAAGGCTCCGCGGTCTCGCGCGGCAACTTGGCATCGCGACGCGGTCACAGCCGGTCACAGAGTATCGCAACACAGTCGGTCTAGATCGTCAAGGTCCCTATCCGGGCAACATCGAGCTCGAAGAGCGCATCACCTCGATCATGCGGTGGAACGCGCTTGCCATGGTCGTTCGGGCCAATCGTGCCTATGGTGAGCTGGGCGGGCATATTGCCAGTTTTGCATCGGCCGCTGAGATCTTTGAAACCGGCTTCAACCACTTCTTCCATGCCACCAGTGAGCGACACGGCGGAGACCTCGTCTACTTCCAGCCGCATTCGGCGCCGGGAGTGTACGCCCGCGCCTTTCTGGAGGGACGACTGACCGAAGAACATCTGTCCGACTTTCGCCAGGAAATCGGTGGCAACGGTCTTTGCTCATACCCGCATCCCTGGCTAATGCCCGACTTCTGGCAGTTCCCCACCGGGTCAATGGGAATCGGCCCGATCAGCGCCATCTACCAAGCACGTTTCATGCGCTATCTCGAAGGTCGGGGCCTCGCGCAAACGGCGGACCGCCACGTATGGGGCGTGTTCGGAGACGGTGAGATGGACGAGCCGGAGTCGATCGCGGCGCTGACGCTGGCCTCGCGCGAAAAGCTCGACAATGTCACGTTCGTCATCAACTGCAACCTCCAACGTCTGGACGGCCCCGTGCGCGGCAATGGGCAGATTGTTCAGGAGCTGGAGGCGCTGTTCGCGGGCGCCGGTTGGAATGTGATCAAGGTGCTGTGGGGTTCAGAGTGGGACGGCCTGTTCGCGCGTGACGTGACCAATGCGTTGCTGCGGCGCCTTGGTGCAACCGTCGACGGTAAGTACCAGACACTGGGCGCGAAGGACGGCGCATACAACCTGGCCCATTTCTTCCAGGACGATCCCGAACTGGCGATGCTGGTCTCGCACATGTCAGATGCGCAGATCGACGCCCTCAAGCGCGGTGGCCACGACATGCGAAAGCTGTACACGGCTTTCGCTGCTGCGAAAGCGCACAAGGGACAGCCCACGGTTATTCTCGCCAAGACGAAGAAGGGTTTTGGCATGGGCGGTGCGGGCGAGTCGCGCATGACGGCTCACCAGACCAAAAAGCTGGACGTTGAGACGCTCAAAGCGTTCCGTGAGCGCTTCGGTCTGCCTCTAAGCGATGATGATCTGGAGTCGCTGAATTTCTATCACCCGGGCGCCGAAAGCGCCGAGGTCCGATATCTGACGGCACGTCGCGAGGCGCTGGGCGGCTATCTCCCCGCCCGCCGCCGCAGGGCTCAACGTCTTGACGTGCCACCCATTGCGGACTACGCGCAGTTCGCTCTGCAGGCTGCGGACAAGGAAATGTCGACGACGATGGCCGTGGTGCGTCTCTTCAGCCAGCTGATCAAGGACCCAACGCTCGGCCCGCGTATCGTGCCGATCGTTGCCGACGAGGCCCGCACGTTCGGAATGGCGAACCTGTTCAGGCAAGTCGGGATCTATTCACCTTCTGGCCAGCTCTATGAACCGGAGGACGCCGGCTCGATGCTGTGTTACCGCGAATCGAAGAACGGCCAGCTGCTAGAGGAGGGCATCACGGAGGCAGGCGCCGTCTCGTCATGGACAGCTGCGGCCACAGCCTATAGCGTGCACGCGATGCCGATGCTGCCCTTCTACATCTATTACTCGATGTTCGGATTCCAGCGGGTCGGCGACCTGATCTGGGCCGCAGCCGATCAGCGGGCGCGCGGCTTTCTCATCGGCGCGACGGCGGGCCGCACCACACTTAGCGGCGAGGGTCTTCAGCATCAGGATGGTACGAGCCATGTTATGGCCGCGACTGTTCCGAACTGCCGCGCGTACGACCCCGCTTTCGCCTGCGAACTCGCTGTGATCGTCGATCACGGCGCGCGCCAGATGCTCGAACAGCAGGAAGACATCTTTTACTACCTGACGGTGACGAACGAGAACTATGCACAGCCGTCGCTGCCCGCTGGCGTCGAGGACGATGTGATCAAAGGGATGTACCGCCTTGCGTCTCACGATGTCGAGGGCGCGAGAGGCAAGGTTCGGCTGCTTGGCTCAGGCGCCATCTTGCGCGAGGTGATCGCAGCGAGCGAATTGCTCGCGAAAGACTGGGGCGTGTCTAGCGAAATCTGGAGCGTTACCAGCTTCAGTGAGCTGGCACGCGAGGCGAGGGACGTCGAGCGCTGGAACCGTCTGCATCTGTTGGTGAGCAGCCGAACCAGCCACGTCGAGCGCAGCCTTGCGGGCACGGAGCCAGTCGTCGCCGCGAGCGATTACGTGCGCGCTTATGCGCAACTAATCGCGCCCTACGTGACGGGTCGCTTTACCGCGCTCGGGACTGACGGGTTTGGACGCAGCGGCACGCGCGGACAACTCCGCCGCTTCTTCGAAGTGGACAGGTACCACATTGCGCTCGCCGCGTTGTCGGCGCTCGTGCGCGATGGTGTGATACCGCGCGACGCCGCTGCGTCGGCCATTGAGCGCTACCAGCTCGCAGACGACGCGCCCGCTTCATGGGTGGTGTGACGCGTCGGCGATGTCAGCGTCGCCCGGGCGACGGGATTGCCCGCACGGAAGACGACGCCATCGTCCCGCCTCCTGACGTTCGGATACGCCGACGGACACCGAATCCACCGGGACATGATGGCCGCCACGACGCTTGAGTGCTGATGGCGGCTGCAAGCGAACAACAGCGGGCATGGCCTCCAGACTGAACGCAGCTGGCACGTCCCTGTGCGGGCGCACCGCCTGCCTCAGTGATGTGGTCATTGGCAGGCGAGTGACAGGTATGCGGGGCGATCTGATTGCTTCACCGTGCAGGACGGCGCACCGGACTTTTTCAATACAACAAATCGTGGAATGGAGACGAAATGAGAACAGGCAGCTTGGTGGCGCTGACATGTGTCGGATGGCTCTGCGTGAGCGCGCATAGCTTTGCCAGTACCGGCATTTACGCAACCGGCTACGGCACACGTGAGCAAGGGATGGGCGGAGTCGGCATCGCAACCGGCGAGTCGGCGCTTGCGCCGGCAGAGAACCCCGCAGGCATCGCGTTTTCAGGCGACCGCCTGGATATCGGTGGCGGCCTGTTCTTCATCCACGGCGGGGCTCAGGACAACGGCGTCTCCTACAACGCGAAGACAGGCATCACGCCGATGCCCGAGTTCGGCTATGTGAAGTCGCTCTCGCCTTCGCTCGTGTTTGGCGTGGCGTCGTGGGCGTCTGGTGCGTCAATGAGTTACAGGGCGCCCTATGGAGGCGTTCCGGGAAATTCGAATACGTATTCGCAAGGTGTTTTTGTGCACGTTGCGCCCACCATTGCGTACCGCTTCGGGGCTGAGAAGAACCATGCACTTGCGCTGTCCTTCGTCGGAGCGCTGTCGACCATCGATGTCGAAGGCATTCAGGGCCAAACGGGACTGCCGAATCAGGGGCGTGACTGGACGCCGGGCTATGGCTTCAAGATCGGCTGGATGAGCCAGTTTACTTCGCAGCTGTCGATGGGCGCGTTCTATGCGTCGAAGGTTCAGTACACGCCCTGGCACAAATACGACGACATCTTCGCGGATGGAGGACGATTCGAAGAGCCGGAACAGTACGGCGTCGGCATCGCTTTCCGGCCGACTCCGAAGTGGCTGGTCGGCTTCGACTGGCTGCGGTTCAACTATGGCAAGACGCATGTGCTTGGCAATCCGGTCAACTTCGGCGCGCCGCTTGGCAGCATCGACGGTTCCGGGTTCGGCTTCGCCAACATCAACGCTTACCGCTTTGGGGTGCAATACGACGTGAGCGACCGGCTTACGGTCCGGGGCGGCTTCGAAATCACCAACCAGCTCGTGACGCCGGGCAATACCGCATTTACGTTTCTCGTGCCGACGACGCTCAGGCGCACCTACACGCTCGGCGCGACGTACCGGATCGACAAACAGACGGAGCTGTCGTTCGCGTATGCGGTGTCGCCGCGCGTGCAGGTGAACGGAACGGGCGTCAGCGCGGGGACCAACCCGTACGGGCAGAACAACTTCGTTGCACTCACCTATACGAAGAAATTCTGACCTCGGATCTAGTATGACGGCGCGGCGTATGACGCAAGTTTCGCCTACCTAATCAATCCCCATATCTTCCTATCGTTGGTGATTCCCGACGGCGGCTGCTTGCGAAGAGAGCAGCCGCCGCTCGTCGAGCGAGACTAGCCTTTTTCGCCTGTCGGGCTTCGGTTCGATCCGGCAGCACTGCGCACTGAAACGAGATCTGCTGCGCGCTTCTCTCTATCGCAAACACCTCACGGCCCGGGTCTTCGCATGCCGCGAAGCTATCAATATCACCCAAACTGCGTCGAATGATTTATGCGCCGCAGTTCCTTAAATCCTGCAAGTTGATAATCATTGAAAGGCCTCCTGGCCGCCCAAGAAAAGGGGGCGGCCAGGGTCTAGAGTTGAGATGCAGCCCTCAACCGACCCTTTCAGGAGGCTGAAATGAAGTATAGCGGCATCGATCTGCACTCGAACAACGCCGTAGTCGCCGTGATTGACGACCGGGACCGGGTGCTGTACTGCAGGCGGCTTGCCAATGATCTACAACTCATAGTGGCCGCGCTGGAGCCCTATCGGGATGAACTGCGGGGAGTGGTCGTGGAATCAACGTTCAACTGGTACTGGCTTGTCGACGGACTGATGGCCGACGGTTTTGCCGTACATCTGGCCAATACTGCAGCGATCAAGCAGTACGAGGGCCTGAAGTACTCAGGTGACGAACACGACGCCGTATTCCTTGCCCACATTTTTTGGCTTGGATTGCTGCCCGAAGGCTACATTTATCCGTCTCACGAACGCGCGTTACGCGACCTGGCGCGCAAGCGCATGCAGCTTGTCCAGCAACATACCCTGAACATCCTGAGTATCGAAAGCCTGCTCGCCAGGCAGTTCAATCTACGCATCAATGGAGAACACGTGCAACTTCTCGACGACGCAGCGGTGCGAGCACTCGCGTTGCCGCGGCACGTCGAGCGCGCGCTGATGGCTAACCTTGCCGTGCTCCATACGCTGTGCACAGAGATTCAGGCGCTTGAGACCATTCTCCACAAGGAAGTCAAGCTGCGCCCACAGTTCGACGTCCTCAAGAGTGCGCCCAGAATCGGCAACATCCTTGCGGCTACCATCATGCTCGAAACCGGCACCATCGCACGCTTCGCTAGCGTTGGCCATTTCAGCTTCTATTGCCGCTGCGTGGACAGCAAGCGCATCTCCAACGGCAAGAAAAAGGGCGAAGGCAATGCACGCAATGGCAACCGTTACCTTGCCTGGGCATTCGTCGAGGCCGCCGCTGGAGCGTTGCGCTGCTGTCCACAGGCCAGACGTTTCTATGACCGCAAAAAGTCAAAGCGCCTGCCCGTCGTGGCTATGAAGGCACTCGCACACAAGCTCGCGCGTGCCGCTTATTACATGATGAGGGAGGGCAAACCCTTTGACCTCAACCGATGTTTCGGCTGACCTTGGCGGGGGGGGGACGAGCCCGGCGGCATTGTTGGCATCAAACCAGCAAGTTGATTGGGACACCCCCCCGGCCATTCCCGATGCAGCGTAACGACTGAGACGCCCAGACCAAGAGCCCGAGCAAGCCTGGTACCCACACGGGTAACCATTGTTGTCTCACCCCTTGGACATTGGCCTGGTACCGACGGTTTTCTGGGGCTCCACGTGAGCCAGGGGCGAAGGCCAGAACACCGGCACTCGCCTTGAACCCGATGGGTGACTGGTGCGGATCAGTTCCGCAACCAGATGAACGAAATACCGGGTGCGCCGCGACATTTCGCTTCGCACGGGGCCAGCGACCCGCTTTGCAACAACGCAAGGCCGCGCCTTGCGGGTAGTGCTGTACCGCTTTCCAACGGCCTTTCAATGGGTGACAGTGCCTTATGGAAGACTCCGATACAACGTTGCACCGGAATTCTGAATTTCCGTCGCGACGTACCAAACAGATATTGCATCTGCCGAGCAACACTCCTCTTGAGTTCGGAGTAACGGCAGCCTACCTGTTGTCGAAGAGAACCAGACTTTATTCGGACGTAGGCTATGCAAAAGACAACGAATCAGATGTTGGCCTCGCCGGATTCGGTACGGGGTGGTAGCTCGTAAAAATCAGACGGGCGTTGTCGTTGGAATTGACCATCGATTCAAGCTAAGACTACGCTTGGCTCGCACTACCTGGTCGACCTGATACCCGCACGGCGGGTACGCCACTCCGGCGGCGTGCTGTCATACAGTGCTTCCTCGCGCGCAAAGTCCCCGAGGTCGAGCCAGTGCGGCACGAAATAAACGCAAGGCATGCGCTCCTGGCCAATCAGCGGACACCTCAGTCGTAACCTGCATGGAAATCACGGAAATACCAGCGACGCTGGCGTCAAACGTTGCCTGCGCCCCAGTGAGAACCCTGCAGGCTCCATTCTACCGGTGCATGTCCAATATGCAGATACTTCAGTATCGTTTGTGCGCCGAACTGGGTAAGTTGGACATGCAATGAGGCAACCGCACGACCACGCGCCTTTCCGCTGACCGCTTTCTTATTGGGGATGGAGCAGAGCGTCTTCAAACCCTGCGTGCTCCGTGGATTTGAGTTGACGCGCGTCAACGGGGCGCTGCTGCGCAGAGTCGTTTGGACGTGACCCCATCGCTTCTGCTCGGTATCACGTTTGACAGACGCCACACCTACTCTCGGGTCATGATCTTGCCGGAGCGCCCCGCTTCTTTGGAGCGGGTTCCACCGCGTCGGATGACGGCGCACCCGAACCGCGGATAAGCGCCTATTACTCGGAAGCTGCCGCGGCACCGGGAGGGTTTCTGTGCAATCTTTTCAACACGGAAGACAAACATGAAAATTGTCCGTTTCGAACATTCTGGCCACGAACGATGGGGCGTGGTCGACGCGGATCTGGTTGTGCCGATTCCCGGCGACGACAGTTTCCACGTCGCCATTGAGAACGCGCGCAACCTGCGGGTGGACGATGCTGTCGCGCTTTCTACGGTCAAGCTGGTGGCCCCCGTGCGCCGCGACGCCAAGATCATTTGCGCTGGATTGAACTATCGCGGACATCTGCAAGAGATGAAGCGCGACCTACCCACGCATCCGTCGATCTTCTTGCGGTTCCCCGATTCGTTTGTCGGTAACGCCGAGAATGTCATCCGGCCACGGGTCACCGATAGCTTCGATTACGAAGCGGAATTGGCCGTCGTAATCGGCAAGGAAGCCAGATACGTTGCCAACAGTGAGGCGCTTGACTACGTAGCAGGCTATACCTGCATGGCTGAGAACTCCGCCCGGGACTTCCAGAAGCACAACACGCAGGCGACACCTGGAAAGAATTTCGACCGGTCAGGCGCGATTGGCCCGTGGATCGTAACTGCGGACGAGATTCCCGACCCAAGCAGACTGACGCTGATCGGAAGGCTGAACGGAGACGAGGTTCAGCGCACAGGAACTGATGATTTGATCTTTTCAGTGTCTCATCTCATCGAGTACATTAGCTCGTTCACAACGTTGTATCCGGGCGATGTCATTGCGACGGGGACACCTGATGGCATCGGCATGACGCGCACCCCGCCGCGCTACCTTAAAGAAGGTGACACGTTCGAGGTCGAAATCGATTCGATCGGAACGCTCATAAATTACGTTATTAATGAAAACAGGAGGGGGAAATGACTGAGAGCGACACCGTAATTGCGCAAATTCATTGTATCAAAACTGTGTACGAGTTCTTTCATTGCCTTGACGATCGTACACATGACCAGATTGTCGAACTCTTCCCTGCACATGGCGTGTGGGACCGCAACGGAGAAATGCTCGAGGGGCGCGCTGCGATTGCTAATGCGCTCGCAAACCGACCGGCTGATCGTCGGACGTTTCACGCCGTATGCAACCCGCTTGTCGAGCTTACCCAATCGAACAGAGCCACCGTACACTTTTATCTGACCGTCTATGAGGCGAAAAAGGACATGTCTGTCCGGAGCGCGCCAATCGTCCCATCAGCGGTTCGCCGATGCACTGATTCACTGGTATTCGATGGAAGCCGTTGGCTAATTGAGCGTAAGTCTAGTTCTCGCCATCTGCCTTTCGCATAGGCGTCACGGAGCCCCAAGAAATCTCGCGCCTGAGAAAACTATCTGAAATTGGTAAAACCATGCATATCAGGAGTACAAAATGAATGCAGATGCATTGTGGTTGACAGAAGCTGATGTCTCGCGACTTGTTCCGCTCGATGACGCTATCGATGCTCTTGAGAGCAGCTTGGGCGAGATCGCCAACGGTGTGGCGTCAAATGTGCCCAAAGCTCTGGGTGACATTGGCAATGGCGGCGCGATGCATTCACTGGGATCAGCGTCGCTACGTGTCGGGGTCTGTGGATTCAAGAGCTGGGCCCACACAAAGAACGGGGGGAAAGCGGTGTTCTCGCTGTTCAGCACCGAGAATGGCCACCTGCTGGCGATGATGGAAGCGAACACTCTTGGTCAAATCCGCACGTCCGCGATGACCGCGGTTGGCACGCGTTGGGTCGCGAGTAAACATGCGAGCGATATGGCCATTATCGGATCAGGAAAGCAGGCGCTCGCCCAGATCTTTGCTGTAAACGCTGTCCGGCCGCTTAAGCGAATACGTGTTTGGAGTCGGACTGAGGAGCGGCGGCATGTTTTTGCCGAAAAGGTCGCTGCCTGCATTGGTACAGCTGAGGTAGTTGAAGCCGCGACGCTTGAGGAGGCGGTCGACCGGGCGGAGATTGTGACGCTCGTTACGCGCGCAACCCAGCCGTTCTTCTCGGCACGCCTCCTCTCACCGAATACGCACCTGAATGCAGTTGGTGCCATCTTGCCAGTCAACGCGGAGTTTTTCCCCGACGT
Source organism: Paraburkholderia sp. BL23I1N1 (assembly GCF_003610295.1). Classification (NCBI taxonomy): domain Bacteria; kingdom Pseudomonadati; phylum Pseudomonadota; class Betaproteobacteria; order Burkholderiales; family Burkholderiaceae; genus Paraburkholderia; species Paraburkholderia sp. BL23I1N1. The sequence goes on from NZ_RAPV01000001.1 coordinate 5,230,760, forward strand.
GTTCGATCGCGCCGGTTCCATCGTCGTTGACGATCTGGCAAACACGCGGAAGGCGTCACGGGAGTTCATGGACCACTTTGGGAGCGAGGAGGACCGCTGGAGTGGCACCGTTCAATCGCTGCCGGAAGTAATCAAGCGAGGTCTGCAGCGATCCTCGCAAGGCGACATCACGCTGTTTAAAGCGATGGGCATGGGGATTTCCGATCTCGCGATTGCCAATTTGGCATACGAACGTGCATCTACAGGACACGGCTCAGAACTCCGCCTGCCGCTTACGGCGCCGGCACCGATTCGTTGGTCAAAAGCGTGACGGCGCACCGCTGTCCGTGAGTCAAGTCACATAACAGGAGCAAGACATGAGCGAGAATACCTTTACCATGCTTGACGGCAATGCCGCCGCGCCGACACCGATCAAGCCGTGGTCACCTGTACTCGTACCCCGAGAAGTCATTGACCGGGAGATCGAACGGCTGGCATCCATGCCGCTCCCGGAGGACGGCCGGCGCGCCACCCTGATCGTGCATCCATCCTGCACAGACGGCTCCATGGGCTTCGCGCCGGGGGTCGATGTCACGATCAGTGTCATGAAGCCGGGCGAAGTGACGCGCGCGTTGATGCGCAATTCAAACCAGGTCGAATTCTGCATCCGCGGTTCGGGCGTTGTTAGTGTCGGTCAGCAGGAAAAGGAACTGAGCAAATGGGGTGTCCTCTCGATTCCGTCGATGCAGGCGTACTATCATCGGAATACGGGGAATGAACTCTGGGTGCGAATCACCTATTCGAACGCCCCTCTCCTGAGGAAGCTCGCTGTCCACTGGATCAACTACGAACAGGACGTTGCCGAACGCGATATTCAGGCCTCTTCGCGAGGCCTGGACGACGGGTATAACCGGAAAAATGCTCCGGATGTGGTCATTTCCGAGGATGGCGCCCGCCTGCGCGGCTATGAATATTTGACGGACATTGAGGTTGTGGAGAACCGTCCGCTCGTTTGGCCGTGGGAAAACGTGGTCGAAATGCTTACGCGGCAGGAGGGCGACGGCAAGCGCAACATCATCCTCTTGTATAACCCCGCGACGGAGCGACGCAACGGCACGACACACTCGTTTTTTGCGACCATGTTTTCGCATCCCGCCGGCAAACCTGCGCGAAAGATCGGCCGCGGCCACAAACACAGCTCGGTTGCAATCAATTACCACTTCACCGGACACGGGAAGAGCATCGTGGACGGCGTCGAGATTCCGTGGAAGGCTGGTGATCTGCTTCTCTCGGGTCCGTCCTGGTCGGAACACGCACACTATTACGACGAGGAGCCAACCTTCATTCTGACCATTCAGGACCATCCGCTGCATATTGGCATGGAATCCCTGATCTGGCAGGAGCGCATGGACGGACCGATTCTCAATCTCGGCTCAGAAACGGGGCAGAAGGGTTACGTCGGGCCGCGGATTGCAGGTTAAACCGTGGAATGGGGTCATCTCACGTGCGCAGGACAACGACGAGGCCCCCAACAAGGATGAGTTCATGCTTCCGCAAGACACTATCAAGATGCTAGCCCGGCAGCTTTACGATGCGAGAAAGCGACGGGTGCAAGTGCCGCATTTCACGAAACAGTATCCCGAATTTACCATCGACGATGGGTACGCGATCCAGCGTGAATGGGTGGCACTCGAGATCGCGGATGGACGTAGCATAAAGGGGCGAAAGATCGGCCTCACGTCCCGGGCAATGCAGCAGGCTAGCCAGATTACCGAGCCAGACTTCGCCCCCTTAATGGACGACATGTTCTTCGAAGCGGGCGGAGATATTCCATTTGATCGTTTCATTGCTCCGCGTGTTGAAGTTGAGCTCGCGTTCGTTCTTGAACGTCCCCTGAAAGGCCCGGGCATTACCCTGTTCGATGTGCTTTCATCCACGGCGTACGTCGTACCCGCGGTCGAGATCATCGATGCCCGAATTGAGCAGTATGACAGCGAGACGCGGCTGATGCGAAAGGTGGGCGACACGATCAGCGATTTCGCTGCGAACGCCGGTGTCGTACTTGGTGGTCGGCCCGTCAAGCCAATGGATGTAGATCTGCGTTGGATCGGTGCGATCCTGCATCGGAACGGGGTGATTGAGGAGACAGGCCTGGCAGCTGGCGTCCTGAATCATCCGGGCAACGGTGTCGCGTGGCTCGCCAACAAGATCGCTCGCTACGACGAGCAGATCAACGCGGGTGATATCGTGCTTGCCGGCTCGTTCACAAGGCCGGCTCACGCAGGAGCAGGCGACGCGCTCCACCTCGATTACGTGGCCGCTCGGTTCGATTTCGTTCCGCTTCGCGTGAGGAGAGTCACATGAAGAATGCGGGGAACACCTTTCGTGACGCCCTGCGCGCGGGTCAAACGCAAATCGGATTATGGGTGGGTCTAGTCGACGCGAACACGACCGAGTTGCTTGCGGGTTGCGGGTTCGACTGGCTACTGTTTGACTGCGAGCACGCCCCAAATGATGTGCGTACTACGTTGGACCAGTTGCGCGCAGTGGCGCCGTACCGCCCACAAGCGATCGTGCGGCCAGTGCAAGCTGGTGTCGCCCTCGTCAAGCAATACCTTGATGTGGGCGCCCAGACGCTCTTGATCCCGATGATCGATACGGTAGAGCAGGCGCGAATGATGGTGAGGGCGATGCGCTATCCACCCGAGGGGATTCGCGGGATGGGCGCCGCTTTGGCACGCGCTTCGCGCTGGAATCAGGTCCAGAACTACGTCGACGGTGCAAATGACGAAATGTGCCTCCTCGTGCAGGCAGAGACGCTGGAAGCAATGCGCTACCTCGAGGATATTGCAGCAGTCGAGGGCGTAGACGGCGTTTTCTTTGGACCGGCAGATCTATCCGCGTCGATGGGTCATCGTGGCCAGGCCAATCACGAGGCTGTACATCATCGCATCATCGATGGAATCAAGTTGGTCCGCGATGCTGGCAAAGCCGCAGGTGTCCTCGTCTCCGATCGCCAGGCCGGGCAGACCTATCTCGATGCTGGCGCCCAGTTCGTCGCGGGCGGAGTCGATACAACGCTTCTCATACGAGCGGCCACGGCTTTGGCCGGCAGCTACAAGACGCCGGGCGCGAAGGGCGGGGAGATACCCGTCTCAAGCGGTAGCGCGTATTGAGGCAAAGGGCTCTACCTGACGGACTGGCGAGCCACGCTTGACACTATCTATTCCAAACGGAGATAAGAATGAGACACGAAAATCTTTTTGTGGTAACGGGGGGCAGTCGCGGAATCGGCGCAGCTGTCGCCCGGCTCGCCGCAAAGACGTATCCGGTCGTCATCATGTACAGGGAAAACGCCGACGCGGCCCATCGGCTCGTGCACGAGATTCACGCTCACGGCGGACAGGCCTGGGCCCTTCAAGCCGACGTCGGCGACGAGGCCTCGCTTTTGCGCGCCCTCGAGCAGATCGACGAGCTCGGGCAGATGGCCGTTCTCGTTAACAATGCCGGCGTAACGGGCGGTGTTTCGCGTCTAGCCGACCTGAAGGCCGGGAATCTGTCGGAGGTGTTCCGGGTGAATGTCGTCGGCGCATTCGTGGCTGCGCGGGAAGCGGTGAAGCGCATGTCTACCGCTCGCGGAGGGAAGGGCGGTGTGATCATCAATATTTCCTCAGGCGCTTCGGTCCTCGGCTCCCCGAACACATGGATTCATTATGCCTCTTCGAAGGGGGCACTAGATACGATGACCATCGGACTATCCAAGGAGGTGGCTCGCGAGGGAGTGCGCGTCAACGCGGTTCGGCCCGGCATCATTGACACCGAATTGCACCAGCAACGCACACCGGAAGCTCTGGAGCGCTTCGCGAGCACGATTCCGATGGGACGCATGGGCACCGCAGACGAAGTGGCTGAGTCCGTGGTTTGGCTCGCCTCGCCGGCAGCGTCGTATGTCACCGGATGTTTGATGGACGTTCGTGGCGGTCTGTAGCACCCATAAAACCTGCGATTGACCGAGGGAATCGTCTGGATGGAAATTACTGTACAAAGTCCGCTTTCGGAAGCTCTGACCCGGCCCGAATTGCTCCGCGAGAGCAACTATGTCAATGGAACGTGGGTCACCGTAGCCGGCGAGGCCGCGATTGTCGTGCGCAATCCCGCCACTGGCAACGTTGCCGACCGGGTGCCTCAACTTGACTCTCAGGCCGTACGGCGCGTAGTAGCCAACGCGGCCGATGCTTTCTCGACCTGGCGACAGGTATCAGCGCGTGATCGCGCGCGGCTTTTTACGCGCTTGGCATGGGGCAATTCTCGCCAACCTGGAAGATCTCGCCCTGATCCTGACGACCGAGCAGGGGAAGGCCCTGACTGAAGCCCGCGGTGAAATTCGGTACGCCGCTTCGTTTATTGAATGGTTTGCGGAAGAGGCAAAGCGGATAAATGGAGACGTACTTCCTGCTCCCACAAATGGGAACCGGATTCTTGTCGTAAAGCAACCGGTCGGAGTGTGCGCAGCGATCACGCCGTGGAACTTTCCGGCCGCGATGATTACGCGAAAGGTGGGCCCTGCACTCACTGCAGGATGCACCGTCGTGCTCAAACCCGCTAGCGCAACCCCGTTCATGGTGCTTGCGCTTGCTGCACTTGCCGAGGAGCCGGGGATTCCGCCCGGTGTGCTAAATGTTGTGAAGGGTAGCGCGAGCATCATCGGTAATGAGTTGTGCCGAACCCGCAGGTACGCAAGCTCACCTTTACCGGTTCCAAGGAGGTGGGACGGGAGCTCATCGCCAGCTCGGCCGGGACGATCAAGAAGTTCTCGATGGAGTTGGGCGGCAACGCGCCATTCATCGTCTTTGACGATACGGACGTCCCGAAAGCAGTTGCCGCCGCCATCTTCTCGAAGTTCCGCAATTCGGGGCAGACGTGCGTCTGCACCAACCGCATTCTCGTTCAGGAAGCGGTGTACGAATCGTTCTGCTGTCAGTTCGAGCAAGCGGTCTCAAAACTGCGCGTGGGGATAGGCACCGAGCCGGACGTCGATCAGGGCCCGCTGATTAATAACGCGGCGATCACGCACCTCGAAGATTTGCTACATGACGCCGTGGCGCTCGGAGGAAAGATCACGGTTGGGGGAACGCGGAGCCAGCGCGACGGAAATTTCTTCAGTCCCACGGTCGTTCGTAACGTGACGCCTGACATGCGGCTCTTCCTGGAAGAGGCTTTCGGGCCCATCGCACCGATCGTCCAATTCAGGACGGAAGAAGCAATCGCCCTGGCGAACGGCACGGAGTTCGGCCTTGCGAGCTATTTCTTTGCAACGGGAATTGACCACATCATCCGGGTGTTTGAGGCGCTTGAGACCGGTATGGTTGGCATCAATACGGGCGCCATCTCGTCTGAGGTTGTGCCTTTTGGTGGTGTAAAGCAATCGGGACTCGGACGAGAGGGGTCGAAGTAACGGAATTGAGGATTACCTTGAAATCAAGGCGGGCGTCCTCTCCGGGACGTTCTGAGTCTGGGTAGCCGGCCGTCGTTTTCCACGGCCGGCGATGTTTCTATCTCGTGTTTTCGTGGGGGAACAGCATCAGAAACGTCTCGCGGAGCCAAACGTGGGCGGGATCTGAATCATGCCGTGTGTGCCAGTACATTTTTACGTCAAAAAACGGCGAAGGGAAGGGAACGTCAAATACATCGATTGGCGTGTCCGTCTGGAAGTTCCGAGCGATCCGTGACGGGACCGTGACGAGCACATCAGACAAACCAAGTACCTTGGGAAGCGCAAAATAATTTGGCATCCGTAGCACGATGTTACGCCTGATCTTCAGATCCTCGAACGCGTTTTCGACTGGGTCGTCGAGCGGATTGATTGCGACGTGTGAGCTCTCCTCAAATTCTTCCAGCGTGAGACCTGGGGGTTGTACCGTGCTGGCAATTTTCCGTCGCATGACCACGCAATGATCACGAAAAACCGGCTCCTCTCGGATGGATTGTCTGGACATGTTCAGATGTCCAACCACGAGATCGACTTCGCGATCGAGCAGCATCCGATCGTAACTGGCACGCGGTGCCTGAAAGATCCCGAGCTTGACTTGAGGAGCGGTAGTGTGGAGGTAGCTCAATAAGGAAGGGACGAACAATATCTCCCCGACATCGGAAAGAAGCAGCCTGAATTCCCTTGTGCAATTTTCGGGCTTGAAGTCGCTGGAATCGATGAGCGAATCGCTGATCGTCTCAAGCGCTGTCCGGACCGGTTGAGCCAGGCGGTCGCACCGCGCTGTCGGCTCAAGCCCACCAGGTGTACGAATGAAAAGGCGGTCGCCGAGCGCCTCCCTGAGGCGTGCCAACGCATGACTAACCGCCGGCTGGCTTAGGTGGACTTCTTTCGACACTTCAGCAAGATTCCGGAGTCGATAGACTGCATCGAAAATCTTCAGCAGATTGAGATCCAGGCGGTTCAGGTCCATGTCGCTTCCGGGGAGGGGAATTTTGGCGGCGGGTAGCTTGCTGGCGCCGACAGGATGCGACGATACCAGATCTAGCGGAAGGCTTACGCATTCGGCAGCGCAGCGACCGCACTGTGGCCAATGATCGAAAGAAACTCTCTCCGCGTCGACGGGTCATCACGAAAAACCCCTCGCATGCGACTTGTGACTAGGGCGGCGCCGGGCTTATGTACGCCTCGTGTGCTCATGCATTGATGGGCAGCTTCGAGCACCACGGCGACCCCGAGCGGTTGCAGGACGCTTTCGAGCGCATCCGCGATCTGGACCGTCAGCTTTTCCTGGATCTGAAGTCGCTTTGCATACGCGTCTACAAGACGGGCGAGCTTGGAGATCCCGACGACCCGTCGCGAGGGAAGGTAGGCAACATGGGCGCGCCCGATGATCGGCACCATATGATGCTCGCAATAGCTTTCGAATCGGATGTCCTTCAACACGACCATTTCGTCGTAACCATCCACCTCTGAGAACGTCGTGGCAAGAATCTGCACCGGGTCGGATTCGTAACCGGAAAAGAACTCGCGATAGGCACGGATCACCCTCGCAGGTGTATCCAGCAGCCCCTCTCTGGATGGATCATCGCCTGCCCAGCGGATTAGCGTCCGCACGGCCTCCTCGGCGTCCCGTTGGGAGGGTTTCGAAAAATCCATTGCGGCGGGATCTAGACATCTGATGTTCATGATGTTTTCCAGTCGACTAGCGCCCAACGGTACCCTATCGAGGGACCGTCAGACCGTTGTTTAAATTGCGGGCGTCAGAACTTGTTGCGAAGGCCGACGCGAACGAGCAACTGGTTCTTGCTGCTCGATGCATCGGGGGGAGCAGCGCCAAAAGTATCCGGGGCAATTGCGGCGGCGGACGCATCTCCGACGGCTCTTTGATAGACTGTGGTCAGGTATACGTCAGTGCGCTTGGACATTAAGTAGTCCACATTCAGTTGAATTTGATGGTACTTCGGCGCGGCGCCAGTCGACGCGAGTTTGCCGTCCGTGTAACTATATTCGCCGACCACCCAGAGTGCTGGCGTTGCCCGGTAGACCAGGTTGGCTTCGTAGTTGTCGAAGGAGAGTCGGTCGGTCGCCGACTGAAACTTTGAATGGCTGTAGACCAAAGCTGCACGGAGAGCGTCAAACTTATAAGCAGCGGCGGCTGCCACGACATCCTCACGCGCGACGGCCGTTTTGAGTCCCTCGGCGCCCAAAGCCCCCGTCGTCGTGACATTGATGTAGTCGCCCGAGACGGCACCACTCGTGTTGTCGTTCGGATTATTCAGGTGGAGGTACCCGACACCGAGGGATATCGGGCCGTTCTGATAGGATCCGCCTAAGCTCCATGCGCGGTTATCGCTGAATCCTCCCGCCGTGTTGCTGAATCCGTACAAGCCGCCGAACTTGAAGCCGCCGTAGCTGATGCTTGTGTACTTGATGGAGTTGTTGATTCGGAAAGCGTTCTGCAGATTGTCGTTATCAAACGGGTGCGTGTAGCCCGTGTAAATCAAGCCTGTCAACGGCTGCACGAAATCGACGACCATATCATACTGTCGACCCAGCGAGAGCGTGCCCGCCTTATCGCTGCTTAGCGCCACCCAAGCTTGGCGTCCGAATAGACGGCCACCTTGCGATAGAGACCCGTTCGTCAGGGAGAAGCCGTTTTCCAGTACAAAGATCGTTTTCAGGCCACCGCCCAAGTCTTCAACTCCGCGGAATCCCCATCGATTACCTTGCGACACGCCGCTGGTCATTGTCCAGCTTGAGTGACCCTTGATATTGCTGATGTAGTTTATACCGGCGTCGACGCTTCCGTACAGCGTGACGCTGCTTTGTGCGCTCGCAGCTCCCGAGAACAGAAAGAGGGCTGCGAGATAGATTCGTTGCTTTTTCATAGACGTCTCCTTGTATTGTTGTGATCTCCGAACACCTGTGATATGGCCTATGGCTTCTTATTATTTAGGTATCTTTAATATTCAAATATCATCGAAAAAACGACGCTGGTTGCTCTAACGTCAGATTCCAGATGCTTGCGACGGTCTAGTTGGTGTCCTTTAAATCGGGCGCGGTTGAGCTGACTGGAGTGCGTGCCTAGGATTTATAGCGGTACGGGCCAATCAGGAAAATTGCGAGCCCGCTCGTTACGCTCAGGACAGACGCAGAGATCATGACCACAGTGTATCCATGAAATTTGTCATATCCGACACCGAAGAGAATAGGGCCGGCAAGCGTGCCGATACAAAAGAGCGAAATCATGAAGCCATAAACAATGCCGAATGACTTCAGCCCAAAATATCGTTTGACGAGATAGGGCATGAGGTCACCCTCGGCACCGACCAGCATCCCGGTTAGACCGGCCGCAATCGCAAGTGTCGGAAACGATGTAGATTGCGTAGAAGCTGCGAGAATCGCGGCTCCCACTGCGCCAAGGAAAAACACGCAGGTGGAAAGTATCCGGGCAGGTGTCAGGTCGAGCAGCAGCCCAGCCATGAACCGGCCGATCGTGAGACCTGTTGCTGCGAAGGCGCTGCCGGCGGCGGCCTTGCTCGCAGTAGCGCCCCTGTCTACCAGCAGCGCGGGAATATGCACCATGCTCCCGAGGCCGACGGCAGCGACCGCGGCAATGCTGATACTGATAATCCAGAACTGAGGCGTCCGGAAGGCTTCGGCGAGCGTCATGCCAAAGCCGTCGGGAGACACGCCAGCGATAGTCGGGCCTTGTGCAGCGGAAGCCGAATGAACAGAAACGTCCACTTGGGACAGGAACAAGATCGATATGCCACCGAGGATTGCCGCGACGATAGCCAGTATCGCGTAGGCGTGTTGCCAGCCGTACTGGCCGATTGCCCAGCGTGCCAACAGCGGAGCCCCGGCCGCGCCAACTCCGGCGCCAAATGACGCAATACCGAAGGCGAGGCCAAGCCTTCGTTCAAACGAACGCGCGAGAATGGGCAAGTAGCCCACCGGGGTAGTCGCAACACCGAGGAGACCGAGAGCAAAGACCTTCAAACCCACGGCTCCAGCAATTAGTGGCCCAACTGCAAGGGAAAGCAGGGAGAGTACGAACAGAACGATCGAGCCGCCGATGACCTTGTTAAAGCCATAACGATGAATCAGATGCCCTGCAAACGGCGAACTCATCGCTATGCCTAGCGAGGAGAGCGCGACACAGCTCGACGCGATTGCACGACCCGAGCCGAGCGATGACGCGATGGGCAAAAGAAAAACGCCAGAAGTGCCGGCAAAAAGCGCTGTGTAGCCACCGGCCAACCCTAATGTTGCGGCGGCAAGAATGATAAGGCTGCGCCAGTAGGAGGCGCCTCGCACGGCGCTCTCAGCCAAAGCAGGGACCTCCAGCTCCGGGAAATACTGATTCTCCATTTTTTAAAGTATCCTTGACTCGAACGGTTGATCATTTAATTCAATCTATCCAATGTCGGCATCGATTTACAGTGAAACTTCTGCAGATACGACATGCACCGAACGAATCAAGGAGACCGTAGGATGCTCAGGACAGCGCACGTGCGATGCGCCTTGCAGCCTCATCGGATATCCGGCTTCCCTCGATTTTCACTTCTGTTACGCCTTCCAGCCGGAGGAGGGCGGGCTGTACTGTTGCGGCTGAGGTCATCGGTCGCAGAAGGCAGCCAGTACACATGCCGGTGAACCTGACGACAACTGTCCCACTGTCGTCTGCGTCGACAAGCTCAAGGCCGCCTGCGTGGCCGTGCAGCAACATATCGAGATGCTCAATCTCAGAGCGGATAGCGTGAATGTTCATGCTGCTTCTCCCCGGATGGTCGATGAATGGAGGCCCAGCGTGCGTCGCTTCTCCTCAAGATCGATGCGCATCAGCTTCGCAAAATTAAGTCCCAAAATCTTCTCTTTGTCTTGCATCGTGATTTGGGGATATCCATATCCACTGCGAAGATCCTCAGGGATCTCCAGGTCCATAAACGCCTTCAAATAAGGCGCGGGTGTGCCGATAAGAGCCGCTTCTGACCCCCAGAGGAGTTTGTCGGACCCGACGACCTGCAACAGCTCGCCAATTTGCTTCTGAACAATACGCGGAGCGAATAGCGCCGCGGACAGCGTACCCGATAGAGCGAGGTGGACATTCGGGAAACGGCTTGCGATCGAAACGGCCTCGTCGAAGTAGGGAACCGCCAAATGATGAATGATGAACTCCATCTCGGGAAAGTCTCTCGCCGGCCCCTGGAGATCGGTCGGCGACAGTTGCTCGACATTCTGCAGGCCAAACGGAACACCCTTGTGAAATTGAATAACGTCGATGCCGAGCTTCTGACACCGCTCGAAGAGCGGATAAGCTACGTCCTCGTCATCGCATCGCCAGGCACCTTTGATGTGCCCGTTGTAGAACTTGATAGAACGAGCACCCAGCTCCTTGACCTGGTATTCCAGCTGCTCAAACGCGTAGTTCAAGCCCTTATACTTCGGGTCAACGCCACCGCAAAACAGAACGCGATCGGGATACGCCTTTGCCATCGCGTACTGGGCCTCAACGGGTGCGAATCCATCCTTGTACCAGTCGAAGATCGGCACCGCCTGAGCCATCGCCATATCGGTAGGCGACTGAACGAAGACCAGGTCGTGCATGTCCTCAACGCCCCAGCGTTTTTCGAACTCAAATCCGGCGCGCTGCGGCGGGGTAAGCGCCATGCCGCTCGAGAGCATTTGCGCGCGCGATACTTTTGCGTCAGGGCGATCGGTCCGGGTATTTTGATGCGTCAGGTCATAAAGGTGGATGACGCAGTCGAAAACAAACATGTCGTTGATCATAGTGGTCGACCTCTTTCCTTAGTGAGTGGAGGGCAAGTTAGACGTGGTTCATCAAGACAGATGCGTTACTGGCAAACTCGCACCGTGGATTGCCCTTGCATGATCGGACGCAAGGAAGCACACGACATGAGCCAAATCTACCGGTGAAACCCATTTGCTGTGGTCGACATCCGGCATCGCATGTCGATTCGCGGGCGTGTCGACGATGCTCGGTAGCACACAGTTGACGTTAATTCCCTTCTCGCGAAGTTCCATTGCCATGCTCTCAGTGAGGCGAATGATTGTAGACTTCGACGCCGAGTAGGGCGCCATAAGAGGTTGCCCGCGCCGCGCGCTCACGGCCGCGATATTGACGATCCGGCCGTTTCCTCTTGAGATCATCCCCGGCACAGCTTGTCGGACGCAGTGAAGCAGCGTTTTGACGTTGATGTCGAACATCTGGTCCCAGTCCGCGTCGCTAGTCTCGTGGACGGGGCGCCCCATCGCAAAGCCGCCGGCGATGTTCAACAAAGCGTCGATCTGGCCGACTTCCTCGAAGCATTGCCTTATCTCCCGTTCGTCCGTAAGGTCTGCGGTGTAATACTTCGCGCCCGAGAGGTCTCGCAGTGCTTCCGGCACCTTCATGTCGATCAGTGCGACGGAGGCACCCATCTGTAGCGCTTCGCGAGCAACTGCCTGTCCAACGGTGCCACCGGCTCCCGTTACCGCAACACGCAGACCGTTCAATAAGGTTGAATTTGACATGGCTCAAAAAATGTTGAATCAATGCATCTAACGCACGAACAAGCACACGACGGATATGGTCGGCGAGTGACGAATCAAAATGCGCGACATGAGAGTCCACCGTCGACGGCGAGCTCCGTTCCCGTGATATAGGCCGCGGCGTCGGATGCCAGAAAAACTGCCGCACTGGCTACGTCCCATGCTTGCCCGAAGCGGCGGAGCGGTACCCCTTGTCTGCGATTCTCTTCGGCTCGGGCGCGGTCTCCGGAACCGAGGGAGCCAGCAAATGCCATGTCTCCACTGCGCATTACGGGGGTGTCGATGATGCCTGGGACAATCACGTTCGCCCGGATGTTTCGATCGCCATATTGCGCAGCAACCGCTTTGGTAAAGGACACGATCGCACCCTTGCTGGTGGTGTAGGCAATGGTCGGAATGCCCATGTACCGCTGAGCGGTTACTGATCCGACGTTGATGATGCTCCCACCGCTGCGGGACTCGAGTACCGGAAGTACGTGCTTGCATGTCAGGAACATGCTTTTCACGTTAACTGCCATGATGCGGTCCCATTCTTCTTCGCTAGTTTCGACGGGGCCGCCGACAGCGTGTATTCCAACGTTGTTGTGAAGAATATCAATCCCGCCAAAGCGGGCTACGCATAGTTCGGTCATCGCCAGCATGTCCTGATTGCTCGAAACGTCGCCGACGAATAGCTCTGCGGTACCGCCCTCCGTGCGGATGAAATCCACTGTCTCGGTAACGGCCTCGCTGCTTCGATCACACGCCAATACCAGAGCACCCGCGCGAGCCATGGCAACCGCCACGGCGCGCCCGTTTCCCCAGCCCGGTCCAATTGAACCCGCGCCAGTTACGATTGCCACCTTCCCTTTCAGATTCGAATCCATCTGTATGCCTCACTGGTATCTTTAATTGGTCGCGACGTTCCTTTGTGCATCCGAGTCCTTGTGGCGCAGCGGGTCACGAACACAGGCGAAAACGATGAGCGCTCCAATCAGCATGCTGCCGGATAGGAACAACAGCGGCACCTCGAAGCCACCTGTTGCCTGTTTGAGCCACCCTACGGCATAGGGGCCCACGAAGCCACCAAGGTTCCCCACTGAGTTAATAAGCGCAATGCCCGCAGCCGCCCCGCTGCCGGTGAGGATGGAAAGCGGGAAAGACCAGAAGACCGGGAGCACAGCATAAATGCCGGCGGCTGCGACGCAGAGCGCTGCTATTGCCACGACGGGTTGACCGACCGTCCCGCTCGCCGCCAATCCGACCGCAGCAAGTGTGGCCGCGCCGATCAGGTGCCAACGGCGCTCGCCTTTCAGATCGGAATGACGTCCCCACAAGCTGCAGCCCAGCGAAGCGAAAACATAAGGTATGGCTGCGACGTAACCAGTCTGCATCGTCGTAAGACCGGTCTGTCGCACGATCTGCGGAATCCAGAATCCGACGCCGTACAAGCCGACCACGATGCAGAAGTAAACTACGCAGAGTTGCAGGACACGCGGGTTGCACAGCGCCTGCCCGATCGTGTGGCGGTTGGTATGACGCTCGATCGAGGCGTGCTCACCGCCGAGGATGCGCGTTAGCGAGTTTCGTTGCGCCTCGGATAGCCACGCCGCGTCTTTCGGCCGGTCCGTAAGATAAAATAGTGCAGCGACGGCGAGTAAAATCGCTGGTACCCCTTCAATCAGGAACAGCCATTGCCATCCGCGCAGTCCGGCTGCTCCGCCAAGCTGGAGAATGGAGGTGGACAGTGGGGCACCGATCACGGTCGTGAGAGGGACGGCAATAAAGAAGATTCCGCAGGTTCGAGCAACGTACCGCTTGGGTAACCAGAGGCTGAGGTAGAAGGTCATCCCGGGGTGAAACCTGCTTCCGCGATGCCCAGCAAAAAGCGAAGGATGTAGAAGCTATGAGCGCTTTTTACGAACGCGGTCGCACAGGAGAGAATCCCCCAGGTGATCATGATCCTCGCGATCCAGAGTCGCGGCCCCACTTTGGTCATGATCAAGTTACTTGGGACCTCAAAAAGGAAGTACCCGAGAAAGAAGATGCCGGCGCCCCAACCATAGACAAGGGGACTAAATCCGAGGTCCATGTTCATTTGCAGGGCTGCGAACGCAACGTTGACGCGATCGAGCGTATTGACAAAGAACATCACCATCATCAGGGGCAATAGCCGTCGCAATATCTTTGCGTAGATGACGGGATCGAGCGAGTTGGATGCGAACTCGCTGAGCGTACCGGGCGCTTGCATCATGTCTCCTTTAATTTTAAGTCGCGCCGCCTTGTGGCGACGCGAGTTCCGACTTTTCCATGCTCGGTGCGACGACTCAGCGCGTGCGAGGGTCCAGCCGTTCTCCGCGGATTAGACCACCGGGGAGAGCGCCCGTCGACACGCCGTTCACCTGAGTGGTGACACCGCTGAGGATCGTCGCGGAATATCCATCCGCGCTCTGGGTCAGGCGCTTTCCGCCGGCCGGCAGATCGGCAACGATTTGAGGCGGGTACAAATGCAAGGCGTCGTAGTCGAGGACGTTAAGATCTGCCTTCATGCCTGCGGCAACGAGCCCACGATCGCGCAAGCCAATAAACTCTGCGTTTCTTCGCGTGAGCGCAGAGATAGCCCACGGCAGTTCGATCCGTTGGTCCGCCGGCAGATCGCGTGTCCAGTATTCGAGCAGGTGCGTCGGGATGCTCGCGTCGCAGATCATACCGAGGTGCGCGCCGCCGTCGCCCAAGCCGATCAGAGTATCCGGGTGCGCCATCATCGCTCGGGCGACGGTGTTGTCGTTCGTTGCGTAGTTGACGACAGCATGATGCAGCATGCCCTGACCGTCGTTTTTGAGCAGGATGTCGTAGGCAAGCTCGAGAGACGTGATGCCCATCGCGGCTGCACGGACCGTTAGCTTCTCCTGGGCGGCCGGGAAATAGTCGAGTGGGGCGGCGAATTCGACCATTTCGGCGGCATTGCAGAACAAACCTTGCCATTCGGCGCTCATCCCTTCCGGCTTCTCCGAGAGAAGCCTCGCTCGCACCTCCGGGCGGCGCATTTCAGCGACGCGTGCAGCCAGCGGCAAATGCGCAATAGCCTGGTAGCTCGGCGAATTCATGAACGGATGCGAGGACATGTCAAGTCCGAGGAAGATGCCGATCGGACGGCACGACACCTGGGCCTTGATCGAAAGACCCGCCTCGTTAGCTCCGCGGACTTTCGACAGGATGTGCTTCCAGCGATCCGGCGCCGAATGCGATTGCACGAGATTGAAGGACAAGGGGCGTCCCGAGGCAGTCACGATACGACGCCACATTTCGAACTCGGTCGACGCGTCGGCGGTCGTATCAGCAAAGTCGTCGACCATCTGCAAATGGCCTTTACCAATTTCTTTCAGGCCCATGGCGATCGCGTGCAATTCTTCCTCGCCGGCCGTGATCGTCGGCGCGAGCCTGCCGTCACGCAGGCGGTGAATCATCGTTCGGGCGGTTGAAAATCCGAGCGCGCCGGCTTCTACCGCTTCCTTCACGATCTTGGTCATCGCCTGCATGTCTTGGAGTGTTGCAGGTTCACGGGCTGCGCCGCGGCTACCCATCACATAAACGCGAACCGGACCGTGGGGCACTTGCGTCGCGAAATCGACGTCCGACTTCTTTCCCGCGAGGAAATTCAGGTATTCCGGGAAGCGTTCCCATTTCCAGGGTACACCCTCAGCCATGACGATACCCGGGATGTCTTCGACCCCTTCCATGACCTCGATGAGCAAGTCATGATGGTCCGGGCGGCACGGTGCGAAGCCGACGCCGCAGTTACCCATGACGACGGTAGTCGTGCCGTGGAGAGACGATGGGGTCAAGGAATCGGTCCATGTTATCTGCCCGTCGTAATGTGTATGGATGTCGACGAAACCCGGGGTCACCAGCTTGTTTCTGGCGTCAAACTCGTCGCGGCCTCGCCCGGTAACCTTCCCAACCTCGACGATCCGGCCGTCAGAAATGGCAACGTCGGCTTCAAACAGTTCTTCACCACTGCCATCGACGACGGTGCCGCCGCGAATGACCAAATCGAAAGCGCTCTTCATGTTCTCTCCAATGAGCTGGACCTCTGATGGAGTACAGATTACTGAACGAGGTCGAGGCGCGTCGGTAAACGACTTGACAGATGCGTCGGAGTTTGCCCCCGTGTAAACGTTGGTTTCTCTTCTGGCTGATTGGCGCTAGGATTGGGCGATCCACCAGAAAATTAGTGACAGTTGGCAGGTGGGCTGCCAGGCTACTTTCCTGACGGAGCTGGGAGACATAACATGAAGCCGTTCCTTCGCGTCGACCGCAAAGAACTCGTCGAGCATTTTCACGACTACCGTGGCCATGCCTACGAGGAGGGAAAGCTCCTTTGCGATCCGTCAGCGACGCAAGAGTATGTATTGATCGTACGGTCCGGTACAGTGCGGGTGTCGCTATTGAGCACCAAGGGTAGCGAGAGGCTTCTCTATTACGCCTCCTCGGGCTGTGTGTTTGGCGACTCAATGGTTTTTGGTAACCGCGACGAGATTTGTGCGGGGTTGGGCGTATTCGCTACCGGGCAGTGCGAAGTCGTGAAGGTCCCTCACCGGAATTTCCGGGAGGCGCTCACAAACAATCCGCGGCTCATGATGAGCGCTCTCCAGATCGCGCACCGGAAGTTTACGATCGCGATTGAGCAACTCGAATATGCGACGTTCAAAGACACGGTTTGTCAGCTCGCTGACCTGCTCGAAGCGCTGTCAAACGCAAGCGATGAAACCGGTGCCCATGTCGTGAGGATGACTCACCAGGATCTGGCCGACGCGACAGGGCGCACCCGAGTCTCCGTCACCAATGCGCTTAGCCGTCTGCAGGAGGCAGGAGTGGTCCGTCTCAATCGAGGTCAGATAGAATTCGTAGCCAAAGGGGCGTAGCGCAGGTGATGACGTCCACTTATCTTCGCACAGCGCGTTCATAACGCGTGCCTAATGACGGCAGGTGGAAAAGGACGCGGCGAACGCGTGGACATCGTGAAGGATGCGGCCGGGCGCTGCGCAAACTGTCAATCGCGGCCCCTTTTGCGCCCGTTTGCCGCGAACAGCTCATCGACGCCTGTCACGAAGACTCGAAATCGCCAAAGGGCGCCCATCAAGGGGGGAGGCGCGGGTCATGGGCTCGTCGTGATCTTCGAAGGTTACGGGGGCAGAAGGCGAGGGCAGTGTCATCCGACATATCACGTGGTCTCTACAACTCGCGCATACACCGTCAACGGCAATAGCGTCAGACGCGCCACGGTCCGATGCGTCTCGCTGAAATCGCATAAAGGCAATGCTGATCAAGTCCACCACTCATGGATGTCATGCGTTATAGCGTGGACATGCAACGGTAAAAGCAAAAAACTTGCCGCTAACGGTGCGCTTCGCGACGACACGGAAATCGGTGATTCTCAGGTTGAACCCACGTAGTGCTCTTCTAGCGGGTCGTGCCCACAGTCTCAGAAAGTTGTTTCGAACCATGGTCCGGCCCAGCCCCTTCGACTCGCGTGACCATCTCGCCAATTCCCGGTATGACTGACCGGAGAACATCACCGGCCTTGATTGGGCCGACTCCGGCAGGAGTTCCGGTGAGCAGGACGTCTCCCGGTAGTAGGGTGTAGAAGCTTGATGCGAACGCAATGAGCGCCGGCACATCGAGAATGAGATCGCTTGTGTTCGCTTTCTGTCGAAGCTGACCATTCACATAAAGCTCCAATTCCAACGCGGACGGGTCGGTCAGCTCGTCCGCAGTTACCAGGCACGGACCGAGCACCGTATACGTGTCGATGGACTTTCGCAGACTTCGTTCTTCTGGCCCACGAACGGTGATATCCAGTCCAATGCAATATCCGGCGACATGCCCGATGGCGTGCTCTCGCGAGACTCGGTCGGCAATTGTGCCTATCACAACCCCCAATTCAATCTCATGATCAGTCCGCCGCTGCGGATGCCGGATTCTGATTGCGTCCGACGCGCCAATCAACGAACTGGTCGCCTTGAGGAATAGCCCCACTTCTTCGATGGCACCAATCTGATTATTGTGATGAATGCCGGGATCTTCGAGGGCCTCTTTGACGTGTGCCCTGTAGTTGACCGGAGCCGCGACTATCTTTGACGGGTTCGCAACCGGACTCGCTGTCCGTATCTCGGCGAGAGGAATGCCATCAAGATTTCGCGCTTCCCGCTCCATATGAGGCCACAATTCGGCGAGTTGTTCGATGAACGGGTCATGAGTCGGAAGTGGATAGCGATGGCTCGGTAACCGCTCAAGCACTTTGGTGACGTCGAATACGTGGTCGCCCCGAATCAGCCCAACACGGTTGTTTCCAAAACGACATAGACGCATGTGCACACCTCTTTCAAAAAACTCTTACTTCCCTGATCGCGGCCCGAAGGCGAAAGGTTATCTCGTATCTATCAAGCAAGACCCGAGCGAAGCAAGCGGGCATACGACTGGACGGAGACGAGGCCAAGGCCGAAAGAGCGATTTCGCTTTGTGCTGGACGGAGCTCACGCTACCGAAAGAACCCTTGCTCGCCCAAGCTATAACTTAGGTTGCTAAGGTAATATAGCTCAAGATGGATGTCAATGACACCCCGTCGTGCTCCGGTCGAGTAAAGGTGTGTTTCCTGATTATTTCCAAAAATACCGTGTTTCTACGGTGTAAACCCGAATTTTCTGCCTAAAGATGTGGCGAGATATTCGGAGGTGGGGTTCACCCTAATTTACCGTAATTAACTTAACTTGCTAAGTTTATATGCAAGGAGGAAGTGCGCATGGTCTCGGTGAATGAAAATACGTCGTACGGTCTCGAACGGGCGATGTCGCAGGCGAGAGTCAAGCCGTTGTGGGTGCATTACCGCGAGCTAGGTTCGCGTCAGCCCGACAGCGCGGAGCAGGCAGTGACCTGGAGATGGAGTGAACTTCAGGAGGCGATTGCGAGGGCAGCTGAGGATGTCAGTATGGAGGACGCTGAAAGGCGAGTTCTTGTTCTCGCGAATCCGGCTTTTGCGCCGCAAATTCAGACGACGCGTAATTTGATCGGTGCGATCCAGATCCTCAATCCGGGTGAGAAGGCCGATGAGCATCGGCATACGATGTCGGCGATCCGCATGATCCTTGATGCGGATGGGGGTTATACGTCCGTCGATGGCGAGCAGTTTGAAATGAGTCATGGAGACCTGATACTGACGCCGAACTGGACGTGGCACGCTCACGACAATACGACGTCGAAGCGGGTTATCTGGTTTGATGGCCTCGACGTGCCGTTTGTGCGCTACGCCCTCGATGCAGGCTTCCTGGAGCCTCACGCGCCGCAGGACTTTCTCGGATTTGCTTCTCGTCTCGCGGAGCGCTGGCGATGGGTCGATCACGGCCTTGTCGGTTCGGACCAGACGATGCCCGTTGTTCCTCATTCGCCGCGGATCCATTACCCGTGGAAGGCGACTGCGGCGATGCTGGATCGGCTAGAGCCTTCGGCGGACGGACATGTCCTTATGCGGTACGTGCATCCGCAGACGGGGCAGGCGGTTATGCCGACAATTGACTGCTTTATGCTCCGGCTATCCGCCGGGAGGCAGACACTGCGGCGGCGGAGCACCAACAATGCGATCTGTGTCGTGCTTGACGGCGAGGGGGCTTCACAAATTGGGGACTCGACGTTCTCATGGAAGAAGAATGACATCTTCACGATTCCCCACTGGACGTGGGCGAGTCACCGGGCGGAAACGGACCGGGCGCACATCTTCACGATGACCGACCGCGAGCTCTATCGACGACTTGAGCTTTTACGTGAGGAAACAGCCACGGACGCAGTTGACGGGTGACCGACCCTGGCAAGAAGTCAATAAAAAGGAGCAATCGAATGAAGGTAGTGATCGTTGGGGCAGGAATCGGAGGGCTTACGCTGGCGCTCTTCCTGCACAAGGCGAAAATCTCGTGCGAAGTTTTTGAGGCGGCGCCGGCAATCAGGCCATTAGGGGCCGGCCTCAATCTGTTGCCCCACGCGACAACAGCATTTAGTGAGTTGGAACTGCTCGACCGTCTGCTTGAAAGGGGCGTTGAGACGAGTGAAGTCCACTTCTATACGCACCATGGTCAGTTCGTTGACGGCGAGCCCCGAGGACGCTTTGCGGGCTATGACGTCCCACAGATCTCGATTCACCGGGCCGACTTGCACGAAGTCCTGCTGTCCGCGGCGCGGGAAAGACTCGGGGACGAAGCAGTGCGCCTCGGACGGGTATGTCGTTCGGTCGAGCAGGACCCTGAACGTGTCAGGGTGAATTTTGCTGACCCATCGGGCGCAGCTCTACCGTCGGAAGAGGGCTCGGTTGTCATCGCCTGTGACGGCATCCATTCTGTTGTCCGCAAGCAATTCCATCCCGACGATTCCGCTCCGATTGATCACGGCACAACCTGCTTTCGCGGTGTCACACGGTGGAAGCCGTTTCTGGATGGGGCCACCATGGCCTACGTCGGGACATATGACACTGGAAAGCTTGTTGTTTACCCGATTCGGAATTCCATAGATGCGGAAGGAAAACAATTAATCAATTGGGTAATCGAGGTCAAGAAGCCTAACGACGGTGTGCGTGACTGGAACCGGCAGGTCAGCATCGAAGCATGCATTGAGCCGTTTGTCGATTGGCGCTTCGAATGGCTTGACATCGCCTCAATGCTCCGTGCGACTGATGAAGTTTTGCAGTACCCAATGGTGGACCGAAATCCCCTGCCGTTCTGGACGCGGGGCCGAGTTACGTTGCTCGGAGACGCCGCACATCCGATGTTGCCACGTGGTTCGAACGGCGCTGCACAGGCCATCCTTGATGCCCGGCTGCTCGCAGAACTTCTTGCCACGAAAGAGCCGTTGATAGCGTTAAAAGAATACGAAGCGACCAGATTGCCGGCGACCGCCGACATCGTTCTGACGAACAGGAATCGCTCTCCTGACGAAATTCTCCGCATCGTTGAGGAGCGGACAGGTGGCCAGCCGTTTGAGCAGATCAGCGATGTCATATCGCGCGGTGAACTTGACGAATGGCAAAGCCGTTATAAGCGAGTGGCAGGCTTCGAGCGGGAGCGGCTCCCGCAGTGAGCTAGGGTCGGCCCTGATCGTTCCGGCCATCTTGGTGACGCCACTTGCTTGGTGTTTGCATGTCGGGAGAGTTAATCTGGTTGTTCTCGTGCTAATTGAGTCATTTAGTAAAGGCGGAAATGAAGAGAGTATCAACGAAGGATATGCCACGCGATTCGGCTCAATCTGATTCGGTGGGCCGGTCGACGTCTTGCGCCATCGGGGAGGAAGTGAACGTGGTTCTCACCTCGCCCAAAGTTTCTCATGCGGAGGGCGTCGAACCGGCGACGTTCGTCATTGGAGAAAGCGTTGCCCACGTGGCGGTGGTGACGGCGCGTCTCTTCGACCGCGCGCTCGCCGACAAGCTTCGCCGGCACAATGTACCGATCGGTCAATGGCCCTTTCTGTTGTTCCTTTGGGCGGACGAGACGCTTACCCAGAGGGATCTCAGTCGGCTCATGGCGATTGAGGAGGCGACCGTCACGAGCACCATCGATCGAATGGTCAGGGATGGTCTTCTCTTGAGAGAACGTGCATCGCACGATCTCAGGAAAAACCGTCTCAAGCTGACGGCACGCGGCCAGCAACTCAAGCAGGTGCTGCTTCCAGAAGCGCGAGCAGTCGTTCAAAGGGCGACGCGCGGTTTGTCGAAAGCGGAGATCTACTTTCTGCTGACATTACTCAGAAAGGTCGAGGCCAACCTGGTTGACGAAAACGTGACTCCGCTGGACGGTCGTGAGAGTGAATAGACCGGAAACGGACAGCCCTTAGCCGCTGCGCCGTCTCTGAAGAACGAGAGGCGGGAGACGTCGCGTCGCGCCGGGAGGGAACTGCGTACAGATGGGGTTGGCTAAAAAACAAAATGGAGGCAGAGATGAGGTTCGTGGAAAATTGCTGGTATATGGCTGCGTGGTCGAATGAACTCGAAGACGGTGCGAAGTTGGTTCGTCGAATCTGTGATCTGCCAATCCTGTTCTTTCGGAGCGGAGAGGCAGTCCACGCGGTATTAGACATGTGTCCGCACCGCTTCGCTCCGTTGAGTTGTGGAAAGCTACAGGACGGCGTGATTGAATGTGGCTATCACGGACTAACTTTCGATGGTTCCGGGGCATGTGTGCGCAATCCGCATGGGCCGATAACTCGCGCTATGAAGGTACAGTCGTTCCCGGTCGTCGAGCGTTACCGGGCTATGTGGGTCTGGCTGAGTGATCCGACTTTGGCGGATATCGATAGCGTTCCGGATTTTTCTTTCCAGGATATAGAAATTCCGACGGCCATCAGCTTTGGTTATCTTCAATGTAAAGGGGATTATCGACTCTGTGTAGACAACATTCTTGATCTGAGCCACGTAGATTTTCTCCATGCGAACACGCTCGGAGGGGGATCCATCGTCGGTACGCGACAGGAGGTGCACGAGGACAAAGATGGCCTCACTGTGCGATGGAGCAATAGCGGTGTTCCAGCCTCGCCGTTTCACATCCGCCTGGGCTCTTTTCCTGCTGACGCCATGCTTGACCGCTTTACCGAAGTGACGTGGCATCCACCGGGCACAATGAAGTTGACGAGCGCCTTTGGTCAGGTCGGTTCTGCTGAAAGGGACTTTTCCAAGACGGTCGGCGCCCACATCATGACGCCCGAAACCCGAAGTACGAGTCATTACTTCTATTCCACCATGCGCAACTTCCGCATGGAGGATGATGCATTCAACAAAGAGTATGGGCGCATTCGTGACCATATCTTCGCGAGCGAGGATGGATCGATGATTGCAGCTATTCAGGACCGAATGGACAATCGCGAATTGTTCGAGTTGCGACCTCTGTCACTGAAGATTGACCACGCTGCGGTCCGTGTACGACGGAGGCTGGACACGATGCTAAAAAACGAAAGCGGGGTAAGGATGGAGCGGTCGGTACTTGCAACCGGTGCGTAACATCCGTTGGCTTGCCCTTCGGGGCGGCCCCGGGCAGACACCGAGGCGCTGCGCGACAGGATGTGATTGGCCCGTGCCGGGCTGCAGTCTCTCGGTAGTTGTTCACGTGCAATGCAGGATGGAAGGATCATTGTGATTAACCGATACGACGTACTGATTGTCGGCGCCGGACATAGTGGTGCGCAGGCTGCAATCTCGCTCAGGCAGCGGAAGTTTGAGGGAACCATTGCCATAATCGGGGAGGAGGCGGAACTCCCCTATGAACGCCCTCCGCTATCCAAGGAATATCTTGCCAGCGAGAAGCAGTTTGACCGCCTGCTTATTCGGCCAGCCCCGTTCTGGGAGGAGAAGGGCGTAACGATGCTGGCATCCAGAAGGGTGGTATCGGTTAATCCGGAGGCGCACTGGGTCGTAACAGAAGACGGTGAGACGGTCGGATATGGCCGCCTTATATGGGCAGCGGGAGGGCGCGCGCGGCGGCTAGGCTGTTCTGGCCATCATCTTTCCGGCGTTCATTCTGTGCGTACTCGCGCTGATGTAGACCGAATGATCTCAGAGTTGACGGTGGCGCGAAGCGTTACGGTTATCGGCGGCGGATACATCGGACTGGAGGCGGCTGCTGTGCTCACTCGAATGGGCAAGCGCGTCACGGTCCTCGAAGCAATGGAACGTGTGCTCGCGCGGGTGGCAGGCGAGCAGTTGTCCCGATTTTATGAAGCCCAGCATCGCGCCCATGGTGTCGATATACGGCTGAATACCGTCGTCGAATGCATAGAGGGGCAAGAGGGCCGGGCCAATGGCGTGAGGCTGGCTGGCGGAGAAGTGGTCCCAGCCGACATGGTGATCGTGGGAATTGGGATTACGCCGTCAGTTGAGCCGTTGCGAGAGGCGGGTCTAGGCTCCGCCAACGGTGTGCCGATCGATGAACATGGACGCACGTCATTGCCAGATATCTATGTAGTCGGAGACTGTGCCCTTCATATAAATAAGTATGCGCACGGATCACCGATCAGACTGGAATCCGTGCAGAACGCGAACGATCTTGCCACCGTTGTGGCGTACGCCATCACGGGCGATCCGCGACCGTATGATTCGGTGCCATGGTTCTGGTCCAGTCAATACGATTTGAAATTGCAGACTGTCGGTCTGTCAATTGGGCACGACGCAACAGTCGTACGTGGCGACATCCTTAGCCGCAGCTTTTCAATTATTTATCTTAAGGAGGGCAGCGTAATCGCGCTCGATTGCGTGAATGCTGCCAAGGATTATGTGCGGGGCAAGGCGCTAGTGGCCGGGCGGGCGAAGATCGATCCGTTGCAACTGGCTGATGTCACGATACCTCTTACCAGTACAGTGTGAACGGCGAGCCGCTCGGATAAATGTGCCATGGCCGGAAATGAGCAATCGATGAGGCACATTCCGGAGCCCTGTCGATGTTCATTGGAGTGCCCTGTAAGTCGCGTATGTCTTGGCTGGTTGGCATATGGAACGATTGAATTAGTGTATTCATGTGCAGTTGAGCCGCCTTGACAGAAAAAACGTTTAGTTTTCTCGTACGGCGTCCGCTATGGGCACGTACTCTCAATCGGAGACGATCAATCATGAACCTACCTGCAACATCTCTTTGGCCAACGAACACATGGTACGTTGCCGCGACTGCGGATGAGGTCAGCGGCAAGCCACTAGGTCGACAGATCTGCGGTCAACAGATCGTGCTGTTTCGCAACGACGCGGGAGAGGTAGCGGCCCTCGACGATTTCTGTCCGCATCGCGGTGCAGCACTTTCGTTGGGATTCGTGCGCGGCGATACGCTTGTCTGCGGCTATCATGGGCTTGCGGTTGGCTGCACAGGCAAAGTCGCGTGCATGCCGGGGCAGCGGGTTGGCGGCTTTCCGCAGGTTCGATCTTTCCCCGTGATTGAGCGCCACGGATTTATCTGGCTTTGGCCGGGTGACGCTTCACAGGCGTCGCCCGAACTGCTGCCCCGGTTGGAATGGGCCGACAGCCCGGAGTGGCGTTATGCCGGAGGGCTCTTTCATGTGCAATGCGACTATCGTCTCCTGGTCGACAATCTCATGGATCTCACTCACGAGACCTATGTGCACCGCACGAGCATCGGGCAGAAGGAGATCGACGAGACGCCATGCAAGACCGAAATGGTAGGCGATGAGGTCGTCACCACTCGCCTCATGGGAAACGTACCGGCTCCGCCTCTGTGGCAGTCGCTTATGCGTCAACATGGCCTGCCGGACGATCAGTTGGTCGACAGATGGCAGATTTGCCACTTTTCCCTACCCAGCCATGTGATTCTGGAGGTCGGGATGGCACTGGCTGGGCATGGTGGTTACAACGCGGACTCTTCGGTGAAGGTTTCGAGTATTGTCGTTGACTTCATCACGCCAGAGACCGAGACCAGCAATTGGTATTTCTGGGGGTTCGCGCGGTCATTCTGCCTGGACGATGATGAGCTCACAACTTCCATACGGGATCGACAGGCGACGATCTTCGGCGAAGACGTCGAAGTGCTTGAGCAGCAGCAGAGAAATGTTGTCCGTTATCCCGATCGCAAGCTGTTAAAGCTGAATATTGACGCGGGTGGGGTACGGTCTCGCATGCTGATCGACCGGGCGATCGCTGAGGAAAACAAACCGCCGGTGAACGCGTAAGGTATGAATCTTGTTCTGAACATTCCGCCTGGCGTAGATGTTGGCAGTGCGAAGCAACCTGCGCAGCGCTGTATGGGTGACCGGTCGTCCAAGGCTGCCCGTTAAACAGGCTTTCCTTTGCCGATTTTTTTGAAGATAAGCGTAGCCGTGCTCATCGCACGGCTCGTCACACAACGGGTATCGTTTCATGCCGAAGCTATCGGTCATTAACAGGGAAGGTATAAGGCGCACTATTGAGGCAGAGGAAGGCCTGTCGGTAATGGAGATTATCCGTAACAATGGGATCGACGAGTTACTGGCGTTGTGCGGTGGCTGCTGCTCATGCGGCACATGCCATGTCTACATAGATCGCGAATACCTCGAAGTACTTCCGCCGCTGGGTGACATTGAGGACGATTTACTCGACGGTTCCAATCGCCGCGAGAGCACTTCCCGCTTGGCCTGCCAGATCCCGTTCAGCAGTGAGCTGAATGGTCTGACAGTCAAGATTGTGGCGGACGATTGAGTTAAGTTTCGAGCGAAGGCTTGTCGATCCCTGCGACAGGTGAATGTGGGCAATCCGACGCACGTGGTCGAAACTGATGTTGTGCGGTTCTGTCGGGATCGATCTTCGTCATCAGTGGTCGATGGCGCTGAACGTCCACTGTATTTCGAAATGCTATTGTTTACGTAGGACTACGTATGGACAGAAAAATGATTCTCTACGCTGCGGACTCGCCAAACGGACATCGGGCGGTGGTGTTTATGGAAGAGATGGCGGTTCCGTACGAGTTAAGAGTTATCAACTTGTTGGAGGGAGGCGCATCGACGCCAGAACTTTTGGCTCTGAATCCGCGAGCTCGTGTGCCCGTGCTTGTCGATCTTGGGGCGGCCAAGACGCCGCGAGTGCTGTGGCAGAGTTGGTCCATCGGTGCGTATCTTGCCGACAAGTGTGGTGCGTTTATCCCTGCGGAGAAGGAGGCGCGAGACATAGTGCTTGAATGGCTTTTCTTCGTCGGGACCGATGTTGCAATGGCGCACTCGACGCTTTACGCGGTTACGCATCTGATCCCGGAGAAGGCTCCGTCGATAACAGGCTTCTATGAGCAGCGCGTCCTGAGGGTCTTCAGGGACATAGACCGACAATTGGCAGTATCTGGGTTCTTGTGCGGTGAGCTATCGATCGCAGATCTGGCGCTTTATCCGATTTTCAATAGCGCCCGTGCACTATTGAATAGATACCCTGAATTAGACAACCTCCAACACTGGGGAAATGTCATGGATGCAAGGCCTGGATGTAAACGTGGAGTAGGTGCATTTGCCACGGGTACGTAATCGATCCTCCGACATCGGTGGGAAGGCGCCGAAACCTCATCTCGCCAGTTTGCGGGAGATTGAAAACAACGCCGATTTTCGGAGAGCAAAAAAAGTAGTCGATCACCGTCGAGCAGCAAGAGGGCGCCGCAGTATCGCGGCGTAAGGTTCTGTTTGCGCTAAATCGTTTTGGAAAGCGTATTTTTCTTTGCGATATTGAAAATAGATAAATTGCTATAATTAGGTATGCAAAATTCATACATGAATGTCAGTAGAGGAAGCGAAGATGAAGTGGAAGGGTCGTCCGATAACCTTATGGGCAGTATCAAAGATAACGATTGCTCGAAAAGATCTGGGCGTGAGCCGATGGTTGGCTGTTTAACGCGGCGCCCATTTATGTACGCCCCTTTCTGATGCAAACCGGAACCGCACACCAAGCACCGGTTTTGAGCGCAGTAGCTTTGCCGCTGTCAAGACAGCATGAAGGATCTATGCCCGTATGTCGCGTTGCAGTCTCTAACAGGAGGGAACGATCGTGTCATCGAATCGAGGGGTTGCTTATGTTCGGCAGGGACTCGTTGAGGTCCAGTCGATTTCGTATCCGAAGCTCGAGGATCCCCGTGGCAGACGTATCGACCACGGCGTAATTCTCAGGGTCGTCTCAACCAATATTTGCGGTTCGGACCAGCACATGGTACGTGGACGCACTACGGCACCGGAGGGACTCATTCTTGGCCATGAAATTACCGGGGAGGTAATTGAGTTAGGGCGGGACGTCGAAACGATAAAGAGAGGGGACCTCGTTTCGGTACCCTTCAACGTTGCATGCGGCCGATGCAGAGCCTGCAAGGAGCAGGACACCGGGGTGTGCCTTACCGCCAATCCGTCGCGTGCAGGCGGGGCCTACGGATATGTAGATATGGGCGGATGGGTTGGGGGGCAGGCTGAATACGTGATGGTCCCGTATGCGGACTTTAACCTGCTGCGTTTTCCGGACAAGGCGCAGGCGATGGAGAAAATCCGCGATCTGACCTGCCTCTCCGATATTTTGCCAACAGGTTATCACGGTGCGCTCACGGCTGGCGTCGGTCCTGGTTGCACCGTCTATGTTGCTGGCGCAGGCCCGGTGGGGCTCGCGGCTGCCAGCTCGGCACTACTCCTTGGTGCCGCTGTGGTGATTGTGGGCGACGTGAATCCTGTACGCCTTGCACATGCTCGAAAACACGGCTTTCATACTGTCGACCTCTCGACTGACGACAGTCTGGCTGATCAGGTTGCATTGATTCTCGGTAGACCAGAGGTAGATTGCGCAATTGACGCCGTAGGCTTCGAAGCTCGTGGCCACGGTCACCAGGGAGCTCAACACGAAGCACCGGCAACCGTATTAAATTCGTTGATGGAAATTACGCGCCCTGCTGGCAGAATCGGTATTCCGGGTTTGTATGTCACAGAAGATCCAGGGGCGGCAGACCCGGCAGCCAGGCATGGATCGCTCAGCATCCGGTTCGGCCTCGGTTGGGCAAAGTCGCACAGTTTTTTTACCGGTCAGACGCCGGTGATGAGGTACAACCGTGCACTGATGCAGGCGATTCTCTGGGACCGCATCAAGATTGCCGATGTTGTGGGCGTTGAAGTCATCTCACTCGATGACGCACCTCGGGGATACGCGGAATTCGATTCTGGTGTTCCGAAGAAATTCGTCATCGACCCGCACGGTCTTTTACGTGGCGTAGGCCATTGATCGCCCTGCCGTGATCAATTCATAAATTGCCAGCCCACAGTGGTCGTGGGGTCTGATTGATACCGGCTTCTGGAGAAAGCTGGACTGGAGACGAACTGTCAAACGCGATTCCATGCACATTGCTGCGGCGGATTCGCTCTACGGCAACGACCCTATGCGACCCAATGGAAATGACCTTTCCGGATATCTGGTGGGGCACTTTTCTCGGGGCACTTCTTCCTTTGGGCAATAGTTGCGCCGCAGCTGTTCTGATGGTGGCGGGTGTTCCCAGGCAGTCTGAGAATCACGGCGCTCAGATTCTCGGTCTCATGCAGGAGGATAGGAGTTCAGTTTATTTGATCTATTAAAAATAATACTTATATATTAAAGGAGACGTCGATGAAATTGATATCAGTTGTCGTGCTGTGTGCGGCAGGTATCGCCTGCGCTACCGCGCGCGCACAGAATAGCGTCACGTTATACGGTATCGTCGATACGGGAGTCGAATTTGTTACGCACGCAAATGCGGCGGGTGATAGCCTGGTGCGGATGCCTGCGATTACGGGTTCACTGCCTTCTCGTATTGGGTTCAAGGGGACCGAGGATCTTGGTGGAGGCTACCGCGCTCAGTTTCAACTGGAGAACGGCTTTAATCTCCGGGGAGGAGATCTCGGCCAAGGCGGTCGGCTGTTCGGGCGACAGGCCTGGGTCGGAGTCGGTGGACCGGTCGGAATGCTTTCCTTTGGTCGGCAATACACGGCGACATATCTTGTGCTGCTAGAGAACTCACTCATCGGGCCGTCTCTGTACAACGGGATAGGGACGTTAGATGCGTACACGTCAAATGCGCGGGCGGATAACTCGGTTGTGTATCGGGGCACGTTTGCTGGCCTGACTGCGTTCGGTTCATACTCATTTGGCCGTGACTCAACTGGCACAGGTAATAGCCCCGGGCAGGGCATCTGTGCAGGCAGCCTGCCGGGGGACTATCGGGCATGCAAGGACTGGTCTGTGATGCTGAAATACGATGCACCAAATTTTGGCGTAGGCATGGCGTATGAAGAGCAGCATGGCGGACCAGGCGCTACTGCAAGTTTTCTTGACGGGGTACCAGCGATCCAGAACGCCACCAGCGGTGACCGGGACGCGAGGTTGATCGCGAATGGGTATGCAAAAGTGTTCGATGTTGTGCGCCTGGCGGCAGGCTACGTGAATCGCCGTGTCAGTACAGACGGTCTTGACATGCCGACCTTGCGTTCCAACCTGTTTTATCTCGAGGTCTCGTATCGCATCACCCCCGCGTTCCTCATAGACGGTGGAGTCTATCGTATCGTTAATGCGGAGCACGATACTCGTGCTACAACAGCCTCAGTTCGGGGAATGTACTTCCTTTCAAAGACGACAGCCGTATACGGCCAATTGGGCTTTTTGGCGAACAGCCGCGTCGCGCGATACTCGCTTGGTGCCGGAGGGCTCGCCACGCCTCCAGTCGGGGCGAATCAAACCGGTATCATGGTTGGAATTCGCAACATGTTTTAACGGAATTCGACGTGCGAAGTGCCGCAGTTGCATGACCGCCACCTTGCACGTCATCCGATACTTGTCGTCGAAGCAGCCGTTTCCGGTGGACATGTACGGGTTCCTGGGACACTTATGTTTTGCGCGTGACCTTCGAGGTTCGTACGTCTGATGCCTGGCGGAGCGTGACAGGAATCAATGTCGCCTGTCTCACCCCTTTACGGGTCGACGTGCGTATCGCGCCGCTCGTCACGATCACGACAGCAGTGGGCATATGGGTTGGCTATCCTATAGTTTTCCCCCTGCACATCTTTCGCCTCCGGAAATAGCGCACGCGGAGGCACATGCTCCGTCGTTGTGCCCTCGGCTTCGCACATATGACAGCGGGTAAATTGCATTCAGACCGTCCAGTTTTTTTAAGAAACGAGTGGGCAGCGGGGATGCAGAGAGTCGAGCAGGGAGATCTGGCCAACCTTCATGTCCTTGATGGCCGCAAGTGATCTCCATGCGAGTTCTAGGCTTGCCTCACGCAGCCGTCCTTCATCACATGCCGGCCAGCATCGGATATCGTTTGGCGCCTTCTTTGGTCGCAGCCGCCCTATCACATTTGCTTCGGTGCAACAGGAAACAAGCACAGGACCTGATGACTGCTTTGCCGGGATATTTTAATGTTCTCAGCGGGCAGGGCGGTGTGGCGGCATGTGGCGCGGCGCGGACCCGCGCGTGATCAGGTTTGCGGACGCGAAACTTTGGTTCGACGGGCCGACGGGGATTTTTCACAGGCCGTCAATTGCCCTTGTAACAACGCAACCTGCTGAGCCAGACCATCACGCTCGCACCGCAGGTCGCGGGCTTCCTGCGTGACGCGATCGTGCAGCTTCTCATACCGCTCGGCAAGGCGCCTTTGTTCGGCGGCGTCCGCCGATATCCGCTCGACGTCGCCGACAAGCTGCTCATTGCGCTTCCGGATCTCGGAGAGCGCAGCCTCGGCCCGGCGCTGCGCGTCACGTGCCACCTCGGTCTGCAGCATGACGCGTTTCTGGACGCCCTCGAGCCGGGCCGTCGCCTGGTCGACCTCCACCCGCAAGGCCGCTTCATGCCCGGCCTGGGTGGTCCGCAAAGCTTCGAGTTCGAGGGCATGCGCCGATTGCAGGTCCCGCAGCGCCTGCTCCGATCGCGCGCGGATGGCGTCCCGTTCGGCCACGGCAGCTTCGGCCTGCACGAGAGCAGCATCACGCCCGGCATGGGCCTGCGCCTGCTCTGTCAGAGCCGTAGCAAGTCGTGCCTGCTGGTCGTCAAGCTGGGCGCGAACGGTGCGAACTTCGGCCTGAAGTTCTGCATGGGCGGTCTCGAGTGCCCCGGCGCGTGTGATGGCTGCCGCTGCTTCCGCTTCAAGTTCGTCGCCACGTTGCGCAAAGACCTGTTCGCCGTGCCCGACCGCAAGCGCCCACACCGACAGCATCGCCTTGGCGACCGCCGGCGGCAGCACTGCCGCGAGCGCGTCGTTGCGCGCCTGCTCGTCCTTCCACAGTTTCAGTTCGTCATTGATGGTGGTGCGGCTGCCCTGGCGGATTTCCGCGTAGATCAGGTCGACGGTGAGTTCATGCGCGAGCCGGCCGGAGGTGACGAGTCGCGCGGCGGCTTCGCGGGTGCGGATGCGGGTATCACTGATACGGCTCATAGGCGGAGTTTCACCGTGAAAAGTCGTGGAGGAGGGAGTTTCGCGAGAAAATTATAATCGTATATCGCCGTATAACATTATAACTGTAACGATAATGCGCGAAAATTTCTGATAACGCCCATAATCGCAAGTGCTGATCGTGTACGCTGCGAAAACTCCATTCGAAAACGCGTCTCACCATGAATCTGCCAGCCACCACCCCGGAGTCGCGAGAGCCAGTCCTGCCGATTGCGCTGCCGGCGGCCCTCGATGGGCGCGACGGTATCAACCGCGCACGCGGCGGGCATCGGCAGATCGCCGCTGACAGCGACGTCGAGGCCGTGCGCCTGTGGCTCGCGGAATATGCGGGTTCGCCGCACACATTGCGCAGCTATCGCAAGGAAGCGGTGCGCCTGCTGCTGTGGGCCACCCAGGCGCTGGGCAAGCCACTCTCGAGCCTGACGCGCGAGGACTTTCTGCTCTATGAGCAGTTTCTCGCGGCGCCGACCGGCAGCTGGGCCGATCCGACCCGGCCGCGGCGCGGGGGCACGCGACGACTGTTCGACGGGCCCTTGTCCGAGCGCAGCCAGCATCAGGCGCTTGGGATCGTGTCGGGTCTGCTGTCTTATCTGGTCAGTGCCGGCTATCTGGCCGGCAATCCGCTCGCGTTGCGCCGCCGGACGGGTGCAGCGGCGAGGCGCACGCGGCGGGTCGAGAGGTATCTGGATCACGCGCTGTGGGACCACGTGCTCGCCAGCGTCGAGCAATGGCCGCGGATCACGACCCGCGATCACCAGCACTATGAGCGCAGCCGATGGCTCATCCGCCTGCTGTACCACACGGGGCTGCGGGTCTCGGAAGCGGCAAATGCGAAAGCCGCAGACTTCTATCAGCGCCGGAGCAAATGGTGGCTGCACGTGGTCGGGAAGGGCGGCACCGAAGGGGAGGTGCCGGTGAGCGCCGCGCTGATGGCGGACCTCGCGCGGTACCGGGTTTTTCATGGATTGGCACCGATGCCGTCGGGGAATGAGACGGCGGCCGCGGTGATGAGTGTCGCGGGTGACCCGTGCAGACATCTGACGCCGGCGGCGGTCTACCTGATCATCAAGGAAGTGTTTCGACGCGCGGCCGATATGCTCGAAACGGACGACGTAGCCGGCGCTGAAACGCTGCGACGTGCATCGACGCACTGGCTTCGTCACAGTGCAGCTTCGCATCAGGCCGATGCAGGCACGGACCTGCGCTTCATCCAGAAGAACATGCGTCATGCGTCGATCCAGACAACCGGCATCTATCTGCACGCCGAAGATGACCGGCGGCACACCGATACCGTGCGCGAACCCGAGCAGAACTGATCCCTGCAACACATAAACATAATGTGAGCGAATCGCTTCGCTATTTAAAACCATAAGAAATCGGGGGCAACATGGCGGACGAGAGCGCCAATCTCTGTTTCGACAAGTCCGGGGCGAAAGTCGACGATGTTCCGCAGTCTCATATAAATCGCATATTCAATGAGATGCTGCAGCGTCGGCTGCATTCAAGGTGTGCGACCAGCGCGAATACTTGTCCCCGCCTAACGCCCCCCGCAATGCAATGCTCTCAACTTAAGCCTCGAAGGGCTTGTAAACGAGGCATGGCTCCGGTAAACTCGATCGCATAACTCACTGATAAATCAACGATATGAACTCAAATACCAGCGTCCTCAAGGCTTCTGGCTGAGTTCTCCGAATTCCTGTTCGATCCGGCGCTCGCCGATCGCGTGCGTCGTTCTCCCACCGCCTTTACCCGCAATCGCACACTGACCTTGCCGCGCATGGCCGCGCTGATGATGTCGGGCATGTGCGCCAGTGTGCAGGCCGAACTTGACGCGCTATTCGGCGCACTGGGAAGCCGCGGCGGGCGCACCCGCGCTGTCAGCGCACAGGCCTTCAGCAAGGCGCGACGGGGCGTGTCTGCCGAACTGTTCGAGCTGGCCCGCGCCCGCCTGATCTCGCTGGCCCAACCCCATATCGATTCGATGCGCTGGCACGGCCTGAGGCTGGTCGCCGCTGATGGCAGCCGCCTGCGTGTGGGCACGCGTCGCGGCCATGAACTGCGCGCCGATCACTACGCGTTTGCGCTATTCCTGCCGGGTTCCGAACTGACCCTGCACGCTGCACTTCATCCCGCCGACGGCGGCGAGCGGCAGATGCTGTTCGAAGCCCTCGATGTGCTGCAACCGCATACCGACCTGCTGCTGCTCGATCGCGGCTATATCGGCAACGCGATGGTGGCCGCGCTCGCACAGCGCGAAATCCCGTTCTGCATGCGCGTCGATGCGCGTAACTGGAAATGCGTCAGCGCCTTTGCCCGCAGCGGTAAAGCCGAGCGTGTGGTGACACTGGACGCGCCCGGCGAACTGGATGCCCGCGACTATGAACTGGCGCGTACGCCCACCACTGTTCGCCTGATCCGCGACGTCACGCCGGGCGGTCGCGTGCGGGTGCTGATGACCTCGCTGCTCGATGGCGGGCGTTATCCGGCGGCATCGTTCGGCGCGCTCTATCACCAGCGCTGGCGGGTCGAGGAAGCGTTCAAACGACTCAAGCACCGGCTGCGGCTGGAAGCCGTCACAGGCCTCGATTACCTGGCGTTACAGCAGGACTTCGGCGCAAAAATCCTCGCCGACAACCTGTTCACCCTGCTCAGCGATCTCGATGCGCCGCACGACGACAGACATGCCAGCCGTCCTAACCGGGTGTATGCACTGGGCGCACTCAAGCCCATCCTCGGCGCGTGTCTTCTGCGCATCCAGCGCTGCCTGGACGGCCTCGCCGGTGTGCTGGAAATGATCCGCCAGACCCGATGCCGGATACAGCCCTCACGCTCCTATCCAAGACCACCCCGAAAAGCCAAGCCCCACTTCCATCTCGCGTACAAACTTGCTTGATGCAGCGGAGCTTAAGTTGAGAGCATTGCCCCGCATTGGACCAGGCAACCCCAGTGCAATCACCGGCTATTATCAGAAAGGATAACGGTCGAACGCGACGCAGACTTCATGCGTCGCCAAACCCAGGAATGCATTGAGGCGAGAGCGGTGGCGCGAATGGTGCCTCCGCTCAATAGAAGTCGCCAGGCCATTGCGGAGAGGTTCGGTTGTCCGGCGCCGCAGTTGCATGGGAAGCCAGAGCACTGAAAAAGCGCCGCTCTGGCTGGCATTGGGAGTGGGCTTGACGCAGATTAGGCGTGCCGCCATTGGTCGGGTTTGCCCTTGTTTGTCGTGCGCACATGAGCGACGAGGGGCTTGTGGCCGAGCCGCTTCGCCGCGTCGATCGCTTCCTGTTGCGTCTTGTAGGTGGTGCTGGTCACGGGACGGTCACCCTCATATTCGAGAGCATATCCTTGGATCGGCCCTTCTCGGCCTTTGGGCAGTGGTTCCACATATACATTCGGCATAACAATGGTCTCTTTGATTTTCGACTCTATTGTCGAGCGGCTATACTCCCATTCGCGGCGTTCAAAAGCAATCGCGCCTTCCGTATTTAGTTTGATCAATTGGTAAATCTTGGTCAAAGTATGCGATTTGAGTAAATAGTCACAATATAAATCTGCCATGACAATTTGAGAATTAACTTGGGAAATTGGTTGGGAGAGCGAACCCGTAGGGGCGTCGACGGTTTGGGCCATAGCGTGCCTCGGAATCATGCGCTTGTATCAAGACAATCTGTCGTTCGCTGTAAACGCAATTAAAGGGATAAATAAGGCGTCAGTGGATAATCTCGCGAACGGCAACAAGAGAGCGAACGAGAGTCAAATGGCGACACCGCAAAGGGAAAGGGCTATACAAGGTCTATGTGCAAATGACGATTCTGGGATCGCTCGCTTTGTTTCAGACTGTGAGCAAGGAGGGATAACGCCGACCGCTGCTGTGGTCGACGAGGAGCATGAGTTGATTCGCGCCGGGACTTTGCGACGGTTGGATCGAGCTCAGCATTAGGATCGTCGGCGCTGGGCTCGCTCAGGGAGACCTTGGCCATTGCCGCCAGGCCGCAAGCGGGTCGAGCGCTTCCCGCGGCAGGGCCGCGAGTGCATGGGCGTACGACGCCGGCCAATGAACCCGGCTGGTCATGGACATGTATGCGTCAGCTAGTCGACCCGCGCCGAGTGGCGGGTCGCAGGGCAATGCTCTCAACTTAAGCTCCGCTGCATCAAGCAAGTTTGTACGCGAGATGGAAGTGGGGCTTGGCTTTTCGGGGTGGTCTTGGATAGGAGCGTGAGGGCTGTATCCGGCATCGGGTCTGGCGGATCATTTCCAGCACACCGGCGAGGCCGTCCAGGCAGCGCTGGATGCGCAGAAGACACGCGCCGAGGATGGGCTTGAGTGCGCCCAGTGCATACACCCGGTTAGGACGGCTGGCATGTCTGTCGTCGTGCGGCGCATCGAGATCGCTGAGCAGGGTGAACAGGTTGTCGGCGAGGATTTTTGCGCCGAAGTCCTGCTGTAACGCCAGGTAATCGAGGCCTGTGACGGCTTCCAGCCGCAGCCGGTGCTTGAGTCGTTTGAACGCTTCCTCGACCCGCCAGCGCTGGTGATAGAGCGCGCCGAACGATGCCGCCGGATAACGCCCGCCATCGAGCAGCGAGGTCATCAGCACCCGCACGCGACCGCCCGGCGTGACGTCGCGGATCAGGCGAACAGTGGTGGGCGTACGCGCCAGTTCATAGTCGCGGGCATCCAGTTCGCCGGGCGCGTCCAGTGTCACCACACGCTCGGCTTTACCGCTGCGGGCAAAGGCGCTGACGCATTTCCAGTTACGCGCATCGACGCGCATGCAGAACGGGATTTCGCGCTGTGCGAGCGCGGCCACCATCGCGTTGCCGATATAGCCGCGATCGAGCAGCAGCAGGTCGGTATGCGGTTGCAGCACATCGAGGGCTTCGAACAGCATCTGCCGCTCGCCGCCGTCGGCGGGATGAAGTGCAGCGTGCAGGGTCAGTTCGGAACCCGGCAGGAATAGCGCAAACGCGTAGTGATCGGCGCGCAGTTCATGGCCGCGACGCGTGCCCACACGCAGGCGGCTGCCATCAGCGGCGACCAGCCTCAGGCCGTGCCAGCGCATCGAATCGATATGGGGTTGGGCCAGCGAGATCAGGCGGGCGCGGGCCAGCTCGAACAGTTCGGCAGACACGCCCCGTCGCGCCTTGCTGAAGGCCTGTGCGCTGACAGCGCGGGTGCGCCCGCCGCGGCTTCCCAGTGCGCCGAATAGCGCGTCAAGTTCGGCCTGCACACTGGCGCACATGCCCGACATCATCAGCGCGGCCATGCGCGGCAAGGTCAGTGTGCGATTGCGGGTAAAGGCGGTGGGAGAACGACGCACGCGATCGGCGAGCGCCGGATCGAACAGGAATTCGGAGAACTCAGCCAGAAGCCTTGAGGACGCTGGTATTTGAGTTCATATCGTTGATTTATCAGTGAGTTATGCGATCGAGTTTACCGGAGCCATGCCTCGTTTACAAGCCCTTCGAGGCTTAAGTTGAGAGCATTGGGTCGCAGGGGACCACGCTAGCGAGCGGCGCGCAATCAAACCAGAGCCATGGCTGACGCTGGCGACCCACGCCTGCGTCGAGGTCGAACCGTCTTGAATTTCTTCGTGTTGAGCAAGACAGGGTCAACTTCGATTCGGGCGATGGCAACCCTGAACCCGAGCGTCTGCAGGGAGAGCAAGGCATTTTTCAAGGTGATCTTTGAAAAGAACGGCAGCTCGACAGGGATGTCTTTGCCTGTGGCGATGGCATAGACGGCAGCGACGACGAAGCATTGCGACCCAGCCTCACAGGATTGCCGGTCGGCACGCGCCTGCCGCTCCACGCGGTGTTGCAACTCGCGCTGATGCCATCGAATGACAGCGCCGCGTATGCGCTGGCGCATCAGTACCCCGGCGGCTTCGCGGCGTTCCAGGCCGTGATGCACGCCAAGATCGTCGCACTGCGCCTCAGGCACACGACGATCGACGAGCCAACCGGTCTTTCGCGGCTCAATCGGTCGACAACAATGGACGTTTCGGTCATGGTGAGCGCGGCGGCTCGCTATCCGGCCATCGCGCGCGCCACGACCGACCCTCGCAGCGTTGTGCCGATCGACGGCAAGCTCGTCGAATACCAGAACACGAATCCGCTCGTCGGGCAAAAGGGCTGGGACATCGCCTTGTCAAAAACCGGTTTCACCGACGCTGCCGGACGTTGCCTGACCATGCGGCTGCGCCCGGCTCGGGACAGCGTGACGATGGTGTTCCTGGACGCCGGGCCAGCCGCGTTCCCCGCGCGCGACGCAATCAACATCCGTCGTCTCCTGCTTGCCCGCGAGCTGGCGTGACGTCCGCCGCGCTCATTGTTTTTCTCCACACTGACTAACTGGACTTCATCGTGAGGCACTCGATCACGCGCCGAAAGCTGTTGATTGGTTTGCCGCTGCTCGCTGGCATGCGTCTTTCCCGCGCTGCATGCAGCCGAATTGCCGCTCGCCGATATTGAGCACAGGAATGGCGGCCGCCTCGGCGTGTTCGCCATCGATACCGGCTCGGGACGCACGCTTAGCCATCGCGCCGACGAACGCTTCCTGATGTGCAGCACGTTCAAGGGAATGCTCGCGGCGCAGATACTGGCGCGAGTCGATAGCGGCTCAGAGCAGCTCGATCGCCTCGTCCACTACACGGAAAAGGACCTCATTTTCACGTCGCCTGTGACCAAGGCCAACGTCGCGCGCGGTGCGATGTCGATCGACGCGCTCTGCAGGGCGGTTCTGGTGGAGAGCGACAACACGGCCGCGATCCTGCTGATGCGCAGCGCCGGCGGCTCTGCGGCGTTGACCCGCTTCGCTCGCGGACTTGGCGATACCGTTACGCGCTCGGACCGCGACGAACCCGACTCGAACCGTTATGACGGCGAGCTCGACACGACTACGCCGAGGGCTATCGCCACCACGGCGCAGCGTCTTCTTCTCGGTGATGTGTTGAGTGCCAGTTCGCGCGTGCAACTCGAACGTGGCATGACCGACTGTAGGCCGGGTCTCAACCGGATTCGCGCCGTGTTGCCTGCCGGTTGGCAAGCCGCCGACCGGCCCGGAACCAGCGTCGAGAGGGAGACCAACGACTATGCGCTCGTGCGCCCGCCGGGGCAAGCGCCGTTGCTCGTCGCGGTCTACTACGATGCGCCGGGCGTCAGCATGGACGCGCGCGAGGCCGTTTTGCGCGAAGCGGGCGCGGCGCTCTTGCAGTGGGCCACTAACGCAGCATGAACTGCACTGGTACGCGAAACGGGAAGATCGATTACCTCCGGGGCATCTCGATCCTGCTCGTGCTGTTTCACCACTTCAATATCGCCTATCGGCTCGACGACACTTTTCTGTCACGCGTATTCGGATGGGAGGCGGTTCGGGCCGTTGCGCGAAACGGCAACTACGGAGTCGCGATGTTTTTCGTGATCTCGGGTTATCTGATCACAGCGAACGCAATGCGTCGCTGGTCTGAACTCGGCCTGGTCGATGTCAGGGCGTTTTACGGCTTGCGTATCGCGCGCATTGTTCCGTGCCTGTTGCTGTTGTTGGCCGTCGTCAATGCGCTGGCAGGAGCCGGCATCGCCATTTTCCAGAATCATTCGCCGACCGGCACACCGGTTTCGTTCTGGCTTGTCAATCTGGCCTCGTTGACGTTCTGGATGAACGTGCTCGTCGGTTCTCACGGATGGACAAACTATGCGCTCGGCGTGCTGTGGTCGCTTTCCGTGGAGGAGATGTTTTACCTCTCATTTCCACTGCTTTGCCTCGCGTTTCGCCGGGAAGTGCGGCTCGTTGCTGTCTGGCTCGCGTGCATCGTCCTCGGGCCTGTCTATCGTTACTTTCACCAAGGCGACGATGGAGGGTACCTATACGCGTATTTCGCCTGCTTCGACGCAATCGCCATCGGCTGCTATACGGCGCAGCTCACGAGGCGAGTCGTGTGGCGTGGTCGTGCGCAGACCATGTTGACGTGGCTGGCGGCGGCGGGCATGACGTTCGTTTACCTATCCTGGCCGATCGGAGCAAGCAACGTGTTCGGCGTTACTGCAATTGCCTTCGGCACTGCGGCTTTTATGCTGGCCGCACGTCGCACGGACGGAACCGCGAACCCACGCACGCATGGGTCCGCGGTTCTTGAGGCGTTCGCACGCCTATCTTCCGAAGGTTACATGGTTTCCGTCAACCACATCCTCCGGAGGGGCTAGCAAATTACACGATGGAGCAAACAGGTCGAGCTCGGGCAGGCAGGTCGATCGGCTTGGCGCGACGGTTCATCGCACAGACCGAATCACGATCGTAGCGCTGGGCAGGAACTCGCATCCCGTTGGAAGCATGGCGGGAAATGCGCTACCCGGTGGGCGTCAATTCGTGTACGGCAGCGTTTCCGAGGGCGCTACGCATTCGACATCTGGTCCATTGCGACACCCGGATTCACGGTTAAGCTTGGAAGCACTACGGGCCCGGCATCCCCATACGGGCGTAGCTCCGGAGACAAAGTGCGTGCTGGGCGTGTGCGAAATTCAAGCCTGCGTAAAAGTGTGTGCTCAGCGTGCAACCGCATTCAAAGTGTGTGGTTGGTGTGGAAACTCATCGAGAGCACATATATTGTCTCCGCCGCACTCTTGGAACGCCTCGACATACTTCCCATTGCGCTGATTGCGGACTAGGGAAAGCGTCGGCTATTCGTAGGAGGGCGGGATGGCCGCCAGATCGAAATAGGAGTGAGGCTTGAGCCTAGAGGGCTCCGTCACGCTCGCCAGCCTGCAGGCCGACGGCTGCAGCTTCCATCGTCTCCTTAGCGATGGACGTTTGGCATCCTGATCTCACCTCAGGGGAGGGCGCGGTCCTTGAGCCGACGCTCGAACGGCTGGATGACGATTACAATTTCGGCTTCCCGGTGACGGTGCACTAGGCTTCGCTCTCCATCGAGGTTTGCACCATGCGAGTGGCAATTGAAGAGGATAGTGCCGGGGTAAGGTCATAGCGTGCAAACAAGCGGCGGTTACGTCCCGCCAAGCCAGAGCGTTGTGCACTCCGACCCCATGATAGTACTCTGCCAAGTCAACTCAGTAATCATTTTAAAAATTTTTTTCACTCTCTGTCCCTAAAAGAAATTTTCCTACACGACGCGCGATCGCCATCATTCATACACGCGGTATCGAAAATGCGGTTGGTCGTATTTGACAAAAAGACTGAGCAGGGCCCTCCATAGTGGTGGAAATTAGTTTGAACACCTAATAAATATAATGCGGCGAATTTCGTATCAAATATTTTTATCGATCCTTGTTATCGAAAGGGCGTGGGCAAGGAACCGCATGAGGCATGTTTTGGGCTGCACAGATAATTGGCGTGGCTTGACTGTTCTCCGTCAGCGGCTAATGTGCAGCTAGTACACCCTGATCGGTGCGCTCAGCGATGCTGTAATCATCCCTACCGGATAGAGCGTGCCTCCGTCTTCGTGTGGCCAGCGCATCGCTCACGAACAGACAGTCGGTGACACGACGTCATGCGCCGTGCGCGGTAAGTCACGAGGCATTATCCCAAGGATGGACGGCATGGAAAACACCGCGGTGCTATCAGAAAAAGGTGGTTGCCGCCTCGTCGATCGAGATTCTCTTCGCAGTGCGCGCGATTTTGTGTTCTTGAATTACCAGTGAGCATGTGCGTTGCAGTCGCTCCACGGCTTGCCGCGGTGTGGAGTCAGGCCGAATGTCGCGGCGTACGCGAGGGCTGCGAACTTGCGAGCCGCCCTTACGTGCTTCTGGACGATCTTGTGATGATCAAGCGCCACTGTTTTAACCATTCAAGTCTAACGGAAGTCGTCGGAGTGTCGCATCGTGGAACGAATCAGCGCTGACATGCTCGACGCGTTGCTCAAGCGCCAATGCGTGACTAAGCGGGGAATTGATCTCGTGCACTCGATCCGGGAGGGGGAGCCCCTGGAGCCAAAGCCACGAGTGCGCGCCGGGCGCATGCGGGGCGAACACATCAGTCCCCTGATGGGTTTTGCGGTCCGGCTCAACGATGTCACACTGCAGTCAGCGTTGTTACACGAGCTAGACGATCCGCAGGCGGCATGTCTCGAATACTATAGTTGGCCAACGGAATTTGGTGGTATTCGTTACGGGGTCAGCCACGGTACCCGCATACAGGTCGACGTCATCAGGCCATTTTTATTGAAGATAACAGACCAATGGTGCGGATTCATCGATGTCTTCTCGACCTCGATGATGAAAAAAAGCGCAATGAGCGGCAATACGCTTTATGAGGAGGTGGATGAGGGACATTGGACATGTCCTGCCGTGATCGACCGCTTGTCGCAATACGGCCTGCGTTACGAGATAGTGACGGAGAAACATTTTGGTCCATGGTATTTGTTGAACATGGGGTTGCTCAGCCCCTACCGTCAGCCTGACTACAAGATTCGGGATGCCGCAGCGTGTGCGGTGGTCGTGGCGATGGTAAAGGACAGGGGATACGTCACTCGGCGCGAACTGATCGAGCGGCAACTGATCTACCCGGACGACCTAAACTATCTGATCGTTACCCGTCGCGTGTTCTTCCCGCTGCAGTCGCAGGACGTGACTGACATGCGCTCGTCTGCAGTGTACAGGGACGCCACCGCGTATGACGTCGTCAAGGCGGCCAAGGCGGCGAGCGACGGCTTTCTATCGCTCGATACGGCGGGCAAAGAGCGATCAGCCGACACGACATCCAACCACGAGCCAGATTTCATTCAATTGGTGTCGCCCGAAGCGTACGACCATGCCCGGCACAAGATGACCACCCTTTCTGAGCCGATCTCATACTGGTGGC
This sequence comes from Paraburkholderia sp. BL23I1N1, assembly GCF_003610295.1. Taxonomy (NCBI): domain Bacteria; kingdom Pseudomonadati; phylum Pseudomonadota; class Betaproteobacteria; order Burkholderiales; family Burkholderiaceae; genus Paraburkholderia; species Paraburkholderia sp. BL23I1N1. The sequence goes on from NZ_RAPV01000001.1 coordinate 5,273,502, forward strand.
CAGGAAGCGGCCCGGCGAGGGAGGGCAAACCTATTCCCTCCTCAACGAAAGCGCTCTGGCGGTCAAAGGCGGAATCGGGCAGGGTGCTGTACGGCAATGCAATATATGGACTGATTCCCCTATGGCACGAGCGCGGTAGTAGGATCAAGAGGTTTCCACAGAGCGAGCGGCTTTGGGATCACGTATTCCTGAAATACCGCCTAAAGAAACGATGGAGTATTCGCGCCACGCACGGAATGTTCAGCACGTTGGCGCTCCGTCTTGGTCTCCCTTTCTTTTCAGAGAGGACTGCAAAAACGCGAGACAAGGAATACGACCGGAGCATCTTCGTCCAATTTCGGGACGGTAGTGCAGCGCGTTATGCCGTTGCGGGATTCACTCGGCCCGGTGCGGCAAATCGCCTTTATCAGGCCGGGGTGCCGCTCTTTCTCGCGCACATTGACCACACGCCTCTGGGAATAAAAATCGAGAATTCGGCCAATGGTCGGCGTTTCAAGTGTCAGGTGTGGCTCTCGGTGATGATCGACGCAGCGACTGGCAGGAAGCTAGCGTGGACCATTTCGTTTGGAGCGCCGAGTGCTGCAGCGGTCGCAACGGTTTTGTTCGAATGTATCGACAGGCACGGGTGCTTGCCGCGATTCATCGTGGTCGACAATGCGCCCGAGTTTGATTCCATCGTTATGCACCGAATCCTGCAGGAGGCCGAGTCACATCTTTTATGGCGCCCTGCTTATCATCCCAGATATGGTGCCCCGGTCGAGGCTGCCAACCATAAGATCACGGTTCAGGTATTGCAGATGTTGGCGGGCAACACAGTTGCGGTGAAGAGCCTGTATGACTATTCCAGGACCTTTATTGCGCGCAATCCGGAACTGATGACTCTCACGCAACTGAATGCTTACCTCAAAGGTGTATTCGATGAGGTGGAGATGGAAGTGGGATCTGCGAAAACAGGAGACGAATCCATCAGAGACTACGAAGCACGCATCGCAACGGAAGTTGGTACCGAACACCGAAAATCCATTGAACTTACATTGGCATTCCGACGCCTTTGCATGCCACGTGCCTCGAATGAGGGACGGCGGACCGTTCGGGACGAAGGTTATGTGGTGGTGAATAACCTGGCTTATTTCTCGGAAGACCTGAAGCGATTCCGAGGCCAGACCGTGCATGTTTCACCCGATCTCATCCATCCCGGTCTTGTCTACATTTATGTAAGCAAGGAGATCGGTTGGATAGATGCGAAAAGTATCTTTACCGATTTTTTTGCCCTTTATTCGCGGCGTGAGCTGCTTGGTGTGCTCGCTGAACTCAAGCTCGGGAGACTGCGAGGCGTCCGGGACCCAGCCTTCATCGCGAGAGCGCTCGCAGAAAAACTTCTGGAACTGGAGCGCGATCCTGCGCGCTGCGATTACCTTGCCCGGCAGATGGACAGCCTGATGAACCGCGCACCGTCTCTCCTTAAGACTGAGCCAGGTTCTAGCAGTTACTTCAATGCGCCGCCCACTGTCGGAGCGGATGCGATGGCAGGCGTAACCGCCGACACAGTCGCCCAGGAGTGCGCAAAACCGCCGTGCACCGCCGAACGGGTTGTGAGCACCGAAGCTGCTATAGCTGGAGGGGCAGCCTCGCAGGCAGAGGGCGAAGCGGTCGACGCCGAAGTTGTCAATGCCGCCACTGGCGACTCTCATACTGATGTGCTTGACGGGGGAAAAAACGATGAGGACTGGGAAATCAAAGTACGTCCGTCCAGGCTATCTTTCTAGCGTTAACCGCCACAAGGAGGAATCTCATGGCAAAAATCGATTATGGAGCGATGGTGCAGCAGTTAAACCTTACGCCTGCGCATGTAATCGAAGCAATCGACGACCTTAACGCGTGGGTCTGTCTGCACACCCGATTTGTGTTGAGCCAGCAAATTATCATGAACGCTATCTCGGGACGATCACGCGATCTGCTGATTGTCGTCATCGGCCCAGCCCGCGTCGGAAAAACAACCTTGTTTGAATCGATAGCTGGGATGACCGATGCACTGGCGCAGCAGGCGGGAAAGCGAAGAGGGTGTTTCAGATTTTCAGTGCCTCCTCCCGACGCGCGAGGCCGGTTCAACTGGACTGCAGCAATCACCGAAGCGTATGCGTCAAGCAATGAGATCCTGCCATCGAAGAAGATCGTGTATGGCGATATTACCGAGGGCGCACCGCGGCGCGTCCCTGCCAACCCTTCAAGCGCAGCAGCGGAGGAGGCGCTGTGGAAAAGTTTCATCAAGAACGTTCAGCTGGAGCAGCTTGTCACCATCGTCGACGAGGGCAATACGATCCCCGTGACGCTGTCGCAGCTTCAAGTTGATCGCGCCATTCACGCGCTGAAGTACATTGTCGCTCAGACAAGGCAGCCACTCGTGATTGGTGGAACGTCCGCCATCCGGCATATCGTCGAGCATGACACGCAGTTGAAAGTGCGCACCAAGGTTTTGATGCAAGATCCCTACGGGGATAGTCAGAATGACGAAGCAAGCTTCAAGGTCTTCATCGAAGAAATGGAAAAGCGGCTTGGTCCCAGGTACTGCAAACCGAGAAGTCTCTCGGCACACTCAGCGGAAATTCGTCGAGGGGTGGACGGTCGATGTGGCTTGGCAGTTCGACTCACGACTGATGCGCTAAGCCAGCACGGAGGAAATGGCGAGCTGGATTGGCCACTGTATAAGCAACATCTCGACTCCTTCTCGCAAGCCGCGGAAGCCGATCTCGCGGCGGAGCGACATATGACCGGCAGGCCCATTGTTGCTGCGGCGGAGGCGGCCATCACCAAAAAGGTACCGGGATCTCGAAAAGGCAAAAGGGATAGCCGGGTTGGAGCGACAAAAAATACCAATGCACCCAACCATCCCTACGAGTAAGTTGGACCTGGTCGAACCGTTAAGCGTTGGCACCGGTCTCGTTGAGGCATCGTCGTCGCTCTGGAAGCGTGCGGCTGAGCGCGTGTCGGTCGGTTTCTCAGAACTGATGAGATGGGGGTTTGACGGGCGGCCAGTACCACCCAACTCGGCGCCTAGAGTCACCGCACAACGCTTGCATCAGAGTGGTTTTCCCGGAATCGATGGATCAGGCGCCATCGCAAAACTGTATCTCGATCCGCTGAGAAGTCTGGCCGCCTCAGGTCGCATTGAGGCGTGCACGCTTCTTCCGTTTGCTGGGCTTTTGTCTGAGAGGCGCCTGCTGCGTCGATACCGGGCCTGGTGTCCCATGTGTCTCTTTTCAATGCTGTCTGGGCCATGTGTGTACGAGCCTCTCTTATGGCGTCTATACGCCGTCAAGGTGTGTCCGGTACACCGGGTCGACCTGGTTGAAGTTTGCTACATGTGCAGAGCGCTGCGACAACGGGTACTTGGGTCTTTTGCTCGAGTGGGGTGTTGTAACCGGTGCGGCGCGTGGCTCGGAACTAGGGAAGCCGCCCGTAGCCTCCCGAGTGCTGACCCGTGCGAGGTCAAGGTGTCACGGGCGATCATGAATTTGCTGGCACTGACTGCCGAGTTCGAGAGCGACGGGCATGACGGGCACTCAACCTTGCGGAAGTTGGTGACGGTAAGTGCGGTGCGTGACCTGTTGATCTCGAAGTTTGACATTTCGCCTATAACAGTCTTGGCCTACAGGCGCGTACCGTCGTTGCCTCAACTCTCTGTTCTGGCAACGGTGGCTGCTGTCTCGCGTCAACCGCTTCATCGAGTGATTCTTGGTCAGGTTGAGTCTTGGAGGAGTAGCAGTGACTCCAGTGCGAGAATAGATGTGTCGCCGCGAAATCCACGACGAAACTGGAAGTCAATTGGGCGCAAGTTTGAAAAGCTTGCTATGGACCCCGCATGCACCAACGTGGAAAAAGCCTGCAAGCTGGTTAAGATAGACGAAACTTCAGCACATAGGCATTTTCCGGATTCCGTCGCCCGAATCGCCCAGAGAGGAAAAATTTTCAGACTAGAAAAAGCAGCAGCCCACAAACAGGATATGTTAATGAAAATGCGTGATGCGTTCAGGACGCTAATCGCAGACGGGGTGTATCCGTCGTTCGAGAAAATAGCCAAAATGTCTGGGGTCGACACCAGACACCTCGATCGAGAATGCGTCAAAGACTTGCTCGATGAAGAGTGGAAACGGGCTGAAGGGAAGACCCATCTGACACGCCAAGGCTCTCGAAATCCGAATTTTATCCGGGATGGTTCGTAATCAAGTGTCCGCTGACTGCATGAGCACGCATTAAATAGGAAGGTCTGCGTTTTGAGCCCATGAGATTTTGGTCTTTTATGCGCGCAACGCTTCCATTTCGACGGCATCCAGGTGGTTGGCAGTGACCCTGAATTGTTCCATGTCTACGCTCATGATTTATTTATGCTACAAGGAAACCAGAGATCTTGATATTAATCCTACATGGGCGCTTGTAAGGATTGCAGATCTTCCACGTCTGCTTGATAGCGAGGTGACACCGAGTGCCTTCGCAGAGGCTGACCACAACAGTGTTCAACGAGGATTGAAGGGGCTTGTCTTCCAGGGCTACAAGTCGTAGAACTATTCGTTTCTGGGCGAAACATCCGGACATCGTTTCCCGATGCCTACCATGATTAATATCACGGCGGGCAACATCAGTGTATTAAGAGGGCGGCATGGACATCGAACTTGCAACTGGGGCTGGGGGGCGAGGAGAGCAGCTCAGTAGCCTGGCCCTGAGGTGCGCGGAGCGTCTGTCGGTTCCATTTCGCGATTTTTATCGCGAACTTATTGCGCCGCGCATCTACGAGGGACGCCCGATGCCTGATGGGCAGGGTATCCCGGTGAACGGAACCGTGGACGGGATGCTACAGGCCGCAGCGGCCTGGGCGAAAGCGATGAACTCGCTCTTGAATCGCTCAGATTTGCGGCGTGCGACGCTGTTGCCGTGGCGTCAGACGCTCGCACCGCGAGCCCTGGTCAGAACACACCGTGCATGGTGCCCTATCTGTCTAGACGATTTCTTACGTCACGGAAAGACAGTCTATGAACCCCTTGTGTGGCGTGTCGCGGATGTAGTCGTTTGCCCCCATCACTGCGTACATCTCGAGGTTCAATGTCCGCATTGTGGGCGGGGTCGGCAACCATCATTCGGCGCCTTTACACGAGTAGGTTGCTGTCGCGGATGCGGGAAGTGGCTGGGGAGACTGATTCAGGACGAGTCAACGTCTATCGGTGCGCTGGACATCTTCGTTTCGCGCACCGTTGAAGAGGCGCTGTCGCTGTCCAACGTCAGAGACGACATCGATCTAATCCCCTCGGAAGTGGCAGTGCGCGCGCTACGTGATGTCTTCTTTTATGGATCGTCTGCGCAGATGGGGCGCGCATTGGGAATCTTGCCTTCACAGGTCGTGCATTTTTCCGCCGGTACGTTTCCCGCCCCATTGCATCTGTTCGTTCGCGCAAGTTATGCGACAGGCGCGACCATGGAGCAGATCTTCGTCACTAACAAGTTTGATCTGGAGGGCGGTGCGAGGCGAAAGCCGAGTTTTGAGATTCAGCGATCAGTGTCGCGTCGGTCACAGTTGCGAGCCGATCTTGTGATACGCCTCAACAACGCACTCGCAGATGGTGGAAGGCAGTCGGTCGGTGCTGTAGCGGCAAGCCTGAATATAACAGCGATAACGGTGTGGAGACGCGAGCGCGAGTTGGCATCACGTCTTGCGCAGATGCATGCAGAATTCGTGCGTGGGGAGGCTCGGGCGGAGAAAGCAAGATACCAGGCCAAGGTTATCGCATTCATCACGGCATGTGCGGCACGTGGTATCACTCCCGGCCGAAGGCAAGTCGACGTGGAATGTGGAGGCGTTGGGCGATTTTCGACTGATTGGAAGCGTTCAATAATCAAGGACGCCGTGCGGCAAGTCGCAATGTTGCCGCAAGCCATTGATGAATAGGGGCAAGCCCGAGGACGGATAGACGCCGACGACAGAAGGACAGAGTTGAATCAGGTGGATGGGGAGAGCGGCGAGAAACGATAAGCGCGTTGAAACGTGCGCTGCGTGGCTGCCACTTCGTCGACAGATCCGGGTGGCTGATGCCTTTGATATCCCGCTTGATAACCGCGTTCGCTGTCTCGCCGCAGGTCCGAAACTGCCGGCCCCAAGCGGTTCGCTCCTGATCGCGCTGCATCTGGCTCCTTAGGCCAGCGATCAGATGATGTGGCCCGAAGGTTGTTCTCGATGACGGACCCAGACAGATGCGGGTGGGTCCATTGAGCGCGGCCATCGTGTGTGATCTCGTCGTTAGAGTACAACGAGGCGGCTCCCCTCAGGAAAAACTTAAACGCATTGCCTTCACACGAAGCGACAAAGCTCCGCATTAGTGAAAGTTTAATGAAAAATTTTGGTAATGCTTGACGCACCTCACTGGTGCAACTCGGGCCCGGCTACGTGTTTTGACCGCAAAAAGGAAGCAGTTAACTTCAAAGTTAAAGTTTTATGGTTCCCGTACCAGGTGTAATGCTGAATGCGTGCATGATCTGCGGGCCGAGCGGCATCATCACCATGAAGTCCATGATGATGGTGAACTGCGTCAGCGCAAGCAGCCATAGCAAACGACGCTCGTGCTTTGTGCTAATTGAATACATCGGTTAATTCCTTGTTGTTGTTTGAAGCACGGCGCTTGTAGTGGCTCACGCATCTGGCAGGGCTCATCTGGCCAACGCGGTTCACGCATTCCCGCATGGCCTCAGCATTTCGCGCGGCTCATGCAGCCCCTGTAGCTCACACGGCTCACGCCGCTCGCCCGACGCACGCAGTTCCTTGCGCATACGCTGCAGACGCTCAATCGTCGAGCGATTCGTGTACCGCTTCGGCACCCTGTTTCCAGTAGCTGGCCGCGCGAATGCGCGACTTATCGACGCCACGTTCCGTGCACAGGTGGTAGCGCACCGCACGCATCGTCGCGGATTCGCCGGCGGCCCATACGTAGCCTTCACCGTCTTCGGGCAAGTAGATTTCGCGTACCGCTTGCAGCAAGGCCTCGCCGCGATAGTCCGATTCGTTGCGATGGCGCCAGACGACATGCAGTTCGGCCTGCGTCGCGAATTCGATCTGTGCCGACGGATTGGCCACCTCGATCACCGCCGCGACGCGTGTGCCCGCAGGCAACTCTTCGAGGCGGCGAGCAATGGCCGGCAGCGCGGTGTCGTCGCCGATCAGCAGATGCCAGTCGAAGCCAGTCGGTATCACCAGCGAGCCGCGCGGGCCGCCAATGCCGAGATACTGGCCCACCTTGGCTTGTGCAGCCCACATTGCAGCCGGGCCGGCCTCGTGCATGGCGAACTCGATGTCCAGTTCACGCGCTTCAGCGTCGAAGCGGCGTGGCGTGAAATCGCGGGCAATCGGCCGCGGCTGGCCGGCGGGAAACACGGGACCGTCGGGGCCGGCTTCCGGCAGCACGGGTTTGTCGGCGCCGGGTTCGGGGAAGAACACCTTGATGTGATCGTCGAACGAAGCGGAGACGAAGTCGTGCAGATCCCCGCCCGTGAAAGTGACGCGAATCAGATGCGGGGTTAGCGAGCGCACCGCTTTGACCTGCAACAGACGGAACTTCAGCGGATGCCGTACGCGATAGACCGTCAGATCGGCCCGGTTGTCATTTGTCAGCATAAGGGCGCCACTCCTGTTGGTTTGATGGGCACGCGAAGGGGCTCACGGCCACCTTCGCATGCGAGTGTCGGATAGCGCGATCTCAAGCGGCCGGCTTGCTGCCTCGATCACCGCCTTGATCGCTGCCGGGATTGCCTTTGCCTTCGATTTCGTTCGCCGCGCGCATCAGGATCGCGGCGATGCGGCGTTGTTCGGCCGCCGGCGCGTTGTCACGGCGCAGGAGCGCATGCTTCAGCGCGCGGCGTGCTTCGTTCAGCTCGGGCAGCCAGCCGCCTTCGCTGATGTCGGCCGGCTCTTCACCCGCAAACGCGCGGCGCACGGAATCCATCTTGCGGGCGATATGCGCCATTTTTGCGAGCATCAATTCGACGCGGTCGCGGTTTGCGGCCAGGTACTCGCGACCCGTTTCCGACAGTTCGTAACGCTTGCGATTGCCTTCGAGTTGCACGGTCACGTAGCCGAGTTCTTCCAGATACGTGAGCGCCGGATAGATCATCCCCGGACTCGGGCTGTAGAAACCGTTCGAACGCGTCTCGAGCGCTTTGATCAGCTCGTAACCGTGGCTCGGCTGTGTGTCGATCATCGAGAGCAGCAGCAATTGCAGATCGTCGGAGCTGAATTTGCGGCCGCGCGGAAAACCGTCGCCGTCGCCACCGAAGCCGCTCGGGCCGCCACCGCCGAAGCGCCCGCTACGGCCACCGCCGCGATGGTCATCATGGCGGCCGATGGCGTGCCACAGTGCGTGAAGCGAGAAGCGGTCGTGGCCGTGATGGCCGAAGAGGTGGCCGTGACCGAAGCCGTCGCGGTCGTCGCGACCGCCATGCCCGCGTTCGTCGTCTTGGAATTCGTGCCGGCCGCCATCGTTGCCGCGCTCGTGGCCTCGGAACTCGTGTCGCCCGTCACGGCCACGCTCGTTGTCATGAAACTCGTGCCAATCGCCGCGTCCACCATGACGGCGTTCAAAACCTTCACCGCCGCGCTCGCCGCGGAGCTCGTAATGACGGGCGAACACATGCCAAAGCGCATGCAACGACGGGCGATCTTGCCCTGCGAAAAAACCTTCGTCCGCGCCACGCGAACGGGAAAAACGATGGTGATGACGCATCTTGGGTACTCCCATTTATATCTTAAGATGTGTTGTAAGATATATATCTAAAGATAGTTTGTCAAACTTATTTTTGTATCTATGGGCAGACATCAAAGTCTGCGGGAAGCGGAAAAGGGGCGTTCAGAGACAACAAAGTCTGCGGCAACACGAATTTTCGTTGTGCGACGCACAATTTTTAAGGGGGGGATTGGCCTGCATTGCGTCCTGCGAAGACGCGAGTTGCCAGTGCACAAGGCTGTACCATGATCGCAAAGTGCGAACGTGTTCTCGTGCCGCGGATTGTTCCAATCGGGTGGGAACTCAGTCAGAAGTGTGCGAACGGGTACTCCGGCGCTTTGCAATAGATCGCGCATTAAAGCGCCGTCAGTTAGTCGGAGATTTCAGGGCGGAAGGATGACTCCTGTGGGCTAAGGATGTTTGCCTCGTTCAAGTTTGCCGCTTCGCTGATCGCCACAACTCGAAAACGTGCTGCTAACTCCAGCGCTTCGAGCCAAAACAAGACTTTTCCAACACAATCTAGCCTTTTACGGGCGGGCGGCAAATTTGATACGCTTGCTCAAGCGATAACCGCACCGGATCATTGTTGCCCCCGGAGCGCACATGCATGGGTAAATTCCGACCACCGCGAAGCAATGGTTCAATCGTAGAAGAGCTGATTCATGGACGAAGTCGAGAAATTGAAGCGTGCGGTTTCGTGGATCCGCGAGGCGGACGGTTTGCTCATCACTGCGGGTGCGGGTATGGGAGTGGACTCGGGTCTGCCGGACTTTCGAGGAGCAGAAGGGTTTTAGCGGTCTTATCCGGCGTTGCGAATGCATCAACTGACCTTCCAGGATATGGCGAATCCACGCACACTCGTCAAATCCCCGACTCTATCGTGGGGCTTCTATGGTCACCGGCTTCAACTCTATCGGCGCACCGTACCCCACAACGACTTTCAGGTACTTCTTCGCTGGGCGGAAAACATGCCGCGTGGCGCAGCCGTTTTCACGAGCAATGTTGATGGTCAGTTTCAAAAAGCAGGGTTCCGCGACGATGTCGTCGCGGAATGCCATGGCTCTATCCACATGCTGCAGTGCTCGGAAGTGTGTACTGACGCGATATGGTCTTCGGATACTTTTGAACCTGTCATAGACGAAGCGGATTGCCGCTTGCTCAATACCCTGCCAACCTGTCCGCATTCACGAGTCTTTCGACTGCGGCTTCGGTGACGTCCTTAAATAGCGCGACGTTGCCATAAGCCCGCGCCGCGAGCATTGCACCGTAGACTACTGACACGAGCGTGGCCGCCTCGGTTTGAACCGACGAACCCAGTTTGATAAGGTCGTTTTTCACGCCTGACTCGAGCACCTGCTCAAGCCACGCAGTGAGGTTATCGAAAAACGGTTTCACCTCGTTCGCCACTTCCTCGGGCAGCGACGGGAGTTCAACACCGAGCATGCCGGCAACGCAGAACGGAGCACTATCGTCCGCAATGCAGCGTTCCCAATGGCCGATGTAGGCACGCAACTGCGCAAGAGGGTCGGCACCGCTGGCCTGAAGTGCCGCCATGTCGTCGTCAAACACTGCCCGCCACTCTTTCAACACCGCGATCACGAGATCTGTTTTCGAGGGAAAGTGGTGATGAATGCTCGCCTTACGAATATTGATTGCGTCGGCGACGTCGGCATAGCTAAACCCGCTATAGCCGCGACGTATGAGAAGTTGCCGTCCCGCTTCAATGATCCTGTTCGCGGTAACGTCCCCAGTTGCTGTCATTTTGCCTACCATCTAGTCGGTTGAATACTCGGCAGTCTACGCGGAGCGGCTACCGAATTCCAGCCTTGAAGATTTTCTTGCGTTTTAGCCATCCTACTAGTAGGATGGCTGCATCGACGAGGGAATTACTCTGTGTCGACTTCTCTAGTTAAGTGTTCACGAAAATCTGATTTGAAAATCTGAGCCGAATCCGTCGAGCAGTTTTTTGACCTCGGCATCGATGGTTTCCTTGGTCCAGGTGACGAAGCCGCGCCAGTGATACTTGGCGTGCTTCCAGAGGATTTCGATGAGATTCAGTTCGGTAGCGCCAGGCGAAGCCTGGGATTGGAGGAAGTGTGTATTGCGGAAACCAGTCATTGGAATCCAGAGGGTTCGACTCCCTCCCGGTAAAGGCTAGCCACCAGCCGGAAGCGAGCCTTGCATGCGAGTGCGGTGACGCACTACTTGAAGCGTAGGCAGCAGGTACCGAAGCCATGTGATTGAGCCTCGAGATAATCAACTGTTGGTGTCTTCACTTTCCGAACACTGGGGACAGCACTGTGCGAGCCGTAATGGTGAGGCTCGCCAGACCGACCGGGGTCCGAGAGCAGGGCAAAGGTGCGAGGATGGATTCCCCAGGAACCTGGGAGGTCCTGTGTTCGACCGATCTTGTAGGGCCCTGAGGCACGGGGCGATATAAACCGGGCCACACCTTGCGGGGCTCTCCGCCGCAAGGAGCAAAACGAGGAGAGGAAGGATTGGAGCGAGCAAGCGAATCCATAAGCGACCTCGTATTCGGCACAGGAAGTCTTAGCGCCTTCATAGTACTGATGACGCCGGGGAACGCCGCTCGGGCGGACCCGGTCGAGGAAAGGGAGGCGTCGTTGTACAGAATCGTTCATGAGAAACACGGAGGAACATTGAAGCCTGAAAGCGTGTCAACGAAACAGGAACGAATAGCCGAGCTGGCGAGAAACAACCCGGCGATGACATTGACCACCTTGGCCCATCACATCGACTATGAATGGGTCAGGTATGCATACGACTGCACGCGCAAGGATGGCGCGGTGGGAGTCGACGGTCAGACCGGAGAAGATTACGCTGCCAATCTGGAGCAGAATCTGACCAGCCTGATCGACCGGCTCAAATCGGGCAGCTACCGTGCGCCGCCGGTTCGCCGTCATTACATCGACAAGGCAGATGGCAGCGGTCAACGCGGTCTTGGAATTCCTTCTTTTGAGGACAAGGTGGCACAGCGTGCCATCGTTCTGCTGATGGAGCCGGTCTATGAGATCGACTTTAGCGACAGTTCCTTCGGCTACCGCCGTGGACGCAGCGCGCACGACGCGCTGCAAGCGATCAGAAGCGGGATCACCAAGAATGGTGGGCGATGGGTGTTAGATGTGGATGTTCGGAAATTCTTCGACAGCATCTCGCACGCAAAACTGAGGGAGTTTTTAGCCCGACGGGTCACTGACGGGATAGTCAGAAGGCTGATCGATAAGTGGTTGAAGGCGGGTGTAATGGAAGGTGGACAGTTGTCCTTTTCCGAAACGGGCGCGCCTCAAGGCGGTGTTGCTTCCCCATTGTTATCCAATGTATTCCTGCACTATGTGCTCGACGAATGGTTCAGCAATGAGGTGCAGCCACGCTTGAGAGGGCCGAGCACGCTGGTGCGTTTCGCGGATGACTTTGTCATGCTATTTGCATATAAGGATGACGCGCAGCGAGTGCTGGAGGTGCTGGGTAAGCGGCTTGGGAAATACGGGCTGGAGCTTCACCCGGACAAGACCGCCATGGTCGATTTCCGCTACAGGCCGAAGTCTGCGAAGGAAGAGGACGATAAGGCGCTAGCGACGAGTTTTAACTTCCTCGGGTTCACGCATGTCTGGGTGAAATCGAGGAAGGGAGGGCCGATGCCAGGGCAACTGACGGCCAAGGATCGCTTGGCTCGCGCCCTGAAGGAGATCAACCAGCAGTGTCGCGCCATGCGGCACTGGCCGATCAGGGATCAGCATCAGAAGCTCGGCAGGATGCTCAAGGGGCATTACGCCTACTTTGGCATCAGCGGTAACGCCAAGCGCATCGGGAGGCTAAGATATTTCGCCGCCCACTGTTGGCGCAAGTGGCTATCGAGCAGATCGTCCAAAAGCACCATTCCATGGGCCGCATTCAAAGAGATACTCACGAGGTTTCCCTTGCCACCCGCTCGAATTGTGCACTGCTATACCCATAAATAAGTGAGCGAATCTGTGCAATGAAGAACCGGATGCCTTAATTGGGCTCGTCCGGATCTGTGAGGGATGGGGGCGGTAACGTCCCCGTCTACTCGGAGGCTGTAGGGCGGCAGATAGAACAGCACCATGCGATGTTCGAGAAACCATCGGTCGATTGTTTCCTGATCGATGTTGTGATGGATCGAGGCGTTGTCGAGCACCACTACGGTCGTCAGACCGGGCGTGCTTTTCCGCGCGATCTGCTCAAGGAATTGCACGACATCGGGGCGTTTGATCGTGGTCTTGCTGGTGTGATACGTCAGCAGGTTGGCGCCGAAATCCAGTGCACCAAGGACGGAGCGTTTGCAGTGCGGTTGCGGGAACACACGATGCGGTTCGCCGATGGGCGACCAGCCGCGCTGCACCGGGGGCGAAGCACTGAACCCCGATTGATCGAAGTAGAACAGCTGGCACGCACCGTCGAGTGCGGCCTGCTGTAGCTTCGCGAGGGTGGAGGCCTTCACGGCGAACTCCTCGGGGTTACGCTTTTTTTGAGCGAATAGCGACCACGCTTGTAGGAAAACCCCGCTCGTTTGAGCGCAGTCGACAAGGTATCCAGGCGGCAGGGAAACGGCACACCATGAGCTTCTTCAACGCGCTGCGCAATCTGTCTGAGCGTCATCAATTCGGCGCTGGCCGCCTCGATGGCGGTGGCGATCATGGCTTCAGACAACGAACGGGGACGTCCGCCTTTATGACCGACCAGCAGCCCACATATGCCGGATTCCCGCCACGCGCGCGCCCAGTTGTAGACCGACTGCCCGCTCACGCTGAGCTGCGCAGCCACTTCAGTCAGTTTGATCTTGCGGCCGAGCATCATCACGCCCGCGGCCCGGATGCGCATGTCGCGATGCTGGTGGTTCAACGACATCTGTTGCAAGGTCTTTTCCTCGGCTTCGCTCAGCTCTACAACACACTTCATCTGGACTCCGGCGCAATGGGTTCGCCGAAGTTAACAAAATTCAAACGCGTTTACCAGCAACACTTACCTGACTTTTTGGAGCATGAAAATGAAGACTTCCTCATACGTAAGCCGTGTCGCCGCCGCACTCGCTCTCTCCGCCGCGGCCTTGGGATCACACGCAGCGGTTGCTGCACCCGTCAAAAACATCGTCCTGGTGCATGGCTTTTTCGCCGACGGCTCGGGCTGGCAGGCGGTGTCGAAAATCCTGACGCGCGACGGCTACAAGGTCTCCGTCGTGCAAGAGCCGGAAACTTCGTTCGAAGATGACGTGAAGGCGACCACGCGAGTGGTCGATGCGCAGGACGGTCCGAGCATCCTCGTCGGCCACAGCTACGGTGGCGCGGTGGTGACCGAGGCCGGCAACGACGCGAAGGTGGCTGGCCTGGTTTATGTGGCTGCGTTTCAGCCCGATGCCGGCGAAAGCCCGATGGATCTGACAAAAAAAATGCCGCCCGCGACCAAGGCGATCAAGGCAACCGCAGACGGCTACCTGTATCTCGACCAGGCCCAGTTCCATACGGATTTTGCCGCCGACGTACCCGCCGCCGAAGCAAAGTTCATGGCGATCTCGCAGGTGATGCCGGCTGCCCAGTCGTTTGGCGTGCCGATCACAAACCCGGCATGGAAAACGAAGCCGAGTTGGGCAGTCGTGGCGACGGCAGACCGCGCAATCAATCCCGATCTCGAACGCTTCATGACGAAGCGCGCCGGGAGCACGACCGTCGAGATCAACTCGAGTCACGTGGCCTATATTTCGCATCCGGCCGAAGTGGCGAAGCTGATCGAGCAAGCCGCAGCAAAGTCCAGCAAGGAATGATTGAACGCGATACGCCGTCTGAGATCGTGGTGATTGTCAGGCGGCGTTCGCGGCGGTCTCACGGTGAACGTTGTCATCGCAAACCATGCGCCTGCGGGGCACGACACCCACTGACTTCCGTCGATATCCAGTCGGACCAGTCAGTTACCCGCATCGGCGGTATTAAAAAATCGACTGCCCGGTAAGTGTGGTCAGCCATTCCAATGCCTTCACCCCCGCCAGCGAATTGCCATTGCTATCGAGCCCCGGCGACCACACGCACACCGCCATCTCGCCCGGCAGCACCGCGACAATGCCGCCACCCACGCCGCTCTTCGCCGGCAGGCCGACCCGGTAGACGAAATCGCCCGCCGCGTCATAGGTGCCGCAGGTCAGCATCAGCGCGGAAAGCCGCTTGGCGGAGCTCGTGTCGAGAATCCGCTCGCCGGTGGCGGGCACCACCCCATGATTGGTCAGAAACAGCGCCGCCTTCGCCAGCTCGACGCAGCTCATTGAAATCGCGCACTGCCGGCAATACGCGTCGACCACCACTTCCGGCGGCATCTCCATGTTGCCGAAGCTCGCCATGAAATGCGCCATCGCACGGTTGCGGTGAGCGTGCTGCAACTCCGACTGCGCAACGCGCGAATCGTAGTCGATGCTGATTTCGCCTGTGAGCCGCCGCATGAACTCGACCAGCGCTGTTTCGGCCTGCACGAAACGGCGGCACAACACGTCGGTGACGACGAGCGCGCCCGCGTTGATGAACGGATTGCGCGGCTTGCCCTGTTCGGCTTCGAGCTGGACCAGCGAATTGAAGGCGTTGCCGGACGGCTCGCGTCCCACGCGCTGCCAGAGTTCGTCGCCGAGTAGCCGGAACGCCATGGTGCAGGCGAACAGCTTGGAAATACTCTGGATGGAAAAGCGCGTGTCGGCGGCGCCGGTGCGGAACACTTCGCCGGAGGCCGTGACGATCGCCATGCCGAAACTGTCGGCGGGCACATTCGCGAGTTCAGGAATGTAATCGGCGACCTTGCCGGTGCCCAGATAAGGCTGAAGATCGCGATGAATCTGTTCGAGGATGGATGCGTAGTTCATTGGGCTCGGACCGTTTGAAGCCGCGATTCTACTGGCAACCTGGCGCAAATTGTTCGTACAACAAGACCTGCCCGGCTCGAACAGCGTCTCGCCAAGGCTATGCTAATCTTGCGATGTTTCTTACAACAACCGGGCAAAACGGACATTCATGACGCAAGCCTTCGATCCGGACAATGTCGCGCGTCCGGTATTCGCGGTCGACGAGCGTTACGACGCATTGGACGAGCCGTGGCGCGCCTATCGCCGCGCGCGCTTGATCCACGTGAGCGCCGGCGTGTTGACCGTGCGCACCGAAACCGGGCGATGGGTCGTGCCGCCGGGTCACGCGCTCTGGCTGATGGCGAACGTGCAGCATTACCTGTCGGCCGCCGAGCCGG
The DNA here is from genome assembly GCF_003610295.1 of Paraburkholderia sp. BL23I1N1. Lineage (NCBI taxonomy): Bacteria > Pseudomonadati > Pseudomonadota > Betaproteobacteria > Burkholderiales > Burkholderiaceae > Paraburkholderia > Paraburkholderia sp. BL23I1N1. The sequence continues at coordinate 5,289,509 of NZ_RAPV01000001.1, forward strand.
TGCGATTCCATTCGCTGTATGCCGATGCAGATACTGCGCCGCTGCCTTCGCAAAGCGTCGCGCTGGCGCTCGACCGTCTGGCGGAAGCGTTGCTGAGTGCCGCAGCCGAACTGCCGCTCGACAAACCGTTCGACCCGCCCGCTGAGCGCCTTCTGCAAGTCTTGCTGGACCGCCTGTCTGGATTACCCACCGTGCCTCTCGCGCTGCACTGGCCGCGCGATCCGCGAATTCAGCGGATCGCTGACGCGTTGAACGCCAATCCGGCGGAACCGGCTGTGCTCGACGATCTGGCTCAGGCCGCGGGCGTGACCGCGCGCACGGCGGCGCGCCTTTTCGTCAAGGAGACCGGGCAGACCTTCGGCCAGTGGCGGCAGCAGCTGCGGCTGCTGGTTGCACTGGAGCGCCTCGGCGCCGGGGCGAGCGTCACGCACGTGGCGCTCGAAGTCGGCTACAACGACGTGTCTTCGTTTATTGCGGTGTTCCGCGACGCCTTCGGCGACACGCCAGCGCGCTATTTCCGCTGACGCCGCGCCGAAACACACCGCGATCAGTGCGCGCCCGCCGAGCTCGCTCCGCCGCCGCCCTTGGCCGGCTTGGTAATCCAGATCAACGGAATGATCAGGATGAAAATGATCGCCGACACATAGAAGATGTCGTTCAGGCCCATCATCGCGGCCTGGGTATTCACCGTGAAGTCGAACAGTGCATGCGCGGATTGCGGATTCAGTTGCAGCAACGACTGGGTCGAATCGATCTGCTGGGTGAACACCGGGTTGTTGATGGTGGCCTGCTCGGTCAGCCGTTCATGGTGCAGCACCGTGCGGTTATTCCACTCGTTGCCGGCGATCGACGTGCCCACCGCACCGCAAAACACCCGCACAAAATTCGACAGGCCGGCGGCCGCCGGAATCTTGCTCGGCGGCTGCCCCGACAGAATGATCGCCGTCAGCGGCACGAAGAACAGCGCCATCGGAATACCTTGCAGCAGGGTGGGGAGCACGAGGTGCCACGTGTCGATTTCGATCACGTACTTCGAGCGCATATAAAACACGATCGCAAAGCCGATAAACGCGAGAGTCGCGATGATGCGCGCGTCCGAGCGCGGCAGTACGCGGCCCATCACCGGCGCGAGCAGCACCGCGAAGACGCCGAGCGGCGCGGTAACGAGACCGGCATCCACGGAGCGGTAGTTCAGATACTCCTGCATCCATTGCGGCAGCAGCACCAGGTTGCCGAAGAACACGCCGTACGCCACTGAAATCGCAATGGTGCCGCCGAGAAAATTGCGTTGCTGGAAGAGGCGCAAATCGACGATCGGATTCTCCTCGGTCAGCTCCCACACGAGGAAAAACGCAAAACTGATCAGCGCGGTGATGCCGAGAATCACGACTACCGGCGACGAAAACCAGTCGAGGTCCTTGCCCTTGTCGAGCATGATCTGCAGCGACGCGACCCACGTAATCAGCAGGCCCAGCCCGACCACGTCGATGGGCGGCTTGCGGGTTGCGGACTCGCGAGTGCGATAGATCATCCACGTGACGCCGGCCGCGAAAATGCCGACCGGAATGTTGATGTAGAAGATCCACGACCAGCTATAACTATCCGTGATCCAGCCGCCAAGCGCGGGGCCCGCGATCGGGCCGACAGTGGCGGTCATGGCCCATAACGCGAGCGCGGTCGACGATTTCTCCTTGGGATACGAGCCGAGCAGAATCGCTTGCGAGAGTGGAATCAGCGGGCCGGCCACCGCGCCCTGGAAGATCCGCGCGACTAGCAGGATCGGCAGCGTGGGCGCAATGCCGCATAACCACGAGGCCAGCACGAACATCAGAATCGCGCCGACGAACAGCTTGACCTGGCCGATGCGTTGCGTGAGCCAGCCGGTCAGCGGAATCGAGACGGCATTGGCCGCGGCAAACACCGTGATGACCCACGTGCCTTCGTCGACCGAGACACCGAGGTTGCCCGAAATCGTTGGGATCGCAACGTTCGCAATGGACGTGTCGAGCACGTTCATGAAGGTGGCGAGCGCGACGGCGATAGTCGCCAGAACCAGTTTGCCGCCTTGTAGCGGCGGCGGTGGTGCGGGCGGCGCGGCAGCAGGTGCTGAAGGCGGCTGGCTCAAGACGATTCTCCGGATTGCAATGCGACGGATGGTCTACGCGGTGCTTGATTCTCGGCCCGGGCAATGAGCCGGTCGGTCGGATGCTCGCAAAAGCATACCTGTATTCACGTTCTGGCGTCGTCGAGCCATGCAGGTCCTGCGGCGCAAACCCATCCGGCAGCGTATGCTCGCGGCTGAGGCTGCATCGCGCTTCGCGAAGCGACGTGAGGTGTTGTGACAAGACAGCAGTGCGTTGCGTCGTGATTGGCGATGCATGCGGAAACACGAATCGAAAAAGCAGCGACTACGGAGAGGAGTTGAATATGGCCTGGGAGCAATTCGAACACGGCTGGCGGCGCGCGCCGGCGACAATGCCAGCCAGGGCGTTGGTGGTGCTGATGCACGGCGTAGGCAGCAATGCGCGGGATCTGATGCCGCTCGCGGACATTTGGAGCGAGAGCCTGCCGGACGTGGCGTTCACGTCGCTCGACGGCACCGAAGCCTTCGACGGCGGCTTCGGCGGACGCCAGTGGTTCAGTCTGCGCGACGTCAACGAGAGCAATCGCGAGGTGCGCGTCGAGGCTGCTTATCCGGCGTTGCGGCGCATGCTCGGGGTGGAAACTCGCGCACTGGCAGCTTCCTTTCGATCGCCTTGCATTGGTCGGTTTCTCGCAGGGTTCGATCATGGCGATGCATCACGTCGCGACCAGCGTGGAAGGCGCTGCTGCCGTCGTCGCGTATTCGGGGCGGCTCGCGTCGGCGATCGTGGCGCAGAACGGCATACCGCTCACGCTCGTGCATGGCGAAGACGACGAAGTGATCCCGGTGCAGGAGCTGGAATCTGCTGCGGATGCGTTCAGCAACGCCGGCTATACGGTCGACGCCTACGCGTTGCCCGGCATTGGTCACACGATTAACGCAGACGGCGTCGAGCTCGGCAAACAGGCGCTGGAGCGCGCACTCGGCGCTTTGTCGCGCGACTGATACGGTCGAGATTAAAAAGTGGCCCTAAAGATTCTGATTTGCTTGCCGTTAACTGCTCATTAGCATGAAAATCACCCCGCCGCGCGGATCGCGCAACGCCCATCCAGGCGTGCCAAGCGGTTCGGGTGACCGGGGGCGCATTTTCCAGACTGCCCGGCAAGGGCGGATAACGACACACCAGAGCCTTCCTATGGCCAGACCGACGCCGCATTACCCGCTTTTCGATCGACTGTTCCGTCATTCCGTGGCGGTGGACCTCGGCACGGCCAATACCCTTATCTATACCGACAACGGCGGCATCGTCCTGAACGAGCCGTCCGTCGTGGCGTTTCAGAAAGAGTCCGCCGCCGGGCAAAAACGTGTGACGGCAGTGGGCGCCGAAGCGCGCCAGCTGCTCGGCCGCGCACCCAACAACGTCGAAGCCGTGCGGCCGATGCGGCACGGCGTGATCGCCAATTTTTCCGCTGCCGAACAGATGATCCGGCAATTCGTCGACATGGCGCGCCCGCGGCCGCTGTTCAGCCGACGCGCCGCGTTCACCCTGTGCGTGCCTGAAGGCGCAACCCAGGTCGAGCGTCGCGCGATCAGGGAAGCCGCGGTGGCGGCCGGTGCGTGGAAGGTCAGTCTGATCGGCGAGTCGCTGGCGTCGGCGGTCGGTGCGGGTCTGCCGGTATCGGAGGCGGTTGGCTCGATGGTGGTGGACATCGGCGGCGGCACGACCGAAGTCGGCGTGATCTCGCTCGGCGGTCTCGCGTATAGCGGCTCGATCCGCGTGGGCGGCGACAGTTTTGACATGGCGATCGTCAGCTACGTGCGTAGTCTGTATGGCGTGCTGCTTGGCGAGCAAACCGCCGAACACGTCAAGAAGGGCATCGGCTCGGCCGTGCGCGACGTGCCGGTCGAGCATATGAACGCGACCGGTCGCAGCGTCGACGACGGTTTGCCGCGCACGGTTCAGTTAAGCAACCACGATATCGCCGATGCGATCGAGGGTCCGCTGCGTCAGGTGATCGGCGCCGTGAAACGCGCGCTTGAAACGGCGCCGGCCGAACTGGTGACCGATATCGCGCACAGCGGCATCGTGCTGACCGGTGGCGGCGCGCTGCTGGGCAATCTGGGGCGACGCCTGACTAACGAACTCGGACTCGAGGTCCACGTCGCCGATGAACCGCTCACATGCGCGGTGCGAGGGGCGGGCGCGGCGGCCGCCGCGGGTTTGCTCGACGACAGCGCCTACGAATGATTTGATGCGGGGACGTCGCGCATGCGCCGCCAGGCAGCGATCGCGCGACGCACGCCGAAGTCGATACACACACTGAACAGCCTTCGGCGCATATTCAATGGCTGTGTGACAATACCTTCCGCATCCCAATTTTAGGGACGCGAACACGTTTTCCTCTTCGAATCCATTTTTAGCCGGCACCATTGATGGTTTCAGCCGTTGCCGCGCTGCCCGTAAACCACCCGTGAATCAATCCGTTTCCGCTTCGTCTTCTCCCGCATCCCCGTCCTTTATCGCGCTGCATAGCGGCCTACGCATGCCCTATGTGGAAGCCGGGGAGGGTGAACTGCTGTTGTTCGTGCATGGCTCGCTGTGCGATTACCGCTATTGGCAGCCGCAACTCGCGGGACTGTCCGCTAAATATCGCTGCGTCTCGGTGAGTCTCACGCATTACTGGCCGGTGACGGATACCGGGCCCGATCGGCCGTTCAGTTGGAGCGAACATGCGGACGACGTGGCCGAATTCATCGATCGTTTCGGTGCCGGGCCGGCTCATGTGGTGGGTCATTCGCGCGGCGGCTGCGTGGCATTCCATTTCGCGCGGCGCCATCCGCAGTACGTGCGCACGCTCACGCTTGCCGACCCGGGAGGCCCGTTGCAGATTGCCGGGCGAGCGCCCGCGAGTTTGCCGGAGACCGTCAACGCATTGCGCGCGAAGGCCGCGCAACTGATCGAAACAGGGGAGGTGGAAGCAGGCTTGCAGCTGTTCGTCGATTCGGTGAGCCGTCCCGGTTTCTGGGCGATGAGCACGCCGGGCTTTCGCAGGATGGCGACCGACAACGCGCACACGCTCGCGCGTCAATTCCGCGACCCGTTGCCCGCCTACGTGCCTGAGCAGGCGGCCGAGGTGCGCTGCCCGGTGCTCCTGATCGACGGCGAAAAGAGTCCCGACATGTTCCGCCGTACTGCCACGGCGCTGCAAACATGGCTGCCGGATGCGCGCCGGGAAACGGTGCGTGGCGCTTCGCATGGGATGAATCTCGCGCATCCGGCCGCGTTCAACCGCTACGTCGACGAGTTCATTCGCTCAGTGGACGTTTGAATCGCCGAGGCTGTTCAGCCCTTGCGATGCGCGTCTTTGTCGAGCTCACGTTCCGCAGCTTCGCCGACGAGGCCGTGGTAGTACAGATGCACGCCGATCGCGAGCGAGTCGTTGCGAATTTCGTGGAACGCTTTCCATGCCTTCACGGGGTCTTTGAACAGCAGATAGTGCGCTTCCTGCGCGATCAGATCCGCGACTTCATGCAGGCCATGGCCGTGCAACACATCCACGAGCGTATCGAGACTGCGATGGGTGCGCGCGTCGGTACGCGGGTAAAGCATATGCAGCACTGCCACGTCTTGCGTCTTCAGCGCCGCGGACAACGCAACGACGATGTCCTGATGATTCAACGCGGTGACGATGTTCTCTTCGTTGTGGACGTGATCCGGAAACAGTGTTTCGAGCGAGGCGTTCATCTGGTCCTTCCTGTTCTTCTGGCTGATTAAAAAGGCCCGCCGAAAGACGGCGGGCCAAAGACAGCGATGTGTTCGCAGGGGAAGCAAAACACGGATTCAGTATCGCAGAGCCGCGTTGCTTGTGCAGCTTGCCTACCGCAAAACATTGTTGCAGCAAGCGTGCTAACTTTCGTTGAACTGGCAACGCGGGTCTGCGTACACGGTGTCTTGTCGTGCGGGGGTTCTTCCGCTGACTTCCACAGATTTCCGCGTATTTCAGGCGCTGACGCCCATCTTTACGGTAACGAATGTTGCGCCAGTCGAGATGGATTGTTGCCGTCAATCGACGCAATCAACACCCCTTCGGACCGTAGAATGCGAAGCGGAGCCTGAGCATGCCAAGCGGTGATCCGATGATCGAGCATGCCGGCATGTGTGCGATGTGAAAGTAAAAGGAACGGGTAGATGAATTCGAAGACACACGCAACGCTGAGCTTTTCCGACAGCGATCAGACGATTGATTTGCCTGTTTATCAGGGCACGCTTGGGCCGGATGTCATCGATATCCGCAAGCTGTATGGCCAGACCGGCAAGTTCACGTACGACCCGGGTTTCATGTCCACGGCGGCATGCAATTCCGAAATCACGTATATCGACGGTGACAAAGGCGAGCTGCTGTATCGCGGTTATCCGATCGACAATCTGGCGCAAAACGCCGACTTCCTTGAAACGTGTTATTTGCTGCTGAAGGGCGAATTGCCGAATGCGCAGCAGAAGGAAGAGTTCGTCACCACGGTTACGCAGCACACGATGGTGCATGAGCAGATGCATTTCTTCTTCCGCGGTTTCCGCCGTGACGCGCATCCGATGGCGATTCTAGTGGCGGCGGTTGGCGCGCTTTCGGCGTTCTATCACGACTCGCTCGACATCAATAATCCGCAGCACCGCGACGTATCCGCGATTCGCATGATCGCGAAGCTGCCGACGCTGGTCGCGATGGCGTACAAGTACACCGTTGGCCAGCCGTTCGTTTATCCGAAGAACGACCTGTCATATAGCGCGAATTTCATGCGGATGATGTTCGCCAATCCGGCGGAAGAGTACGAGGTCAACGACGTGCTGGTGCGCGCGCTGGATCGCATTCTGATTTTGCATGCGGATCACGAGCAGAATGCGTCGACGTCGACGGTGCGTTTGGCCGGTTCGTCGGGTGCGAATCCGTTTGCGTGTATTGCAGCGGGCATTGCGTGTTTGTGGGGGCCGGCGCACGGTGGTGCGAATGAGGCTGCGTTGAACATGCTGGAGGAGATTGGCTCGGTCGACAATATTCCTGAGTTCATTGAGAAGGTGAAGGACAAGAATTCCGGTGTGAAGTTGATGGGTTTTGGTCACCGTGTTTACAAGAACTACGATCCGCGTGCGAAGCTGATGCGTGAGACTTGCCATGAGGTGCTGGAAGAGCTGGGGTTGCATGATGACCCGCTGTTCAAGCTTGCGATGGCGCTCGAGAAGATTGCTCTTGAGGACGAGTATTTCGTTTCGCGTAAGTTGTATCCGAATGTCGATTTTTATTCGGGGATCGTGCAGCGGGCGTTGGGTATTCCTACAGCGATGTTTACGTGTATCTTCGCGATGGCGCGTACGGTGGGGTGGATTGCGCAGTGGAATGAAATGATTGCGGATCCGGAGCAGAAGATTGGGCGGCCGCGGCAGTTGTTTGTCGGTGAGACGCAGCGGGAGGCTTTGCCGCTGGCTAAACGATAAGGGTTTCATTGCGCAGCGCTTGTTTGTCTGTATGCCTGCGGCGGTGGGCTTTCTTGATGTGTTTGCCTGCGCGGCGTTTTGGGGTTGTTCGCCTTGGGGCGTTGGCCTTTCCTTGCTTTGTTAGTGGTCTATTAGCGTTGCCCCTGTGCGGGGCGGCACCTACTTCTCTTTGCCTGCCGCAAAGAGAGTAGGCAAGAGAAAGCGGCTCACACCGCTAATTCTTAAGCGGGTCCCCCGCGCAGCCACGGTAGTGGTGCATCTGGAATCCGTGCCCTCGCACATTCAGCTCCGGTGACAAGGCAGTCATACTTCCGGCGGCGCTGCGCGCGCCGACGCTTACTTCATCGAACCATCGGTTCGGTTTCGTGCGAATTTCACTCGCCGCTCCGGCTCTCCGTTGTATCCCTCACGTTTCTCCAATGCGGCGCCGCTTCTTTCGAAGTGCGAATTCACACGTGCTTGCGCTGCTACGGCTTGTCCCGCTCGGAGCGCGGGGCGGCGCGTCGCGAAGCAGATGTATTTTTTTTTGCATCTCGCCGCGGCGATGGGGGCGATCGCCTCGGATCTCAACTGAAGTCCCGAGTTTGCCGTGCAGACTCGTCCGCGCCGAGGTGACGCCGACAGCTCTCACCACGCGAACCTGAAGCTCTTGGTTTCCCATGCATACCCATCCGCGACGCACGCAGTGCGGAGTGGGAGCGAATGAGCCCTTAGTCACTCACGCCGAATGTGCGAGAACACAGATTCCAGATGCACCACTACCGTGGCTGCGCGGGGGACCCGCTTAAGAGTTAGCGGTTTGAGCCGCTTTCTCTTGCCTCTTTGCGGCGGCAAAGAGAAGTGAGTGCCGCCCCGCACAGGGGCAACGCTAATAGACCACTAACAAAACAAGGAAAGGCCAACACCGCAGGCCTACAGACACCAACCCCCGCGCACGGAACAAAACCCCCGCCTGCACGTCCCATGCCAAAACCAAAAAATTCGAAACTCCCCTGTGATAAGTTCGTCTGACGCAAACAGACCCTCTACAATCGGAAGCAACCGACCGGCAACGGCCAGCACGCAGCACCGAAACCGAAAACCCCCGCGAAAGCGGAAAGCAAAAGCGAAAGCAACAGCAACAGCAACAGCGAACCCATAGGAGCGACCCTGATGCAGCAGCCAGAAGCCCTCGGCGGCCTGTCCCACTCGAGCGGAATCGACCACCGCGAACCCGAGCAGGACGGCGCATTCATCCCGACGGAAAACCTCAACGTCGCGAGCGCTACCCAGCATGTGCTGAAATCCGGCGACACCTTCATCGTCAACGATCCCCTCGGCGATATCACCGGCCACGACGACGGCCTGTTCGTCAACGACACCCGCGTTCTCTCCGCATTGCGCCTCACCTTCGGCGGCCGCGCGCCCTCGCTGCTGTCAGGCAGCGTCAGCAGCGACAACACGTCGTTCACCGCGCATCTGACCAATCGTCCCCTGCCGCCGCTAGGCGGTGACAGCACTCCGGAAGGCGTGATCCACGTCGAACGTGTGCGCGTGCTCTCGGGCACCGTGCTCAACGAAGCCATCGAACTCACCAACTACGGCACGAGCGATGCAGTCGTGCCGCTGTCCATCTCCTTCGCCAGCGATTTCCGCGACATGTTCGAAGTGCGCGGCCTCAAGCGCGATAAACAGGGCCGTGTCGAACCGGCGCGCGTCGAGAACCGCGAAGTGTTGCTCGGCTATATCGGTCTCGATGACGTGGCGCGTAATGTGCAGATCGCGTTCTCGCCGGAACCGGACAAGCTCTTCGCCGATCGCGCGGACTACACGGTCAAACTGCCCGCGCAAGCGTGCGTTTCGATCTATCTGTCTGTCTCGGTGCAAGTGATCGCGCAGCCCAACAAACCGGCCGCGGGTGTCGCACAACCCACGCACGCGATGAGCGAAGCCCATCTGTCGCAAATCGATGCGGAACGCCCGCGCGTCGGCCGCGCCGCAGTGCGCGCCGCGATGGTCGACGCCCACCTGGTGATGCGCGAACGGCGCCGCGTCACGGCGCGCGTGCGTTCGAGCAATCCGCTCTTTAACGCATGGATCGAGCGTTCGCTGGCCGATCTGGGTCTGCTGACCACCGATCTCGCCACAGGGCCGTACCCCTACGCCGGCATTCCGTGGTTTTCAACGCCGTTCGGCCGCGATGCGATCATCACGTCGTTACAGACGCTGTGGCTGCAACCGAATCTGGCCGCGGGCGTGCTGCGCTTTCTCGCCGAACATCAGGCGCGCGAGAATTCGCCGTTTCGCGACGCCGCACCCGGCAAGATCATGCACGAGATGCGCAAGGGCGAAATGGCCGCCACCGGTGAAGTGCCGTTCGCGCTGTACTACGGCGGCGTCGACAGCACGCCGCTGTTCATCGTACTGGCCGGCGCCTATGCGGCACGCACGGCAGACCTCGCGCTGATCGACGAATTGTGGCCGGCGCTGGAGCGTGCGGCGCAGTGGGTTGCGGGCGTGTGCGACAAGAATCGCTATGGGCTGCTGGACTATCAGCGCGAGTCCGATGGCGGTCTCGCCAATCAAGGCTGGAAGGACAGCCACGATTCGGTTTTCCACGCCGACGGCCGGTTCCCCGACGGCCCGATTGCGCTCGTCGAAGTGCAGGCGTACGCGAGTGCCGCCTTCGACACGATGGCTCACTTTGCCAAGCTGCGCGGTCTGCACGATCAGGCAAAGCAGTACAGCGAGCGCGCGAAGAAAATCCGTCAGTGCGTCGAAGAAAAGTACTGGATGGAAGAGTCCGGTTTCTACGGCATCGCGCTCGACGGCCACGGCGAACTGTGCCGTGTAATGGCGTCGAATGCGGGCCACCTGCTGGCCTTCGGTCTGCCCTCGCGCGAGCGTGGCGAAGCCGTGGTGCATGCGCTCGACTCCACGCTGTTTCATACCGGCTGGGGCGTGCGTACACTGGCCGCGAGCCAGGCGCGCTTCAACCCGATGGCGTATCACAACGGCTCGGTCTGGCCGCATGACAACGCACTCTGCGCGCGCGGCCTGTCACGCTATGGCGGCAAGGCGGCGGCCGTGCGGCTGTTGCAGGCGCTGTTCCAGGCGGCGGTCAACTTCGACATGCGCCTGCCCGAACTGTTCTGCGGTTTCCCGCGGCGCCGGGGCGAGCCACCCACCGCCTATCCGGTCGCCTGTCTGCCGCAAGCGTGGGCGGCGGGCTCGCCGTTCATGATGCTCGAAGCCTGTTTGGGCATCACGATCGACGCGGAGCGGCGCGAAGTCGTGATCGAGCAGCCCATGCTACCCGAGGGCATCGACTGGCTCGAAGTCGGCGATCTGAAAGTAGGCGATTCTTCGGTGTCGATCACGTTCCGGCGGATCGGCGAGAAGGTGGTTGCGTCGGCCGAGCAGGGCGACGTGCGGGTGGTCGCGCTTCTCTAGACACATGGACCACACGGGCGTCGGATTGCAAATCAAAGTGGCCCAAGCCGAAGCGGGCCATATCCGCTATGGGCAAACGATAGCGGTCCGACGAACGCCTCACGTGCTAAAACTTTTCGACCCACGGCCGCAGTTCAACCTCCCATGCCCACGCGCTACGGTGCTGCTTGTGAATATGCAGGTATTCATTGGCGATGGCGTCGGGGTCCAACCAATTGTCGCTAACGCCGCCGTCTGATTGCGGACGGCCGCTTGCGATGCCGCCGTCGATCACGAAATGCGCCACATGAATGTTCTTTGGGGCGAGCTCGCGCGCCATACATTGCGTCATTCCTCGCAACGCGAATTTGCCCATCGCAAATGGCGTCGAGCCAGGTAGCCCTTTCACACTTGCGGTTGCGCCGGTCAGGAGGATCGTGCCGTTGCCGCGCGCCAGCATTCGAATGGCTGCTGCCTGGGCGACGAGAAAGCCACCGACGGCGGTCACTTTAAGCCGAAGTTCCCCCATCCACCCAAGCCACCAAGCGGGTGCAAGCCCCCGTGTTTCAAGGCATCCGCGCTTTCGAAGCCCTTCCTGTGGATTACAAAATGTAGTCACTAAAATTTCTTGAAATCTACGCAATATTACCTATATTTGTTCTATGGCAAGCAGGACTGGAACCGCTCACGTCGTCACCACAACGCGCACTTACAAGGGCACGGTGTACCGCACGCACCTGCTGCGACGTAGCTACCGCGAGGACGGCAAGGTCAAGAACGAGACGCTGGGCAACCTCTCGCATCTGCCCGAGCCGCTGATCGAGATCATTCGGCGCTCGCTGCAGGGCGAGACGTTCGTCCCGCTGGGCCAGGCGTTCGAAGTCACCGGCTCCCTCGCTCACGGCCATGTGCAGGCCGTTGAGTTGGCGATGCAGCGCCTGGACTTCGCGTCGCTGCTGGGCAGCAAGCCCTCACCTGAGCGCGAACGGGTGCTGGCGATGGTGGCCGCGCGCATCGTGGCGCCGCACACAAAGCTGGCCACCACGCGCTGGTGGCACACCACCACGCTGGCGACGGACTTCGGCGTGGCCGACGCGAACGAGGACGATCTGTACGCGGCGATGGACTGGCTGCTCGCGCGCCAGGACGCGATCCAGAAGAAGCTCGCCGCGCGGCATTTGAGCGCCGGCGGCCTGGTGCTGTACGACCTGAGTTCGAGCTACTTCGAGGGCACCACCTGCCCGCTGGCCCGGCTGGGCCACAACCGCGACGGCAAGAAGGGACTGCTGCAGGTCAATTACGGACTGCTCACCGATGCGCGGGGCTGCCCGGTAGCGGTGTCGGTGTATGAAGGCAACGTGGCCGACAGCAGCACCTTCCTGCCCGAGGTGCAGCGCCTGCGCGAGAGCTTCGGCGTCGGGCAGCTGGTGATGGTCGGCGATCGCGGCATGATCTCCAGCAAGGCCATCGACGAGCTGCGCGAGACGCAGGGCATCGACTGGATCACGGCCTTGAAGAGTGCATCGATCCGCGCACTGGTCGAGCAGGGCCAACTGCAGCTGGGGCTGTTCGATGAGCACAACCTCATGGAGATCGCCTCGCCGGAGTATCCCGGCGAGCGGCTGGTGGCGTGTCGCAATCCGCAGCTCGCGACGCTGCGAGCGCACAAGCGGCAGGACCTGCTCGCTGCTACCGAAAAGAACCTGCAGCAGATCAAGGAACGCGTGGAAGCGGGCAGACTCAAGGGCGCCGATGCGATTGGGCTGCGCGTGGGCAAGGTGGTCAACCAGTACAAGGTGGCCAAACACTTTGAACTGCAGATCAGCGACGGGAGCTTCTCGTTTACGCGCAAGCACGAGGCGATCGCCGCGGAGGCCGCGCTGGACGGCATCTACATCATCCGTACTTCGGTCGAGGCCACGCGCATGGAGGCGGCCGAGTGCGTGCGCAACTACAAGGCGCTGGCCAACGTCGAGCGGGCCTTCCGCAGCCTCAAGACGGTGGACCTGAAGGTGCGCCCAATCCACCATCGCACGGCTGCTCGGGTGCGCGCGCACATTCTGCTGTGCATGCTCGCCTACTACGTGGAATGGCACATGCTCGAAGCCTGGCGCGAACTGATGTTCGCCGACACCGACCTGGCGGCCAAGGCCACGCGCGACCCGGTGGCGCCGGCGCAGCGCTCGCAGCAGGCGCAGGAGAAGGTGGTGAGTCGCACCGTGGCGGATGGCTCGCCCGTCCACAGCTTCTCCACGCTGATGGCCGAGCTGGGCAGCATTGTGCGCAACACCTGCCGCACACCAGGAGCTGGCCCCGAGGCGCCGACGTTCGACATCATCACCACGCCCAATGTGACGCAGCGTCACGCACTCGATCTGATCAGACAGATCCACCCGTAGACAGAAACCGGATCTCCGAATTTATGCCGGTGCCTGTGGCACGGGGGCAAACTCGCCCGGCCAATACTGGAACTTCGGTTTAAGCGCGTCCTCGAGTTTCTCCGGGTCGATGTCTTCAACTGCCGCGCGATAGCGGCCACTCGCGTTGTACACAACGAGGTCAGGAGCACCGAACCTTTGTTCAACGTTTTCAAAAAGTGCGGTGACCTGGTCCGCTCGACTGGCGTCACAACTTAAGGCCAGAGCGCCTGTCTCGTCGACGAGATCCGTCAGCTTGCTGGTATCGCGGGCAGCGAGCACCACCTGCATTCCTTCCGCGGCAAACAGGCGCGCGAGGGAGGTACTCAGTCCCTTTCCTGAACCCACAATCAGTGCCGTCTTTGTTCGATTCATAGTTCCTCCGGATTCAACAGCGGCCAGGATTTCAGTGGCCAGGATTTTGGCGCGCAACTCCGCGTGAGTTTGCGGCCACACTGTCCACATTACGGATAGCAGGTCTTCATCGTAAGCCTTTCCAGACGGGGATTGCCACTTACGTCGTCTATCTCCACATCCGCGATGGCTGCAAGGAACGCCATTGTTTGGCCTTTTGCAATTGTGATTTCACGCTATCGGCATAGAAAAAAGATAGGTACCGCCTAAACTGAATCCTGTCAGCGGCGCGCGTCTCACCCGACTCGTGGCGCTCCTAAAAATCGCATTGGGGATTCATCATGAAAAGCAAACTTCTTGCAGCTCTGCTCATCGCAGCTACTACCGCTATCGCCGCGCCTGCGTTTGCCAGCGGCTATGGTCCGGCACCTTCCTACCGCCCTTCGGTGGGCGCTCCCGCATCGCAGCGAGGCGAGAGTGCGCAAACCGTTGCGGCCGAGCGCAACAATGCGGTCGGCTCCGTTAATGATTCGTATGGCGGCGTAGTTGCTTCGTCTTCGGAGTCTGGCGTCCGTCAACCTGCCGAGTCTGTTGGCCGTGTGTACGCAGGTCACTAATCAGAAGGTTGTCTGCTGACAGAAGCCGTAGCGAGGTGTCGACATGTTGAAAATTATCGAAGGTGCAGTATTCCTGGGTGCGTTGGTGCTCTATCTGGTGCCCGCAATGATTGCAGATGCTAGAGAACGCGAAGACGCCTTTGCGGTGACCATCGTGAACATCCTACTCGGATGGACGGTTATCGGTTGGTTCGCAGCGCTGGTATGGGCGCGGCATCCGGTCAGCGACCGCCGTCTGAAGCACTTCGCGAGGCGGGCACAACGTGCCGTCGCACGCGTCACCATCGACGCAATCGTGGCTCGAGCTGAAAGTCGCGCCGGCTCGATTCCTGTGGTCAACCCCCGTTTGGTGCCATTGGTCGCGCGAATCGCAGCAGGCAGTCGTCATCAACAAAGAGGTTAGCCATTGTCGCGGATCACGCGTAAATGGGTGGTTCGGCATTCGGGAGCCGGGCACCGTGTGGTGCTTCCCTTTCGAGCTGCCGATTCGATTGGCTATAGCGATACCGCTCTCGCCAATTGAAGGTTTTTTTTTGGGGAGATTGAAAATGGATGTGCCTGTTACCGAGGAGCAAATTCGTACGCTCACGTTTTATCTTTGGGAGAAGGAAGGAAGTCCGGACGGACGTTCCCAGGAGTATTGGGAAAAGGCATGGCAGCAGCTAGCCGCGAATGGCTCGCTCGCAGAATTGGATTCAGATACTGGCCCGGTGTGAATGACACGTCGGCACGACGGGCGCTATACTCAGGCCTATGAATACGAATCTGACCTCGTCGAAACTGTATCGTTGGTGGCGCGCCTGACCTGAGCGGCCCGATTCTCTTCGACCATCGAAAACGTGATGCCGCCAGTCCTGGCGGCATTTTTATTGTGCGCGCTAATGGCTGGTGGTGTCGCAAACACGGATATGTGACCATGTCGCGCGCAAACCAATCTGAAAAACGGCCCGTCGTCCTGACCGGCGACCGCACCACGGGCCCGCTTCACCTGGGCCACTACATCGGCTCGTTGCGCTCGCGTGTGCAACTCCAGCACGAAGCACAGCAATACCTCCTGCTTGCCGACACGCAGGCCATGACCGACAACGTCGGCCGACACAAGAAAGTGACTGAAAACGTCATCGAGGTGGCGCTCGACTATCTCGCGCTCGGCATCGACCCGGCGAAGTCGACCATCTTTATCCAGTCGCAGGTGCCGGAGCTGGCAGAGCTGTCGCAGTATCTGCTCAATCTCGTGACAGTCGCGCGCCTTGAGCGCAACCCGACCATCAAGGCGGAAATCGTGCTTCGCGGTTTTGAGCGGGACATCCCCGCCGGTTTCCTGACCTATCCGGTCAGTCAGGCCGCCGACATCTCTGCGTTCAAGGCGACGCGCGTGCCCGTCGGCGACGATCAGTTGCCGATGATTGAGCAAACCAACGAACTGGTGCGACGTTTCAACAACACGGTCGACAAACAGGTGCTGGTGGAATGCGAAGCGGTCCTCTCGCACGTGGCGCGGCTGCCAGGCATCGATGGCAAAGCCAAGATGAGCAAGTCACTGGGCAATGCCATTACGCTGGGGGCGAGCCCGGACGAAATCACCAAGGCCGTGAACGCGATGTACACGGACCCGAACCATCTGCGGGTTAGCGATCCAGGCCAGGTCGAGGGCAATGTCGTGTTCATGTTCCTCGATGCGTTCGAGCCGGACGTGCCGATGGTTGACGAACTCAAGGCACACTACCGTCGCGGCGGTCTCGGCGACAGCGAGGTCAAGCGCGCGCTCAACGAACGACTGCAGTCGATGCTCGCGCCCATTCGGGAGCGCCGCCGCGAGTTCGAAGCAGACCGTGCGGAGGTGCTGAACGTTCTGCGTCGCGGGACCCTGCGTGCGCGGGAAGTGGCCGGTGCGACGGTATCGGAGGTGAAGCATGCGCTCGGCTTGAATTACTTCGAGAGCTGAGTGCCTGCCGCTACCGGCAGTCGGATAGACTATCCGGGTAGCATTCCAACGCGACGGAGAAAGACATGACAAACGTATCCGGGGCGAATACTAACCAGCAGGAACCTCCGTCGGAGGCGCTGCGGGTTTTGGCCGAGTATCTTGAGTTGTCGCTCGACGAAGGCGGGAGCCTTGTTGTGATGCGGCACACCGCTGATACAGCCACCCTATATGTGGGCGACGCAGCGGGGCCGCGAGAGGAGTTGAAGCAGCGCGGAACGGTGGCAGCATCGCAGGCCATCGGCATTCTCGACGCGACTCGCACCGGACCAAACCTGATTGACATCGAGGGCAGAACGTACCGGTTCTTTCGCAGCTTTGCGGACATCGAGGGAACTGCGGCGGTTGTATTCTCTTCGACTTAAGGGACCAGGCGCGGGCCAATCGTTAATGGTTGGTCGTTAAGCGTTATAGGGACATCATTGCGCGTCAGTCTGTTTGCGCCATGAGTACACGCGCCAGAATTTGTTGGATGCAAGGCATCGGGTGGTAACATTTGTTGTCATTCTTTTCGACCGCTCGCCCGGACCATCGCATGCCAGACAGTTTTGACCAGCTCGCCGCCCTGATCCGGGCACGCTTTTCCGAACTGAGTCCACAGTTCCAGATGGGAGCAGGGTTCCTGCTCGATCATCCCGACGAAGTCGCCGTCTCGTCGATGCGCAAAGTAGCCGAGCGGGCGCAGGTGCAACCCGCCTCGCTGGTGCGCCTCTCGCAGCAATTGGGTTTTCCCGGCTGGAACGAGTTGCGTAACCTGTTCGTCGCACGTGTGCGCACGCGGCCCGAACCGCTGACCAGCCGCGCCCGTTCGCTCGTCAAATCCAAAGATGCGCTCGCCAACGATCTGCTGGTCGCGCAACAACACAATCTTGACGTCACTGCCGCGCATAACGGCCGCGTGATCGTGGAAGCAGCGCGTCTGTTGCGGCGCGCGCCGCATGTGCATGTTGCGGGCTTTCGCTCCTGTTACGCGGTGGCGTTTGGCCTTGTCTACGGTTACCGGCTGTTCCGCCCCTCGGTGTCGCTGCTCAACGGCGAAGCCGGCACGCTCGAAATGCAACTGCGCACGGTCGAACGCGACAGCGCCACCATCGTGATCAGTTTCGCGCCGTATTCAGTCGAAGCGGCGCGCGTGGCCGAAGCCGCGCTGGAGAAAGGCAGCAAGTTGATCGCGATCACGGACAGCGCGGTCTCGCCGATCGCGTTGAACGCCGACAAGGTGCTGATCTTTTCGCACGAAAGCCCTTCGTTCTTTCCTTCGCTGGTAGCGGCCACGGCAATTGCCGAATCGCTGGTCGCGCATCTGCTCGCGCTGGAAGGGGCGGGCGCTGTCGAACAACTCGGCATTGCGGAGCAATCGCTGCATGACAAGGGCGCGTACGTGCCTTGATGTTCGTCGTCTGAATCAGCCGGCTATCGGCTACGGAGCGAGGTCGCTCCGTTTGCT
The DNA here is from genome assembly GCF_003610295.1 of Paraburkholderia sp. BL23I1N1. Lineage (NCBI taxonomy): Bacteria > Pseudomonadati > Pseudomonadota > Betaproteobacteria > Burkholderiales > Burkholderiaceae > Paraburkholderia > Paraburkholderia sp. BL23I1N1. The sequence continues at coordinate 5,307,310 of NZ_RAPV01000001.1, forward strand.
TCATGTCCACATCGTTTGACAACAAATGTTGTTTGGAAGTATAAATACGTACCGATTGTTGAATAGGTGCGAGCCGTGGCGTCGAAGCAGGATTTGAGTCTTTTTCAGGTAGGCGGTGAGCCGTACGGCATCGGCTACCGGCTGGGGGAACTCGCCCGACCGGTGTTCGCCGAATACATGGAGCAAAGCAGCGCCTGGCAAGCGGTTCGGCGCTGGCGCGGCGAGCCGTTCGTGCAGCAACTGCGCGAGGCGGCCCAGGCCCATTTTCCGACGCTGCTGGCCGAACTCGACGGCATGGCGGCAGGGCTGGGTTGGTCGGCGGAAGACATCTTTTTGTGGAATTGCCGCGGCGAGTTGATTCACAACGCGCCGGACGGTTGCACGACGTTGGCCGCTGTCGACGGCAATGCGCGTTTCATTGCACACAATGAAGACGGCGATCCTTTCCTGCGCGAGCGTTGCGCGCTGGTCGAGGTTCAACCGGCCGGCAAGCCCGGCTTCGTGAGCTTCTATTACCCTGGATCGTTGCCGGGTCACACCTTTGCGGCCAATCGCGCCGGTCTCGTGCAAGCCATCAACAACCTGCGCATTCGCGTGCCCGCAGCCGGCGTGCCGCGGATGATTCTCGCGCGCGCAGTGCTCGATGCGGCCTCGCTCGACGAGGCGCTGCACATCCTGCGCGGCACGCCGGCAGCAAGCGGTTTTCATCACACGCTCGGTGGTGCGGGCGACGCGCGTCTTTTAAGCGTCGAGGCAAGCGCACGGCGATGTTCCGTGCAAACGGTGTCCACGATCGCCGGCCACGCGAACCATCTGATTCATTCCGGTTGCGAAGCCGAGGCGCAAATCGTCACCGATTCTTCGCGTGACCGGCAGGCTCGCGTCGAACATTTGCTGAGCGTCAGCGAACTCGCCGGTCCAGTGAACCCCGCCGCATTGCTCGACGTGTTGCAGGATCGCGCGCCCGCAGGCCTGCCGATCTACCGCGACGACCCGCTCGATCCCGACGACGAGAACACGCTCGCTACGGCGCTCTTCGAGATCGGCAGCGACGGCGTCTCGATGAAAGTTTATCGACAGGGGCAATGCGCATTCGACACCGTCATCGCATGCATGCCGCCCGCGCAGCCTCGCGCCTGAGCGGCCGGCGCCAATAAAAAGGAAAGGGAAAACCATGTCCACCGTATTCCATCGCTCGCCGAAGCAGTCACTGCCGGTGGCAGTCGCCGGCGACGGCATCGAAATCATCGACTCCACCGGCAAGCGCTATATCGATGCCTCGGGCGGTGCAGCCGTTTCGTGCCTCGGGCACAGCAATCAGCGCGTGATCGACGCGATCAAGCGTCAGGCGCAGCAATTGCCGTACGCGCACACGTCATTCTTCACGACCCAGGTCGCCGAAGAACTCGCCGACCGTCTGGTGGCGAGCGCGCCGCAAGGGCTCGAACACGTGTACTTCGTGTCGGGCGGCTCGGAGGCGATCGAGGCGGCGCTGAAACTGGCGCGGCAGTATTTTGTCGAGAAGGGCGAGTTGCAACGCCGTCACTTCATCGCTCGGCGTCAGAGCTATCACGGCAACACGCTGGGGGCGCTCGCGATCGGCGGCAATGCCTGGCGGCGCGAGCCGTTTCTGCCGATCCTGATCGAAGCGCATCACGTGAGCCCGTGTTATGCATACCGCGAGCAGCGCGCCGATGAAACCGAAGAACAGTTCGCGCAGCGTCTCGCGGACGAACTCGAACAGAAGATTCTCGAACTTGGCGCCGACACGGTGGCCGCGTTCGTCGCCGAAACGGTGGTGGGTGCAACGGCGGGCGCCGTGCCGCCGGTGCGCGAGTATTTCCGCAAGATCCGCGCGGTGTGCGATCGCTACGGCGTGTTGCTGATCCTCGACGAGATCATGTCGGGCATGGGCCGCACGGGCTATCTGTACGCATGCGAGGAAGACGGCATTGCGCCGGACATCCTGACCATTGCCAAGGGGCTCGGCGCCGGCTATCAACCGATCGGCGCCACACTGGTGAGCGAGCGGATTTACCAGGCGATCGTCGGTGGCTCGGGTTTCTTTCAGCACGGACATACCTATATCGGCCACGCTACCGCCTGCGCCGCGGCGCTCGAAGTACAACGCGTGATTGCCGACGACCATCTGCTGCCGAATGTGCAGGCGCGTGGCGAACAGTTGCGTGGCCGGCTGCGTGAGCACTATGCGCAGCATCCGCATGTCGGCGACGTCCGCGGACGAGGCCTCTTTGTCGGCGTCGAACTGGTGCAGGACCGCGCCACCAAGGCGCCGTTCGACGCGAAGCTGAAACTGCAAGCGGCGATCCGGCGCGAAGCCTTCGCGCGTGGCTTGATGGTGTACCCGATGGGCGGTACCGTCGACGGCAAGGTCGGCGATCATGTGCTGTTGGCGCCACCGTTTATCTGCTCCGCGCGCGACATCGACGAGATCGTCAATCGTCTGACCGATGCGATCGAAGGCGCGCTGTCCGCTATCTGACACCCTTTCCATTCCCGCGAGATTGACGATGACCGAGCGTTTGCCTCACTTCGAACTGTCCGATGCCACGCCCGAACAGAAGGCCGTGCTCGACGAGATCCTGTCAGGCCCGCGCGGCAATCTGAATGGGCCGTTCCTCGGCTGGATTCATAGTCCGGAGCTGGCGCAGCAGGCGCAGCGGCTCGGCGCGTTCTGCCGCTATCGCACCGGCTTGCCGCTGCGCTTGTCGGAACTGGCGATTCTGGTGACTGCGGCGCGCTGGCAGGCGCAGGCCGAGTGGTATATCCACTATCCGATTGCTCTCGAAGCCGGTGTGGCCGAAGCGGATGCTGAAGCGATCCGCCAGGGGTATCGCCCAACTTTCGCGGACGCCGATGACGCCTTGATTTACGACTTCGCGAGCGAACTGTATGACACGAAGCGGGTTTCGGATCCTACCTACGCGAAGGCAGTCGGGCGCTTCGGCCATCAGGTAGTGATCAACCTTGTGGGCCTGCTCGGCTACTACGCGCTGGTAGCGATGACGCTGAACGTGTTCGACATGCGCGCGGTGGGGCAGGCGAGCTTGCCGTTCGCCGAGTAGCGGCTGCATAGCCGGGTTTTGCTTCGCACCGGCGCCTTTCACAACGATCCTGCTGTCAACTCTTCCGCTGAAAAATGCCGCTGCCGCGATCTTCGCCGCAGCGGCGCCGTGCTTTCCCAATGCCGCATCACCGCGTCGTCACGACACTGGCACACGTAAGCGCCTATGATGAAGTTCGGTCCACGCCCGCGCCTCTCGCGCCGCGCGGAACTCGCGACCGATGCCGACACCACGAAAATCCGGGCTGGACCGTCGCGGGCGGCATCACGTAGGGTTGAGGGGCGGCGCGAAGCAGGGCACAAACAGGAGAGAGCGATGAAGCGCAAGGCATCAGCAGTCTGGCAAGGCGGCCTGCAAGACGGCAAGGGCTCGATTTCCACCGACAGCGGCGTCCTCAAAGACACCCAATACTCGTTTGCCACACGCTTCGCGGACGGCATCGGCACGAATCCGGAAGAGCTGATTGCGGCCGCGCACGCGGGTTGTTTCTCGATGGCGCTGTCGGCTGAACTGGGCAAGGCCGGCATCACCCCTGAACGTATCGGCACGACGGCGACCGTCGTGCTCGACAAGGACGGCGGCGGCTTTACGATTACCGCCGTGCATCTCGATGTGGCCGTGAAAATTCCTGGCGGCGACAAAGCCGCATTTGAAAAGGCTACCGCGGACGCCAAGGCGGGTTGCCCGGTTTCGAAGGTGCTGAACGCCACCATCACGATGGACGCGAAGCTCGAAACCTGAGCGCGCGGCTCCTCCACTCAGCATAGGGAAAGGGCCGGCGGGCCAGCCAGGCCGCCGGCCGCCACTTTCCGTTCATTTCCCTCATTAGCCGCCTATTTGCAACCTAATCAACATGACGACGATCCGGCAGCGCGTAGGGGCGAAACGCCGGCCGCCGTCTTCAATGGGACCGTCGATGACAACGCAAACCGAAAAAGCACGGCAATTCCAGTCATATCACGCAGCGGGCGAGGCCTTCATCATCCCGAATCCGTGGGACATCGGCACGGCGCGGCTGCTCGCGCTGGCCGGTTTCAAGGCGCTCGCCACCAGCAGCGCAGGCTATGCGTTTTCGCGCGGCCTGCCGGATAACGCGATCGGCCGCGCGCAGATGATGGTGCATCTCGCCGAAATTGCGGGAGCGACCGATTTGCCGGTCAGCGCCGATCTGGAAAACGGTTTCGGCGATGCGCCGGAAGACTGCGCCGAAACGATCATGCAGGCCGCGGCTGCGGGCGTGGTCGGCGGGTCGATCGAGGACGCGACCGGTCGCGCGGACGAACCGATCTATCCGTTCGAAGCCGCCGTGGAGCGCGTGCGCGCGGCAGTCGTGGCGGCCCGTACGCTGCCGTTCCCATTCACGCTGACCGCGCGCGCCGAGAATTATCTGGCAGGTCGGCCCGATCTCGACGATACGATCCGGCGTTTGCAGGCGTATCAGGAGGCCGGGGCGGATGTGCTTTACGCACCCGGCCTGAAAACGCGCGAAGAGATCGCCGCCGTGGTCGGCGCGCTCGACCGGCCGGTCAACGTGCTGATGGGGTTACAGGGCGTCCTGCTCAGCTTCGACGACCTGCGTTCGCTGGGCGTGCGACGAGTCAGCGTGGGCGGTTCGCTGGCGCGCGCGGCATTGGGCGCGTTTCTCCGCGCCACGCACGAGATGCGCGATCACGGCAGCTTCAACTACACGAAAGAAGCCGCCAGCGGCAACGAGCTCAACCAGCTCTTCACGTCCGCCGCGCAGAAGTGGGGCAAGTAGGCGGGTGGCTTGATCCAGGGCGTGTGCGAGGCGCTTCAACCAAGCGAATTTTCGTAGTCGCTGCTCTTGCTGCGGAGGACCGTGGTCCGGCACCGTGAAGGCGGTGCCGGCTGCTGGCGCGGGGAAGGGGCGTCTGAATTAGCCAGCTTCCCGCACAGCGTCACCCGCCAATTCCACCTTGCATTGTTGAACGCTTAGTCATAATATCCGTCACATGAAGCAATCTGGCAACTGGAAGCAATCCGTGAAAAAAGGGGGCGAAGCCTGCCCTCGGGGGCGTCCGCGCGAGTTCGATACGGACACGGTTTTAACGAGCGCAAGCCAGGTTTTCTGGAATCACGGCTACCACGCCACCTCGATCGACGACCTCTGCAAGGCCACCGGTCTGTTGCGCGGCAGTCTGTACGGCGTATTCGGCGACAAGCACGGCATCATGCTCGCCGCGCTCGATCACTACGCGGAAGGGTCGGTCGCGCGGCTGGCCGAGCGGCTGAACGCGCCGGTGCCGACGGAAGAGGCGCTGCGCAACGCCTTGCTGCATTACGCCCGGGTCGCTTGCGCGCTGACCGGCGAGCGCAGTTGCTTCATCACCAATACCACGCTGGAAATGCAACCCGGGGACGAGGCATTGCGCACCCGTGTCGCGGCCATTCAACGCCGCATGGCGACGTTGCTGGCGGCCTCGGTGATTCGCGGCCAGGCGAGCGGCGCATTCAATTCCACGCTCGACGAAAAAGCCGTCGGCGATTTCCTGCTGTGCGTGATGCAAGGGCTGCGCGTATTGGGGCGCGTCGCTCACAAGGAAGATGCGCTGATCGGCATCGTGGACGTCGCCATGCGCGCGCTCGTCTAATTCTTTTACCTATTTCTTGAACGATCAGTCATGAATAGAGAGGCCATCAAGCCCGCTTCGGCGGCATTCGTTGACGCGGCAGGCGGACCTGCCGCCGTCTGCCCGGGCGTGGGGGCGGTTGCCGCCCGTGTGGCAGCTGCAGGTGCAGGGAAGGCGGCAACGGAGAAGGCCGCGAACGGCTTCGGGCAGCGCCAGGGGCTCGCGCTCGCCGTGCTGTTTGTCGGCGCCTTTCTCGCGCCGCTCGACTATTTCATCGTCAACCTCGCGCTGCCGTCGATTCACACCGGCCTGAACGCCACGGACGCGCAGTTGCAACTCGTGGTGTCCGCCTATGCATCCGCTTATGCCGTGCTGCTGATCACGGGCGGGCGCCTTGGCGACCTGTTCGGCCGGCGTCGCATGTTCATGACGGGGATGGCCGCATTCGTGGTCGCCTCCGCGCTGTGCGGTTTCGCCACCAGCGGCCATATGCTGGTGATCTCGCGGATCGTGCAGGGTATCGCCGCCGCGATCATGGCGCCGCAAGTGCTCGCGACCATCCGCGCGGTGGTGCCGCTGCATCGGCAGACCAAGGTGATGAGCCTTTACGGTTTCGTATTCGGACTTTCGTCGATCGTCGGGCAGTTGGGCTGCGGCGCGTTGATCACCTATCACCCGTTCGGGCTCGACTGGCGCATCATTTTTCTCATCAACATTCCGATCGGCATCGTGGCGTTCATCGGCACCTGGAAGTTCGTACCGGAAAATCAGCCGGCCACGCACACCGGCATCGACCTGAAGGGCGTCGCGCTGCTCTCGGTGGTGCTGCTGCTGGTCATTTATCCGATGACGCATGGCCGTGAAGCCGGCTGGCCTGCGTGGACCTTCGTGATGTTCGCGCTTGCGGTGCCCGCGTTCGCGCTATTCGTGGCGACCGAGCGGCGTGTCGAACGCGCCGGTGGCCATCCTCTCGTGGATCTGCAATTGTTCCGCAACCCGGCCTTCGCACTGGGTCTCGTGCTCGCGTTCCTGTTCTACTGCAACAGCGCGTTTTTTCTGACCTACGGAATCTTCCTGCAAACCGGTCTGCACTGGACGCCGCTCGCCTCGGGCATGGCCATCATGCCGTTCGCGATCGGCTTCGTGGTCGGTCCGCTGACGTCACCCGCGGTCGTCAAGCGTATCGGCGGCCATGTGCTGGCGCTCGGATTCTCGATGATGACCGTCGGTTTCACGGTCACCGGCTGGTCCGCGACGCATGCCGCCACTCCGGATCTGCTGTTCTATTGCGGGCTGGTGTGCGCGGGTGTCGGCCACGGCCTGCTGCTGCCTTCGATCATGCGCATCGTGCTGCTGGAAGTCGTGCCGGAAAAGGCGGGGCTCGCCTCGGGTGTGGTGTCGTCGACTTTGCAGATCGGCTCGGCGTTCGGCACGGCGGCGATCAGCGGCGCGTTTTTCGGTGTGATCGGTGGGCGCGAAACGCCAGGCGCTTATGCGCACGCGTTCCAGTTCAGCCTCGCGATCAACGCGTGCCTGATGTTCGTGTGTATCGGTTTGAGCGTGCTGCTGGTGCGTCATCAACAGATTGCACTGCGCCGGATTGCACAGCCGGTTTGAAAATACCAGGGCGGTAATCGTTTTCAATGATGGTCACCGCACACTTTTATGCACTTAAACCAAACCCGTTTCGCGGTGGGCGCATTTACCGGTTAGTTTTTTGTTCACTGGTAATTCCGATTTTAAGGTCATTGGAATAAACCCGGATCGGTTTGCCGGCCGCGCGTTAAATATGACAAATGCAACCTGCATTTTCTACTTGCACGCCGGGTTTTCTCGCCGTAATTTATACAGTCGGGTAGCGTTGCCAGGATGGCCGCCTGGCGTCGCATTCAGGGTTTTTACCAGCTTTGCGGTGGCGGTCGGCGTGGTGAACCCATTCCGGCGTGGATGAAAACGGTATCAATAAAAAGCACTTGCCGTTGTTAATTTCGATTGTTAATCTTGGCAAACTTTTTAGAGTTTTCATTCGGTAGGTCGATGTTGCAAAGCACCAGCGATAACTTTAATTCCGCTCAACGGGCTCCGTGGGGATCGAATATGCTGACCGCTATCATTGACGCATTTGAAACACCGCCAGTTGCCCGCTTCAACGTTGGCGACGTCGTCGCGTTGAAGCAAGGCGGCCCGCGCATGACCGTGACGTACGCGGGGCCGGTGGCGCTCAATCCTGGCGACTGGCTGATTTGCGAGTGGTTCGACGAACAGGGCGAACTGCGCCGCGAGATGTTCGCGCACGAGAGCGTGCGGGCTGAACCGCGGTCGATTCCCGCTGGCTCCGTGGTGTGGGGCAGAATGGGCCGCGCGGCCTGATTGCTTCTTCCCGCTGTCTTGCCGCTGTATTTCGGCCCGTCGTTTCTTCCTGTTATTTCTCCCTGCGCTCACGCGCCGTCGTGCGTCTTTGCACGCGCATCAGAAGCGCCGACGAAAAGTCGCGCATCCGCACGATCTTTCGCGTCTCGTTGATTTCACCCGCCACGTTTTTAGGCGGGTTCGGCTGCAACGACCAGTAGAGCGCGAGCAGCCAGCCAAACCCGGTCCAACCCAGGCACGCATTGAAGAGCGCGAGCGTCAGCACATCATGACGCTTGCGCCGGTCGGCGAGAATGCTCGGCAGAAAATACAGCGCCAGCGCGAGCACCGCGGCGACGGCCTGAACCACGACGTTGCCACCCATAATCTGGCTCCCCAGGACGCGATGTATCCCGCGATTGTCGCGCGATTGTTGGCTTTGCGCAGCGTTGCCGTAAGCCTCCGTGCGCGGCGAGGGGTTCAGCGCATCGCGCATCAGGACTATCATGGGCGTTTCGACTGAACAGAACCGCCACGGACCGCCACCATGATCTCCGACGACACGACCCAGCAGGCTCAGCGCATCAACCAGGACACGCTACGCGAATTCGTAGACCGCAAATGGAACGACGAGATCGTGCCTGCGCTCACGGACTACATTGCGGTGCCGGCCAAGAGTCCGGCGTTCGATCCCGAGTGGGTTAAACACGGCTATCTCGAGCGTGTCGTGACCGACGCGGCGAAATGGGCCGAGCAGCAACCCGTGCGCGGCCTGAAACTTGAAGTGATCCGCTTGCCGGGCCGCACGCCGGTGATTTTCTTCGAAACGGCCGCGACCCGGTCGGGCAGCGAAGAAACCATCGTGCTGTACGGCCATCTCGACAAGCAGCCTGAATTCGACGGCTGGCGCAACGATCTCGGCCCCTGGACGCCGAAGCTCGAAAACGACAAGCTCTACGGCCGCGGCGGCGCCGACGACGGCTACGCGATCTACGCAAGCCTCACGGCACTGGCCGCGCTGGACGCGCAAGGCATCGAGCGTCCGCGCTGTGTCGGTCTGATCGAAACCTGCGAGGAATCGGGCAGCTACGATCTGCTGCCGTATGTCGATGCATTGCGTGAGCGGCTCGGCAAGGTCGGGCTCGTGGTGTGTCTCGACTCGGGCGCGGGCAACTACGATCAACTGTGGCTCACTACGTCGTTGCGCGGGCTGGTTGCCGGCGACCTCGAAGTCCAGGTGCTCGACGAAGGGATTCACTCGGGCGGTTACGGCGGCATCGCGCCGTCGAGCTTCCGCATCATGCGGCAACTGTTCGACCGTCTCGAAGACTCGGCCAACGGCACGTTGTTGCCGAAGGGTTTTCACGTTTCAATCCCGGCGGACCGGCTGCGCGAAGCGGAGGCAACCGCTCAGATTCTCGGCGACGATGTCTGGAAGAAGCTGCCATGGGCCTGCGGGCAGGACGGCCGCCAGGTGCTGCCCACCACGACAAACCCGCAAGAAGCCTTGCTCAACTCGACGTGGCGTCCTTCGTTGTCGGTGACCGGCGCGGCCGGCTTGCCTGCGCTCGCCGACGCCGGCAACGTGCTGCGTCCGCGCACGGCGTTCAAGCTATCGCTGCGCCTGCCGCCGATGATCGAAGCGGAAAAAGCCGTCGCCGAACTGAAGGCGCTGCTCGAATTCGATCCGCCGTACAACGCCAAGGTCACCTTCAAGCCGGACGCCGGCGCGGCGAGTGGCTGGAGCGCGCCCGATCTCGCCCCGTGGCTCGCCACCGCGCTTAACGATGCGTCGCGCGAGCACTACGGCGCGGACGTTGCGTATATGGGGCAGGGCGGCACGATTCCGTTGATGAACGTATTGAAGTCGGGCTTCCCGAAGTCGCAGTTCATGGTGTGCGGCGTGCTCGGGCCGAAGTCGAACGCACACGGGCCGAACGAGTTCCTGCACGTGCCGTACGGCAAGAAGCTGACGGCAGCCGTTGCTCAGGTGATCGCGGCAGCGCCTTGATGAGCGTTTCGTCGTGATGTCGTGATGCTTTCTGCTGTTGTTAGCGTTGCAGGCGATTCAGCGGGCGCTTTAGGGCGCCCGCGTTTAATTATGCGAATTGAATAGTCCGTCTGTTAGCCCACAAATCAGAAAGCAAACCTCCGCAAGCGATATTTTCGATTGCATTACCTAATCGAAGACTATTTCTTTCTCTTCCAAATCCGGCAAGAAATTCAAACATTGTTCGAACGCTAACTGCTAGCGGCCGGATGCTCATTTGAGGGCTAATTTCGCCCATCTTCGGTGCGCAAGCGTTTGCGTCCACAGTATCTTTTATCCGACGGTCGACCTCCCCGCAGCGCTCTGTCTGACGGGGCTTCACGTGTGTGTTGCATTCATCTGTTGGTTAGCCCGCTCCCATCACATTCCGGTCTGCTTTAGGCTCGCATTGCAATGCCAGTGTTTAACCTTAAAAGGACCGTTCAAAATGAATCTGCATAACCACCACGCCTGCCGTCCGTTCCTTGAGGCCGGCAATCTGTCGCAAGTCTCCGCTTACTACGAAGAAGGACGCAACATCATGTGGATGATGCTGCGCGCGCAGCCGCGTCCCTGTTTTAATCTCGATCTGGTCCACGACATTCTGGGTCTCGCGCAGGCAGCACGAGAATCCGGCTTGCCGATCGACTTCTGGGTGACAGGGTCGTTGATTCCGACCATGTTCAACGTCGGGGGCGACCTCGATTTCTTTGCCGACTCGATCCGCTCGGGCAAGCGTCAGGCGTTGATGTCGTACGCGCGATCCTGCGTCGATTGCGTGCACGCGGCGGCGCGCGGCTTCGATACGGGGGCGATTTCAATCGCGATGGTGGAGGGCACAGCGCTTGGCGGAGGTTTCGAGGCGGCCTTGGCGCACCATTTCCTGCTGGCGCAGAACGATGCGCGTATGGGCTTTCCGGAGATCGCCTTCAACCTGTTCCCGGGCATGGGCGGCTATTCGCTGGTCGCGCGCAAGGCGGGCATGCGTCTGGCCGAGGAGTTGATCGGCGTGGGCGAATCGCATACGGCTGAGTGGCACTTCGGCAAGGGGCTGGTCGACCAGCTATTCGAGCCGGGCGACGCCTATATGGCGACACGTACCTTCATCGACACGCTCAGGCCGAAGATGAACGGCATCCGCGCGATGCTGCGGGCGCGCCAGCGCGTGTTGCAACTCTCTCGCGCCGAGTTGATGGAAATTACCGAGGACTGGGTGAACGCAGCTTTCATGATCGAGGAGAAGGATCTCGCGTTCATGGAGCGGCTGGTGATGCTGCAGAATCGCCGCACTTCAAATCTGCGCCAGACAGCCTCCAGTGCAGCTAATTTCGCCTGAATCGATCCGGCGCGCAGCGCAGGGAAGCTCAGGCAATCAGTCTGAGCTTCTGTCTATCCTGCAACCAGCGTTCGAATTCTGCGGCCGGCATGGCCTGACCGTACAGGAAGCCCTGCACGTAGTCGACGCCCAGCCCCTTCATGAACATTTCTTCGGATTCCGTTTCAATGCCTTCTGCGACCACTTTGAAATTCAGTTCCTGCGCGACCACCACCATCGAGCGCACCAGTGCTTGCGCTTTGGTATCGGCATTGATCGAGCGGACAAAACTGCGATCGAGCTTGATGACGTCGAGCGGAATGCGGCCCAACTGCGACAGCGACGAATAGCCGGTGCCGAAGTCGTCCAGGTGAACCTGTGCGCCGAGCTGGCGGAACTGCTTGATCAGATCGATTGCAGCCGCTTCGTCTTCGATCAGGCAGCTCTCGGTGAGCTCCAGGTCGATCAGACAGGGATCGAGATTCGCGCGCTGCAGCGCCTCGTTGAAATGCCGCACCACGGCGGTATCGACCAGTTGCCGCGCCGACACGTTGATCGCGATGCGCAGGTTGTAGCCGTCCGCCTTCCATTTCGCAGCTTGCCTCGCAGCCGTTTCCATGACCCAGCGGCCCAGCACGCCGATGAGCCCGGATTCTTCCGCATAGCGGATGAACTCCGCCGGCATGATTTGCCCGCGCTCCGGCGAATTCCAGCGTACCAGCGCCTCCGCGCCCTGCACCGCGCCGGTGGCGAGCACGAGCTTGGGTTGATAGTGCAGCGTCAACTGGCCTTCGTCGAGACCGCGCCGCAAGTTGGTGTCGAGCCACATGTACTCGGCGACCTTGCGGTTCATGTCGGGTGAGAACACGCGATGGGTGCGCTTGCCTTCATCTTTGGCAACATACATTGCCGTGTCCGCGGAACGGATCAGCGATTCGAGGTTGTCGCCGTGTTCCGGGTACAGCGCAATGCCGATCGAGCAGCCGGTGTAGACCTCGACGAGCCCCAGGCTGAACGGCGTGCGCATGCGTTCGAGAATGCGTTGCGCGGTCGCTTCGAGATCGTGGGCGGTGCCTTTGGCGGCGAGCACGATGAACTCATCGCCGCCGAGGCGCGCCAGCGTATCGCCTTCGTTCAGGCAGGTGCTGATGGCCGCCGACACGTCGCGGATCAGCCGGTCGCCGAAGACGTGGCCGTAGTGGTCGTTGACTTTCTTGAAGTTATCCAGATCGAGGAACAGCACGCCGACCGATTCGCCGGGGTTTGCTTCTTCGATCGCGGTGCGGATCTTGTCCTGGATCGCGTTGCGATTGGCGAGGCCGGTGAGCGAATCGGTGTTCGCCAGTTCGGTGAGCCGTTCCTGCGCGAGCCGTTCTTCGGTGATGTCCGTGCCCGAGCAGATCAGAAACTGTTCTTCGACGCCGCTGCCGCTGTGAACGAACTTGTTGCGGAACAGGAAGAGCCGTTCGCCGTGAATCGTTTTCACGCGCCGCTCGACTTCGTACGCGACGCCGCGATTGAAGAAGCCCGTGATGTTCTGGCTCGACGCCGCGCCGGATTCGCTGGACATGAACAGCGCCCACACATTGCGGCCGACGATGTCTTCTTCCTTGACGCCGGTGAGTTCTTCGGCGAGACGATTGAAGCGCTGTATACGCCCGTGTCTGTCGACGATGACCACGACCGAATTGACTTCGGAGACGACCTGTTCGGCGAAAGAGAGGCCGTGAACCAGATCGCGCGCGACGGACTCCGTATCGTCGTAGGCCGAGGCGGTGCCTGCCCACGTATTGCTCGCGAGCTTTTTACCGACGAGGTGCAGGCGCAGCGGTTCGCCAAACAGGCGCACGTCGAGGATGAGGTGCGAGGTGATACCGGTGAGGCAGCGGATTTGCGAAGCCTGTTGGGGATTCAGCGGAATGGCGACATTAGCCGGCACGTCGCCGGTGACGGGCGTGAGTTCCAGCGCGTTGCTGTCGTTCGACAGACGCCAGCATGGGCTGCTTGTGCCGAACTGGGCAAAAAGCACCTGATCGTGTTGGTCGTCGTTCATGAGATCCCCGGGCGGTGTGTGCCGATGGTCCCACCGTGAAGGCGGGTTGGCGGCAGACAGTCTCATCATACTTAAAGACAGGCCTCATTGTAGCGAAGCGGCTGGCATTCGGGCCTATAAACGGACCTATAAACATTAACGGTTAGGATTATCTTTGGCTTTAGGCTTTTATTTGGGGCGTGCGCTGGCGCGAAGCGGTGAAATTGCATAAAAAAACGCACCAAAATTGCGTCATAAGCAGTTCAGAACCGCCAGGCCAACGCGCTCCGGGCGCGCTCCCGCTCTGTGGGAATCGCTTCCACCGAAGGGGCAAACCAGAAAGCCCCGGCCACAAGTGTTGCGACAACAACACCATCCCGATACAGAACCCGATTTCCCGCGACAGCCGGCACCCGTTCGCCAACCAGCAACGTGCCCGCGAGATTCAAAGGATCGGTTCCGGCGACGCACACAAAAGCACCGTCGTTCGCATGCCGTCGAACCTCCCGCAATAAGGGAATTGCTTCCGGCAAAGCAAATTGTTCGCCAGCGAGGCCATTCACAAACCGCCCGCCACGCACAACGCCGCGCGCTTCGAGCCGCTGAAACACGCGCAACAGATCCCGCCACGGCGGCAACCATTCGGCCTCGCGTTCGAGCAGACGCCAGAACACCACGCCATAACGGCGCAACAAAGTCATCGCGACATGTTCGAGTATGTCGGGGGCGAACTGCTGACGGCGCGTCGGCGCGGTTTCCGCTGCAGCGGCAACGGGTTGGCGGTTGACGAGCGCCCAGCGTCCGGCGTCGTCCATTCCTCCGATCAATGCGCTCGACCTGACACGCCGGCTGCTCGCATGGGCACTATAAGCACTGCGTTTGGCGACGGGTTTCAGCAACGCCCTTAAGCCGGCAAAACTGTCGGAATTCACGAGGCCCGCTGCAACCAGTTCGCCCAGCGCGTTCTCCAGTTCCATACGCAAACCGCTGACTTCGGCCAGTAACTCGTCGAAAAACATCGCGCCATGTTGCGATAACGTGTCATGCACGCTTTGCGCGCGAGCCGATAGCTCCGGCTCTTTCGACGGGTCGATCAGCGCGCTCCATACGCGCACCTGGGGGCGCGGCAACAGCACGATCGGCGTGCTGCGCACCGGCCCTGCGGCACCGCGGGCCCGTTCGGTCAGACGGGTCCAGACGATCTTGCCGGCACGGCATAGTTCGTCCAGCGAAGTGTTCGCGTACGCTTTCACGCGCGCCGGCAGAATATCTTCTTCCCATGCGCCCGCCGCGGCCTGAAAACCCTCTAACTGGTCCAGCACCGCGGCCAGGGCGTCGCGCCCTTCGCTGCGGGTGTCCGGCGTCAAATGCTGCCACTCGAAGAGAAAGCGCATGAAGTCGTGCCGTTCCACCGGCTCGATCTCGCGTCGTAAGCGTTTCACTGTGTAGCGGTGTATCCGCGCAAGCAAATGACGCTCGCACCATTCTTCTTCCGTGGCGCCCGGCGAGAAGCGGCCGCGCATCACGTAGCCTTCCGCTTCGAGACGCGTCAAGGTTTGTTCGACGGATGCCGCGGGCAAGCTCAGCACTTGTGCGATCGCGCGCACCGGCAGCGGACCGAAGCCGGTCAGCCGGGCGCGCAGTACATCGAGCAATGCGTCGTCGGCGCTCCAGGCGTCGGTGAAGCCCTTTGGTGCGGTGAGTGGCGGTTCAAACGGGGCGTCGGGGTAGAGCGCCTGGAAACTGGTCAGGCGCTCGGCGGATAGCCACAGTGCCTCATCTGAAGTGATCCGCAGGCGGGTCGCGCGGCCGGATTCGGCCAGCAATGCAAGCCATGCCGGCCAGCCCTCATTGTCGCGCACTTCGGCCTCGGTGATGCAGACGAGGCCCGTCAGCGCTTCGTGCATCTCGTCAGCGGTGCGCGCTTGCGGCCATGCTTCGTCGCGCACGCTCTCGATCGCGTCGGCGTCGAGCGCGCCGAGGTCGTCGGCGCTGGATGGATCGGACCAGCGGCGGTTCAGCACGGCTTGCGTGCGGCGCTCTTCGATCGGTGCGTCGTCGAGAAAGGCGTAGGGCTTTGCGGTGAGGATTTCGGCGGCAAGCGGCGAGGGTGCCGGTAAATCGCGGGCGATCAGTTGCACGTTGCCCTGTTCGATACGACGCAGCAAAGCAAGCCAGCTTTCGCAGTCCATCGCCTCATGCAGGCAATCGTCGACGGTTTGGTCCACTAACGGATGATGCGGCAGTTCGCGCTCGCCGACGATGTTCTCCAGGCACGCGGCCTGCTCGGGAAACACGCTCGCGAGCAGATCTTCGCTACGCATGCGCTGCAATTGCGGCGGGGTCTTGCGCCCGCCGGTATAACGCGGCAGGCCGAGCGCGGTGGTCGCGGTCCAGCGCCAGCGCACGCCGAAGAGCGGCGCGTCGAGGAGCGCCTGGATCAGCAGATGCTCGGCGCTGTTCGAATGCAGATAGCGCCACACCTCGTCGAGTACGAACGAATGGCTGCCGGTCAGCGACAGCACGATTGCGTCTTCGGTGGCGGCGGCTTGCAGTTCGAAGTTGAAGGTCCGGCAAAAACGCTTGCGTAACGCGAGGCCCCACGCGCGGTTCACGCGGCTGCCGAAGGGCGCGTGGATCACGAGTTGCGTGCCGCCGGATTCGTCGAAGAAGCGCTCCATCACGAGCGTGTTTTGCGAGGGCAGCACGCTGAGCGCAGCGCGTGCACGAGCAAGATAGTCGACGATCTGGCGGGCGGCGGCTTCGTCGAGATGAAGGGTGTCGACAAGCCAGTCGATTGCGCGTTGGAGGCGCGCGGTCAGCACCTGATTTTCAGACGGCGTCGCCTCGGCGATCGTCAGGGCTGACCCGCCGTCAGCGGCTCTCGACTCTGTGACCATGCCCGACGCGGCGCGTGTGGACTTGCGCCGTGGCGAATGCGGCTCGCCGGGCGACACTACGGAGTCTCCATTGACCTCTTTCCCATCGAGCAAGCGCCCAATCTGCTCACGCAAGCGCGCGACGCCGAACGACAGTTCATCGCTGCGCCCTGGCGCTTCACCAAGCCAGAACGGAATATTCGGCGGCTGCCCTTGCGCGTCCTCGACTCGCACGCGGCCGCTCTCGATCCGCAGAATCCGGTACGACGCATTGCCGAGTTGAAACACATCGCCGGCAAGACTTTCAACGGCGAAATCCTCGTTGACGGTGCCGATCGTGATCGCCTGCGGTTCGAGCACCACCGCATAGTCGGCGTTCTCGGGGATCGTGCCGCCCGATGTCACGGCAACCAGTTTGCCGCCGCGCCGGCCACGCAAGGTGCCGCTCGCCACATCGCGATGAATATAGGCGCCGCGTGGGCCGTTACGGCTCGTATAGCCTTCAGCCAGCATGCGCAGCACGGCGTCGTATTGCTCTCGTTCGAGGCCGGCGTAGGGGGCCGCGCGCCGCATCATGTCGAACAACGCGTCTTCGCTCCATTCGGCACTCGAGACTTCGGCCACGATCTGTTGTGCGAGCACGTCGAGCGGCGCGCGCGGAATCCGCAACGCGTCAAGTTCGCCACGCCGCACGCAGTCGAGCAGCGCGGCGCATTCGATCAGATCGTCGCGCGAGGCGGGAAAAAGCCGGCCCTTCGGCATACCGCCGACATGGTGGCCCGAGCGCCCCACACGTTGCAGGAACGGCGCGATCGCGCGCGGCGAACCCATCTGGCAGACCAGATCGACGTCGCCGATATCGATGCCCAGTTCCAGCGACGCGGTGGCGATCAGCACACGCAACTCGCCGCGTTTCAGGCGCTGTTCGGCGTCGAAACGATGTTCTTTGGCGAGACTGCCGTGATGCGCGGCGACCACGTCCTTGCCCAAACGCTCGGTCAGGTGGCGCGCGGCGCGTTCCGCCATGCGGCGCGTGTTGACGAAAATCAGCGTGGTGCGATGCGTCGCCACCAGTTCGGCGAGGCGGTCGTAGACGCGCTCCCACACCTCGTTGGGCATCACCGCTTCGAGCGGCACCGGCGGAATCTCCAACGCGAGATCGCGCTCGCGGATGTGCCCCACGTCGATGATCGCGCAGTCCGCGGGAATGCCGCTTTCGATGCTCGCGCCACCCACCAGAAACCGTGCCACAGCGCTGACCGGCTTTTGCGTCGCAGACAGGCCGATGCGCGGCAAGCGCCGCTGACATAGCGCGTCGAGCCGTTCGAGGCTGAGCGCCAGGTGACTGCCGCGCTTGCTGCCAGCGAGCGCATGAATTTCGTCGACGATCGCCGTGCGCACCGTCGACAGCATGCGGCGGCCGGAATCCGAACCGAGCAGGACGTATAGCGATTCGGGCGTGGTCACGAGAATATGCGGCGCGCGCTTTTTCAGCGCGTTGCGCTCCTGCTGCGTGGTGTCGCCGGTGCGCACGGCGGTGCGGATGTCGAGCGGCGGCAGGCCGCGCGCGTCGAGTTCCGCGGCGATGCCCTGCAACGGCACTTGCAGGTTGATGCGGATGTCGTTGGAGAGCGCTTTCAGCGGAGAGACGTAGACCACCAGGGTTTCGTCGGGCAGCACGCCGCCGTTGGCCAGGCCTTGCTTGACGAGATCGTCGAGCGCGGACAGGAAGGCGGTGAGCGTTTTGCCCGAACCGGTGGGAGCGGCCACCAGGGTCGAGCGCCCGCTGCGAATCTGCGGCCAGGCGGCAGCCTGGGCGTCGGTGGGGGCGGGGAAAGTCTTCAGGAACCAGCCGGCGACCGCGGGATGGAAGTCGTCCAGCGCGGCGGCCGGTGGAGAGACCGAAGCGCGGGTCGACGCGATACGTGAAGCCGCCCGCGATGCCGGATCGAAGCCCGAAGAATCAGAGCGCGCGGCTAAGTCGGTGGCGGATGTCGAGGCCGAGGTCATGCTGGCATAAATGGGGGCGCGACGTGCCATATCCAGAGGGCGGCAAACGCCCGCCTGTAACGAAGAGAAGCGATCAGTCTGGCAGGTTTTTACCGGCTTTGCCGATGGTCAGGTGGCAAAGGTCGTGTGGAAACCGGCGGCAATAACCGCCGTTAATAACCGCCGACAATAACCGGGCCGGCAGCGCACCCTGTACAGCACGGCGCAAAACTACCAGACCCAGCGCACGCCCGCGTCGCCCGTCACCGTTCTCTGGTGCGCGCCCCCAAGGTTCGTCACCCAGCCGAGCGTGGCGAACACGCTGCCCGACGTGCTGAATTTGCCGACCACGCCCGCGCCGAGTTGCGCCGCGCTTTGCCCGACGCTGCCCGGCAACACGGTCCCGCCGTCGAAGGTGACTTTGTCGTCGGAGCCGAACTCGCGCAGGAAGCTGACGCGCACATAAGGCCGCCAGGCGATCGCGAACGCATCGAGCTGACCTTGCAGGCGCGCACCGATTCGTCCTACGAAAGTATTGCCGCTATTAAAACTGACGCTCGACACGCCATCGTTGAAATCGGATAGCGCGAGGTGCTGCCACACGAGTTGCGCCTGGGGTTCGAGCGTGAGCCCGGCGCCGAGCGGAATCGGCAGGCCGCCTTCGACCGAACCGGTCACCGCGTTGCCGTGCGTCGTCGTGTTAAGGCCGTCGCGCGAGACCGGATCGACGGTCAACGAACTCCCCATCAGCACGGCGTCCGTGTACCAGCCGCCCGGACCGATATGCGTCCAGTAGCCGCCGAGGCTATACGCATTGATCGCGAGGTGGCCCACGGCGAGATTGGGCATGCCGAGCGCGAATCCGTCGACGTCGCCAGTGGCCCGCGCGAAGCCGACGAACAAGCCGTAGTGATTGCGCTGGCCGCTCGCGCTGCGATCCGCGTAAAGGTCCTGCCCGGCCTGGATGCCGTACACGGAGCCGTCGAATTGCGGACTCGCGGCGCCGTCCTGGCTCAGCACGCTATGGCCGCCCCACACGCGGCCCCACGCGGCAGGCAGTTTGCCGCTTTCGCTCAGCAAGGCCTGATCGCCTTGCCGGTCATGAAAGGTATCGATCTGCATCAGGCCGAGTTCACGCGCGACGCCGGGCGCCGCGGCGTAGACCGGTACTTCGACGCGATACAGCGGCGTGGCGGCCGAGCCGGCCGGCGGCGCGGGAGGCAGCGGTGGTGTGCCTTCTGCCGCAAGCGGTACGCCCGCCAATGCAACGGGTGGCTCGCCAGGCGTCGTGACCGGCGGCCCGCCTGGTGTTGTCGTCGCGCTCGGCAGCGGCGCAACCGTATTGCGCAGATACCAGCTTTCCGTCGTACCGCCGCTCACACCGCCTTTGGCGAGGTAATAGGAGTACGCGCCGGCCTTCACCGGCGCGGCCAGCGTGAAAGCGCTCGACGCGGTGGTGGCGCCGTTGGTCGCCTGAATCAGTTGAATGCCGTCCGCTACCGTTTGTGCGCCTTGGCCGCCAACATTCGTGACTTGCAGTCGCGTCGAGCCAGTAGCCGTGCCACCGCTCAGCACGAGACGATCGGACGCCGCGCCGTCGCCGGCGACGACGGTGTTTAGTCCAATGGTGCCGTTCTGTCCGGCATAGTTGCCGGTCACATTCAGGCTATTGCCGACACCCGCGCCGGCAGGGCCACCGATCTGCACGAGTCCGGCATTGACGAGCGAGCCGTTGATCGAAAACGCGCCGTTCCCCCCGCTTGCTAACGACGGCAATGCATTCGCCACCGCGAGCGTGCCGTTGTTCGTGACCGCGCCCGTCACGCTGCCGTAGCCGCCGAGCGTTGCGCCCGCGGCCACCGTGGTGGCGCCGCCGCCGGTCAGCGCGGCGTTGGCATGGGCTGCGTCGCCGATCGCGAGGGTGCCGGCCGCGACCGTGGTCGGGCCGCTATAAGTGCTCACGCCGGTCATCAGCAAGCTGCCGCTGCCGGCTTTCGTCAGGGCGCCGGTCCCGGTGACTGCCTGTGTGAGCGTGGTGTTGAACGCTTGCGTATCGATCGTGCCACCGCCCGCTGCCAGCGTGATCGCACGCGTGCCGGCGAGGTCGAAGCTCGTCGTCAATTGCAGCGCACCGCCGTTGAATGTGACACCGCCCGTGTTCGCTCCGAGCGCATTGTCCGCGCCGACGGCGATCGTGCCTTGATCGATGGTCGTGCCTCCCGAGTAGGTGTTGCCAGTCGCCGCAGCCGGTGCGAGCGTCAACACGCCGGCACCGGTTTTATCGAGCGCGCCCGTGCCGCTGATCGATCCCGCATAGGTGCCCGCAGTATCCTGGGCAAACCGCACGAGTCCGTTGTCGGTGACGTTGGCGGGCAGGTTCTGCGCATTCGCCTGCAAGGTTGCGCCGCTATCGACGAGTGCCGACGCGCTCGCGCCGAGCGTGCCGGTGAGATTGAGCGTGCCGGTCTGCACGTGCGCCAGCGAGAAGGTCCCGCTGCCGGTCCAGTTCCATAACGCGCCTTGCATCTGCAAGGTCTGAAAGTTGGTAAACGCATTCGACGCCGTGCCTGAGCCTTGCAAGGTCACCGTATTCGTTCCCGCGCCGCCATCGGCCGTGCCGTTGATCACGGAGCCGGTTTGCAGGATCAGCGAGTCGTTGCCGTTGCCCATCGTGATGGCGGTGCCGATGCCGCTCTGCACGAGCCCCGCATTGATGATCGTGCTGTTGCCGTTGAGCGTGCGGATGCCGGAGCCGTTCTGGCTGATGATGCTGCCGCCCGCGAGGTTCTGGATCGTCGCCACGAAGCTCGATCCCGCGGTGTTGGAAAACACCGCATCCGAACCGCTGCCGCTCGCGCTGATCGTGCCGCTGTTGGTCAGTTGGTCGTTATTGCCTTGCAGATAAGCGGTTGGACTGGCCGCGCCCGTGGTGGACAGCGTGCCGCTGTTGCTGATGGTGCCGCTGCCGCCCAGAATCGATGCCGCGCGCGCGTTGCTGCCCGAGGTCGTCACCGTGCCGCTGTTGATCAGCGTGTTGTTCAACTGGCCGACGTTCGTTTGTCCCCACGCGGCCGTCATGCCGTATGCGTTGGGGCCGCTGGTCGTGATCGAGCCGCGATTGGTCAGCGTGTTGCCGCTGCCGTTGGCGGCCATGCCGTCGTTGAAGGCGCCGCTCGTGGTGATGACCCCGCCGCTAGCGTTGGTAACCTGATTGCCGTTGCCCACTCCGAGCAGCACGGCGCCGCGCACGGTGCCCGTTCCGCCGCCGCCTGTGAGCGAGAAATTGCCGCTGCCGTTGATCGTGCTGTTCGTGTCGACGCTGAAGACCACCGGGTTGGCGCTGCGCACGAAGCTGCCCGAGGCGGTGCTATCGGCATTGATCGTGACACCGGTGCTGCCGGTTTGCGCGACGACGGCGGCGAGGCCGCTGCCCGTGCAGGTGACTGTGGTATTGCTCGGCGGCGCGGTATTGCTGCACGCGGCCATCGCCGAAGGGGTGAGTGCTTTGGAGAGCAGGACGACGCTACCCAGGCCGATTCCAAACCTTTTCTTCTTCTTCTTCATACGCGCGGTCCTTTTGGTAAAGGCACTACACCATGCGAGCGGAATGGTCCGACTTATACACGTCTTACTGAAACTTTCCAAATGCCCCCGGCATAACTTACGGATGTGTTGCGAATCGCCGACGCTTGCAGGAGACCCGCATGGCGCCTTGCTTGCAGAAGAACAGGTGATTTCTTTGGCCTGTAAAAAATACTGCGGCAACCGCGATGCGAACCGTCAGGAATTTGAAACACGCGTTCGCATCGCGGTTGCCTCGGACTGAAGTCGTGTCCTGTCGAAATTCGCCAGGTGCAGTACTCTGTACGGCTCACCGTTCCACGAATCCACGATGGAGTTTCGACGATGCGATACAACCAGTTAGGCCTTACCGGTGTGTTTGTTTCAGAGCTGTGCCTGGGCACGATGACCTTCGGCGGTGGCGAAGGCATCTGGAAGCAGATTGGCGATCTGCAGCAGGGGGACGCGGAGCGGCTCATTGGCCGGGCGCTCGACGCGGGCATCAATTTCATCGACACGGCCGACGTCTATGCAGAGGGCGTGTCCGAACAGATCACCGGCCAGGCGCTGAAAAACCTTAAAGTGCCGCGCGACAAAGTTGTGATCGCAACCAAAGTATTCGGCGCGACGGCAGAGTTTCCGAACGCGCGCGGGGCCTCGCGTTACCACATCATCGACGGTGTCAAGGCGAGTCTGAAGCGCCTGCAACTCGATCACGTCGACCTGTATCAGATCCACGGTTTCGATCCGGCTACGTCGATCGAAGAAACCGTGCGCGCACTCGATACGCTGGTTCAGCATGGTCACGTGCGTTATGTCGGCGTGTCGAACTGGGCCGCCTGGCAGATCGCCAAGGCGCTGGGCATTTCGGAACGCCTCGGCCTCGCGCGGTTTGAAACGCTACAGGCGTATTACACGCTGGCGGGCCGCGACCTCGAACGCGAACTCGTGCCGATGCTGCACAGCGAAGGTCTTGGGCTGATGGTGTGGAGTCCGCTCGCGGGCGGTTTGCTGAGCGGCAAATATGGGCGTGAGCAGCAGGGCGAGGCAGGCAGCCGCCGTACGACGTTCGATTTTCCGCCGGTCAATCGCGAGCGTGCTTATGACTGCATCGACGTGATGCGCGATATCGCGGAGGTGAAGAAAACCTCTGTGGCGCAGATCGCGCTCGCATGGCTGTTGCATCAACGCGTGGTGACCTCGGTGATCGTCGGGGCGAAGAAAATCGAGCAACTCGACGACAACATTGCCGCCACCGGCGTCACGTTGACCGCCGACGAGCTGGCGAAGCTCGACCAGGTCAGCACGCTCCCGGCCGAGTACCCGGGCTGGATGCTGGAACGTCAGGGCGACGTGCGTCGCAAGCAGCTTGAAGAGGCGCGTTATCCGGTGCAACGCTAGCCGGAAGGTTCTGCGTGCGGTGTGTGGCCGGGAGGTGATGGGCGCCAGGGCAGCGGCGGTGTAGCAGGCCGCCGTAGGCTTGGCGTGCTGCTACACCGAATGCCGTTACACCGCGTGCCACAACAGCGTTACGCTGCGTGCCTCACGCGGCAGACTTGCTGTCCGCTTGATAAGCGGCAACGGCGTCCATGGTGCGTGCCGAGTACACCATCGCGGCGCCGGCGTTCAAGGCCACCGCCACACCGAGCGCTTCGGCGATCTCTTCGCGTGTGGCGCCGTGTTTCAGCGCTTCGGCGGCGTGCACGGTGATACAGCCGTCACAATGCGTGGTCACGGCTACCGCAAGCGAAATCAGCTCACGCGTCTTCGCGCCGAGAAGGTCGGTCTTCTGGCCTGCGCTCGACATCGCTTGATAGCCCTTCACGGTTTCCGGCGACAGCTTCGCGATTTCGCCGATGCGGCCAACCAGTTCCTTACGGTAATCGATCCAGTTCAACATGACAGTGCTCCTTTGGTTGCAGCGAGCCAGCGGGTGCCGGTGTCGTGAGACAAAGTATTGCGCTGTGCCGCGACATCCTGAATACTCGATTCGCTCAACTTTTAGCGCGATCGTCTCATGGACACACTCAGCCGACTGATCGATCTTGCCCGGCCGCAGGCCAGCCTCGATCTGCGCTGCCTGCTCACGGGCGGCTTCGACATCGACCATGCGCCGATGGAGGCGGGTATCGCGCCGTTTCATCTGGTGCTAGGCGGCGCTTGCGTCGTCGAGACAGCGGGGGGCACGCAGGTTGCATTGCACGCAGGGGATTTCATGCTGTTTCCGCGTGGCGCCGCGCATCGGGTGCGCGATGTCGGGCGGGTGGCTGCCGGTGCGCCGCTGACGTTGAGTCATGACGGCATGCTGCCGTTACGCCGCAATGACGGCCGTGATGTTGCCCACCATCACGGCGCCAGCGAAGCGGCCAACGAGGCGCGCGCAAACGTCGAAATCGTCGGAAACGACGGCCATGCGCACAATCCCCCCGTCGGCGCCGATCTCGATCTTTTATGCGGCCGGTTCGTCTACGCGCCCGGGTCTTCCGCGTTGCTGCTCAACGCGCTGCCCGATCCCTTCCATGTGTCGCTCGGCGGCGTGCAAACGCTCGGCGCGTTGCAGACGGTGATCGCATTGATGCGCACCGAAGCCGAGCAACGTCAGCCCGGCGCGCTCGCGATCGTCACCGCATTGAGCCACGCACTCTTCGCGATGGCGTTGCGCGTGCATGGCGAACAGAATGCATCCCGCTCAGGCGTGCTGGCGCTGCTGGCCGATGCGCGTCTCGGCGCTTCTGTACAAGGCATGCTGAGTGCTCCTGAGCGGGCGTGGACGATCGCGGAACTGGGCGAGCTCGCGGCGATGTCCCGCGCAACCTACGCACGTCACTTCAATGAGCGCGCGGGCATGACGGTGATGGACTTTCTTACGCAAATCCGCATGACAATTGCGTGCGATCTGCTGCGACGCACGCAACGCAGCGCGGCGGAGATCGGCGAGGCAGTGGGGTATCAATCGGAAGCCGCGTTCGGCAAGGCGTTTCAGCAGAGCGTCGGCGTGACGCCGGGACGATACCGGCGTCAACTGCCAGAGAGCGATCAGAAAACCGGCTAGGCCTTCTCGGGTCTGCCGAGCCAGCGTTTTTCGATCCACGACATGATCACGGTCACCAGCAACGCACAGACCGTGCCCAGCGTGACTTCGCCGAGGCGCAGCAGGGCCTTGTCCCATGGCGAACCGACGCCCGGCACCAACAGCATGATGGTCGCGGTAATGCCGCCCAGACGTGCGGCGCTGCCCACGTTCACGACCCAGCAAATCACGATTGCCACAGCAACGGTGGCCCCGTAAGCCGCGAGACTGCCAGCACCGAGCGTTGCGCCGACGAGACCGCAGACGCCCCCGACCATCGCGCCGATGAACTGATCACGCGAGAGTTTGCGGGTGTCGATATAACTATGCTGGCTGACTGCGATCGCCGTAATCGCGGCCCAGAAGGCCTGCTCGGTATGCAACCAGCGGCCGATCGCGAAAGCGAGGCTTGCGCCGGCCACCGCCTGCGCGGCCATCACGCCGCCTTCCGCCAGCCGGTCGCGAAGCGGGAGCGACTTGAGAAAAGTAAACAGCGAGTCGGCGGCGTTCGTCCGCGCTGCACGTCTTGAGTCGTCGGGAGCGGTCATCGGAGGGGAAAGGGCCTGTCGCAGCATGAAAGACCCGTATTCTAGCGGTGGAAACACTCGACCAGAACGGCGGCGAAGGCGTAGTGTTGCAGGGTGGACTGTTCGGAGGGGAAGGCATGGAAACCGATCGCGGCGCCACCGCGTAATTCGGGGGCATTCCAACTGTCCGTCCACCTGCCGCATGCGCGTATTTTTAACGCGATGCTGTGCAGCGGCAGGGTCCGCAAAACGCGATTCAACGATGTAAGGAGGCCTTATGTCACTCATCGTCGCAGCACGGTTTACGACTTTCCCCGCCGCTGAAGATGCGGCGCAAAAGCTCTTCAATGAAGGTTTCGTCGAAGAAGACGTGACGCTGTTTTTCGTCAATCCGCGCGGCCAGCACGCGCGTTTTGCGACCGGCGGCGATACCCATAGCGAGCCGGGCGCAAGGGAAGCGCCGAAGGGGTACCACAGGATGGGCGTCACTATTGGTGCGGTGGCGGGCGCGGTAGTCGGCGTTGCGATTTTCGCGGCATTCTCGGCGTCTCTACCGGTGTTGCTGATTGCGGCTGGCGTCGGTGCTTACCTTGGCTCGTGGGTCGGGGCGATGGCGCGCGCTCGCGAAGGCGGCCATGTCGGCCACCATTTGCCATTTCATGAAGAAATGCGCGCTTCCGGCGTGCTGGTAGCCGTGCATGTGTCGCCCGACAATCAACTCGACGCCGCTCGCGTTTTACGCGAAGCAGGGGGCGCGGCAATCGAACGGGCGAGCGGGCGCTGGCAACAAGGGCGCTGGGCCGACTTCGATCCACGCAAAACGCCCGAGCCGCTCAATGAATTCAGCAACGAATTCAGCGAGAAGCATGCTTGAGCGAGGGGATAGCTTGCGTGTGGATGTGGATGCGACAGACGGCAAAACGGCCCGGCGCAAGTCGGGCTCGATGCCTGAGCGGCCGATTTCAGCGTTCCGCCTGAATCCGCTGTACCCGCATCCGGCCCGGCGGCTCGAAGTATGTTCCGAACCGCACCAGTCCGGCTTTCTTCAGATGACACGTCATTTCGTAGCTCACCAGGACGCCGGGGTCAGGATTGTCGATGTATTCCACGTCGATTGACCGGATTCGCGGTTCGTACACCAGCAATGTCGCCTCCATCTGTTGCTTGAGCAAATGGGCCGAAGCGGGTAGCGCTTTGTAGATATTCGTGAGATCCGGGAGTCCGTAGTCCGGCAGGTGCTTGAGCGCGCCGGCCCGCGCGTTGAGAATGCGACGGATGTTCTGCTGAATGCTCAGTATCTCGAGTGTCCTGTCGTCGTAAGCATCCAGCGGCTCGCCACCGATCTGGCCGAGCAGCTTGTCGTACAGGGAAGGGCCGGCTGGCATCGGGTTCTCCGTCAGGTACCGGCCGTAACCGGATCGTTAGCGACTGCATTGGCAGGCGACGATTTGTCGAGGCGATCGATGAAGTCAATCACGAGACGCTCGTTCTGCGACGTCCCGGGCGACATCGACAGGTGAATTTCTGCTGGCAGCAAGCCTTCAGCACTCCGTGCCAGGAGTTCACGCGACACGGAGGGAAGAATGCGCTCGTTGAGGAACGCATCGACGCTGCGCGCGCCGGATTCCCGTGCGAGGCACAACTGCGCGAGCGATCCGGTCAACGCGTCGTCGCAGACGAGCACGACGTCGTAAAGACGACGCAGACGTTCGGCGATCTTCGCAACCTTCAGTCGCACGATCGACGCGAGTGCCGTGGCGTCGAGCGGCCGGTAGACCAGCGTCTGGAACCGGGCAGGCAGCGCGGGCTGGAAATGCGCGACAAGCTGCGGGTGAATCGCGTCGAGAAGTGCCGCCTGCGAAATGCCGGGGTTCTCCGTCGTGGCCTCGTCGATCTGCGCGCTGCCGAGATTGGACGTCATCAGGATTACGCAATTGCGGAAGTCGATCTCACGGCCTTCGCCGTCGCGCATCGTGCCGCGATCGAACACCTGATAGAACATATCGAGTACGTCACGGTGTGCTTTCTCAACTTCGTCGAGCAATACGACGCTATAGGGCCGCTGCCGGACGGCCTCGGTCAGAATTCCGCCGCGGCCGTAGCCGACATAACCCGGAGGCGCCCCCTTCAGTTGAGAAACGGTATGAGCCTCCTGATACTCCGACATATTGATTGTTGTCAGCGCGGCTTCGCCGCCAAACAGCAGGTCCGCAAGCGCGAGTGCCGTTTCGGTTTTGCCTCTCAGCCCGGTCAGTTCGTCCTCGAGCAGATTGCCAACCGGCACGCCGGTCCACTCGGCCACCACGCGGGCGATGGCCTGTCCATCCACATCGATAAAGACCAGGGGCGTCTTTCGCTGTGCGTCGATTACCGCCTGCCTGGCGATAGCGAGCGCGTCATTGCCATCGCACGATGCTTCCCCTTCAACACCGCGTTGACCAGTTCAAGCTCGTGTGTGTAGCGTTGTTGCAGCGCATCACGTTCCGCACGCGCATCGGTTACCGCGGCCTGCAGGGCATCATGCCGCTCCTGCAGGTTCGGCGCACCGGCCCGCTGGTCTGCGGCGAGCGTGCTGATTTTCAGTTCGAGTGCGGCGACCGTAGCGCCGGCTCGCTGGAGCTCAACGGGGGGCGATTCCAGCCCCATGCGCACCCGCGCAGCGGCAGTGTCGATCAGATCGACTGCCTTGTCGGGGAGTTGGCGGGCCGGGATATAGCGGCGTGACAGTTTGACCGCCGCCGTGATGGCCTCATCGAGGATGTGTACGCCGTGGTGTTTCGCGTAGCGACTTGCCAACCCCCGGAGCATCAGGCATGCGGCGGTGTCATCCGGCTCGTCGACTTTGATTACCTGGAAGCGCCGTTCAAGCGCCGCGTCGCGCTCGAAATATTCCTTGTACTCGGACCAGGTGGTTGCGGCGATCGTGCGCAGTTCGCCGCGCGCAAGGGCGCGCTTCAGGAGGTTCGCCGCATCGGCGCCGCCGGTCGCGTTGCCGGCGCCGATCAGCGTGTGCGCCTCGTCGATAAAGAGCAGTACCGGTACATCCGACTGCTGCACTTCGTCGATCACGTTTTTCAGGCGCTGCCCGAATTCCCCCTTTACACCGGCGCCTGCCTGCAGCAGGCCCAGGTCGAGCGTCAATATGCGTACGTCGCGGATCACGTCTGGCACGGATCCCTCTGCGACGCGGAGCGCCAGGCCTTCGACGAGGGCGGTTTTGCCCACGCCCGGCTCGCCGACCAGGATCGGATTGTTCTTGCGACGCCGCGCGAGTACGTCCACAACCTGCTGGATTTCGCGATCCCGTCCGAATACCGGATCGATTTCGCCGCGCTGTGCCTTTGCCGTCAGGTCGATGGCGAAGCGGGCGAGGGCCTCGCCGTCTGGATGCATCGTGCGCGGTCGGGAGGGCGGTTTCGTGGATTTGTTCGGAGCGGTTTCGTTTTCTGTGCCGCTCGTCTGCTCGGGTTCGAGCGTATTGCTGTCGGGTGTTCCAGGCGGCGTATCGTCATGGGCTTCGACCGATTGCCGGTCGATCACAGCGGCGAGCCGCTGGATCTGTGCCGCACTGATGGACAGGAGCGGCCACGCGTCGGTGGCGCGCATGCAGTGGGGGGCGTCCACCAGCGCCTGCAATACGTGGCTCGAACGTATCGTGGGCATATCGCCGACGGCGGATGCGTGAAACCATGCGCCCTCCAGCACCTCGGCGAGCGAGCGCGACAGGGCAGGCTTGCCGCGCAACTCGCGTGGCAGACGTTCGAGCGAGGCAAGCAACGCATCCCACACCGTGTCGATGTCGATTTCGTAGTGTCGCAGGATCGCCGGGATATCCCCGTCGCCGCGCTCGATCAGTTTTAGCAACCAGTGTTCAGGCGTAATTTCGCCGTGCAGGCGTGCGTTGCACAGACTGGCTGCGTCGGCCAGCACGCTTGCGCAGTGCGGGTTGAGCTTGCGAAGCAGATGCGTGGAGTCCCGCGGGGACTTCCTTGGGTCGTCGCGCAGCGTCATGGTCGTCACGAAAAAAGAGAGAGCCCGGAGCGTGCGCGGCCCCGGGATGTGAAGAAGCGCCAGCACCACAGGGTGGGCTGGCGAAAGGAGGCGGACGAGCACCTGATGCGGGGGATCAGGAGGCGTGTGCCAGTCTTTCAGAGAACCTTACGAGCGTTCGTTCCAGCTGTCGGCGTGAATGATGTTGCCATCCTTGTACGACCACGTAATTTTTTCGTAGCGCAATTCGATTTCTTCGAGGTGGTTGTGCTTTTCAAATGCCGGGTTCTTGATGTCGAGCATCTTCGGCTTGACCAACACGACCTTTACGTTGTCGAGCTTCGTGTTGAAGTATTCCTTTTCCTTGCCCGCATCATCGATCTTGTACCACTTGATCTCGATCGACTTCAGCGTCTGGCCGCTCGTCACCGCCTTGTACAGGTACCAGTTGCTGCTCGAATACTTCGTGTTTCGCGAGAAATTCCTGTTCGTTGATCTGTGCGGTCTGGACCTGGCAAAACTGCCAGCGAACGTGTTCAGCTTCGAACTGGAAATCCTGCTCAAGCACGCTTACCCCTCCGACCAGCGCTTCGCGGCGGAGAACGTGCGGCTCTTTTGCACGCCGGTCATCAACCTGTTTCCGCTCGACGCCGAGCCGATCGACGTCAACCATCACGAGACGGAATACCGGGTCGTGGCCGCCGGCCACCAGGGGGCAACGTCGAAACCTACTCGGTCGACGCGATCGAGTCGTTCGATCATGCCAATGCACAGCGTTACGAGTATGTGCCGTTCGCGACGTTCCGGCATCGCGGCGGGATGCTGCGCCATGAGGCACCAGAGCGGTACTTCCATACGCGCGTAAGGCAGGGCGTGACAGGCCTGCATGACACGTGGCTCATCCTTGGCGGCCACGCGTGGGAGTCAATGGAGGATCTGCCAGCGGAAAACCTGTCGCTACGCGTCACGGGCACGAACGGCATGCTGCCGAGAAAGGGGTTGCGCGAAGCGAACATCAACGAACTGTGCGAGAGCACGCCGAATGTGTCGGCCGTGCGCAATCTGGCGGCGCCGACGCTGCCGCTTTATCCACCCACCGGCGACCGCTTCCAGTGGCGTGTGCTCTCGCACCTCGCGGGCATCCTGCATGTGTCGGAGGAACTGCTCGAAGAGGTGTCGGGCGGTTCGGTCGAACGGGGTGTGCTGATCGAGGTCACGCTCGACAGCCACGCATTCGCGGGCGAAGGCGACGTGATGCTGTTCGGTGAACTGCTGCACCGGTTCTTCGCGCTGTATGCGGAAATCAACCTGTTCACGAAGCTCGCGATCGTGAGCCTGCCGTCGCAGCAACGCACTGAATGGCCGCGCAGCAAGGCGCTGCGCTCCCCGCTATGAAGCCGAGCGAGCTGCCCAACCTGGAGCCGCTGGTCGCATCGCTGCTTGCACGCGCGCCGATGATGAACTTCATGCAGTTATGCCAATTGCTCGAAGTGCGCGTACCTGAACGCCCCGGCTTCGGTACGCGGGACACGCCGGAGCACGAGCCCGTGAGATTCCGTCCGCGCGCTCGCGTTGGTTTTCCGGCGGGCGAAATCGCCTCGGTCGAGTTTGGCGAGCAGGGCGTCACGAACGGACCCAACGGACTCATCGCCCCGCCGACCGTGTACACGACATTCATGGGCCTGTACGGCGTGGACGCAGCCATGCCCTCGCACATGATCGACGACATCGTGCTACGAACGGAAGGGCACGAAGCGCTCGAAGCGTTTCTCGACCAGTTCAATCACCGGTTTGTCACGCTGCTGTTTCGCGCGTGGAAAAAGTACCGCTATCCGATCGGCTTTCGTCCGGGCGGCACCGACGCGCATTCGCGCAAGCTGCTGTCTCTGGCGGGTTTCGGCTGGGGCGAGAAGCCGGCGCGCGCCGGGTTGCCCGACTCGCGTGTACTCGCGTTGCTAGGGTTGCTGATCCAGCGCACGCGCACGCCTGAAGGTCTTGCCGGAGTCGTCGCACTGGCCGCGCCCGGCGTCGATGTTCGTGTCGACGAGTTCTTCCCGACCCTCAAGGGCGCCGGACGACCTCAACCGCTCACGTCTGTGGGCCGTGCCGACGGCGCACAGGGTGAGGACAGGCGCCGTGGCCTCGGTGGCGGCTACGTGCTCGGCACGCGCCTCGTGTATCGGAGCCGTGCCGCCCGCGTGACTTTGCGGCCGGCGAGTGCGCAACAGGCCCACGACCTGTTGCCCGGCGCGTGGCTGCACCGCGAGCTGATGGCCTTTATCCGTCTATACGCGGGCACCAAGGCCGATGTGTTCCTGCGCATGGAAGTATCGTCGCGAATAGCCCCTGCGCCGAAAATCGGCGTGGCGCACGAAGGTCCGTTGCCGCGTCTTGCCTGGACCACCGTCCTGCCTTCAGACGACGAACGTCTGATCACCATTGCGCTCGGTTCTTATGAAGCGTTTCCGGCACCGGGGCCAAACCCATTCCTCGCGTCGCCTGCCTGATTCTGGAGTCTCAATGCCCATCCGCTCGACCACCTTAACCGTGACCCTTCTTGCCGCCAGCCTGATGCTCAGCGCATGTGGCGCATGGCAGACCGTGTCGGACTCGACCTCGAGCGCGTATCACGCCGTCTTCTACAAACAGGTCAAAGTGCTGAACGTCGACCTGACCGCGCGCGCCTCGGTCAATCCCGACGAAGCGAAGCGATCGACGTCAGTCGCCGTGCGTGTGTACCAGCTCAAGGATCGCAAGCTCTTCGACAAGGCGTCGCATGACGATCTGCTGAAGAACGACAAAACCGTTCTCGCGCAGGATCTGCAGGCCAGCATTGCGACGGTAGTCAATCCCGGCGCTTCCGCAAGCGTGTCGCAGCCGATGCAGCCCGACACGGAATACGTCGGTATCGTCGCGTTCTACCGGGACCCGGATTCGAACGGGGCCTGGCGTCGTGTCGTTCCAAAGAAAACGCTCTCCGCCGATGCGCCGCTCAAACTGGAACTCCTTGCTAACGAACTGGCCGCTCCCGCTGACGAACCACGTGTGAGGGCGGTTCAATGAAGCCCATCAACACCATTCGTCAAACTGAAAGCCGCTGAGGTACTTGTCGCAAAGAGACTTTACGTCGCGCATCTTGCGCTGTACCTGCAACTGTACCAACCGATGTCCCAGCAAAAAGAGCCGGCCGAAGCCGACTCTCTTCTATCGGACCGCCAGCGCCTATTCCGCCGCGACCTTCAAATGGTTCTTCACGCTGGACACGCCATCGACGCCTTTTACGACTTCTTCCGCGGCGGCCTTGTCGTCCGCCGTCGGCACGGAGCCCGTGAGCCACACCACGCCCTTGCGGGTCTTCACGTGAATGTGGGTCGACTTGACGTTCTTCGCGCTGAGCAATTCGGCCTTGGCTTTGGTGGTGATGGTGCCGTCGTCGATGTGCTGGCCGACGGTTTCGGATGCTGCCGAGGGGGCCGACGTGCTGGTCTGCGCCGTCGCGTTCAGCGCGAATGCGACACAAGCGATGCTGCCTGCGGTCTTCAGAAGTTGGATCGTCTTCATAGGTTCTCCTTTGGATAGTGATGAAAGATGCGGTCCTGTTGCCTGCGGTCGATCGATTCGCGTATCAAGACCCAGGTCCGTCCACATCGTGCTGGTCCGCAAGGCACGTGCCCAGCGCGCCGTACGGCTGCCCCGATGGCGGGAAAAGCTGTTACGCCTTATGCATTTAGCTGAGGAATAGCGGGGAGAGGAGGGGCCGGCGCGCGATACGGCAGTCTGTAAGGCTCGCGACCGGAAATTGCCGGGTCCTTGTAAAAATGGGCTTCGCGGGCTGCGCAAACGGCGGCCCTGAAACGGCAAAGCTGAGAAAAAACAGCGTGTTGGGCGAGTTGGTATGACAGTTGCTCTATCGAGGCCACGCACCCTTTCTTAGCTATTAACGGGACCTCACTACAATGCCGTCAATTGAACTACGCACAAGGCAGTCTCTCGCACTCACGCCGCGTCTGCAGCAATCGGTGCGTCTGTTGCAGTTGTCGTCACTGGAGTTCCAGCAGGAGTTGCGCACTGCGCTCGACACCAATCCGTTCCTCGAGTACGACTCGACAGACACGGAAGACGTCGCGCTCGCCACCACCACGCAGGGTGATGACACTGGCGTGACGCTCGCCACGGACACGGTTGCCGCAGCCGAACCTGTATCGTCGCCGGCTGAAGCCAGCGGCGGCGACCCGATGGAGAGCGCGGGGCAGGACGATATGCCCGGCGATTTTTCGGGTGATTACGGTAGCCGCGGTTCGATGCGCCAGAACGGCGATGCCGACAGTAACGATCCCGCCGAATGGGCGCGCGCCCAGCCGACCTTGCGCGAGCAGTTGCACGATTCATTGCGTCTGTATCGGCTCGATGACCGTGACCGGGCAGTGGCCCGCTTCATCATCGAGGCGCTCGACGACGATGGCTATCTGCGTCAGGATCTCTGCGATCTTGCGGGTAGCGTCGATCTCGACCCCGAACTGACCGAAGAAGAATTGCTGGTGGCGTTGCGCCTCGTGCAATCGCTCGATCGCCCCGGTCTCGGCGCTCGCTCGCTGTCCGAGTGTTTGTCGCTGCAAGTCAATGCCTTACCCGCCGACACGCCGGGACGCGATGTGGCGCGGCAAATCGTCGAGCATCATCTCGAACGGCTCGCGCGCCGCGAACAGGCTGAACTGCAAAAGCAGATCGGCTGCGGCGCCGAAGAACTGCGGGTAGCCTGCGCACTCGTGCGCAAGCTTGATCCGAAGCCGGGTAACAACTACGGCCGCACCGACGACAACTACGTGGTGCCGGACGTGATCGTGCGTCAGGTGCGCAACAAATGGGTGGTGACGATCAATCCCGCCGTGCAGCCGCGCGCGCGCATTCATCGCATGTACGCCGAGCTGTTCGCGCAGTCGGCCGGTGCAAGCCGCTCGCCGCTAGCGCAGCAATTGCAGGAAGCGCGCTGGCTGATCCGCAATGCGCAGCAGCGCTTCGATACGATTCAGCGCGTGGCCGAATGCATCGTCGCGTATCAGAAGGCCTTTTTCCAATACGGTGAAATCGCGCTCAAACCGATGGTGCTGCGCGATGTGGCCGAAGAACTCGGTCTGCACGAGTCCACCATCTCGCGCGCGACCGGCAACAAATATATGGCCACGCCACGCGGCATTTTCGAGTTCAAGCACTTCTTCCCGCGAGAGCTCGGCACGGAAAGTGGCGGCACCTGTTCGGCCGCCGCTGTGCGCGCGCTGCTCAAGGAAATGATCGCCGCGGAGAACACGCGCGATCCGCTATCGGATGTGACGCTCGCGAGGATGCTGGCGGATCAGGGGGTGCTGGTGGCACGACGCACGGTGGCGAAATACCGCCATCTGATGAAGGTGCCGCCGGCCGAACTGCGCCGCCAGATTTAAACGGATTTCTCCCTCGTTGAAGCGGGGCTGTATCGAAGAGTCACGCGAGACCACGCGCTCGTGTGACTCTTTTTCGTATCTGGACGTTTCGTGCGTGCCCCATTACATTGGCGGCTCAAGTCGAAACGGGATACGTCCATGAAGTATTCGAATCTGGTCGAGCGTTTGCAAGGCAGGCGCACGTCGGCGTGGGAAATCCATCGTGTCGCCCAACAGGCGCTCGCCAATGGCGAAGACGTGATTGTGCTGAGCGTGGGCGACCCCGACTTCGCGACGCCCGCGCCGATCGTCGAGTGCGCAATCGAGGCATTGCGTGGCGGCGATACGCATTACAGCGCCGTGTCGGGGCGAGACCCGCTGCGTGCGGCAATTGCCGAAGAACACACGCGGACCGCCGGTTGCACCGCGAGCGCGGCCAACGTGATCCTGACGGCGGGGGCGCAGAACGGCGTGTTCGCCACCTCGCTGTGCCTGCTGGAAGTGGGCGACGAAGTGATCGTCCCCGAGCCGATGTATCTGACATACGAGGCCTGTGTGCGCGCTGCGGGTGCCACGCTCGTGCCGGTGCCGGTCGATCCCGCGCGAGCGTTTCACCTCGACTGCGACGCACTCGAAGCGGCGATCACGCCGCGCACTCAGGCTATTTTCTTCGCCACGCCCTGCAATCCGACCGGCGTGGTGATGCCGCGCGCCGACCTCGAGCGCATCGCGCAGCTTGCCTGCAAGCATGACCTTTGGGTGCTGTCCGACGAGGTTTATGCGGATCTCACCTTCGAACGCGAGCACGTTAGCATCGCCGCGTTGCCGGGCATGGCGGAGCGCACGGTGACGCTCGGCAGCCTGTCGAAATCGCATGCCATGGCGGGGTGGCGCGTGGGCTGGGCGATCGGACCAGCCACGCTGATCGAGCATATGGGGCGGCTCGCGCTGGCTATGCTTTATGGGTTGCCGGGCTTCATCCAGCAGGCTGCTTTGGCGGCCGTGCGGAACAAGGCGCCGATCGTCGCGGAGATGCGCGAGATTTACCGGCGCCGCCGCGACGTGGTGTTCGAACGCCTGCACCGCGTGGCGGGTTTGCGCTGTCTGTTGCCGGAAGCCGGCATGTTCATGATGGTCGACGTCAGCGGCACGGGTCTCGACACGGTTGATTTCACCTGGCAACTGTTTCACGCACAAGGCGTGTCGCTGCTCGACGCCAGCGCATTCGGCGAAACCGCGAATGGCTTCGTCCGGCTGGGTTTCGTCGTTGACGAAGCGAGCCTGATCGATGCGTGCGAACGGATTGCCGCATTCGTCGGCGGATTGAAACGCGCTTAGGCGTGTGTCCGGCGGCGGTCGAAACGAGCGGCGTCAACCGTCAACGATTTGACAATCATTGACCCGCTCGCGGTCTATTTGCGCCTTTGCGACGCGTCATGCGCTTCTATACTTTGGAGTCCATCTCAACGTACGGAGGCAGTCATGGCGGACCATTCTCTTGCCGGAAAAGTGGCGCTAATCGGCGGCGGCGCGAAGAATCTCGGCGGCTTGATTTCGCGTGAACTCGCAAACGCCGGGGCCGCAGCCGTGGTCGTGCACTACAACAGCGAAGCGACCAAAGGTGCCGCCGAGGAAACGGTAGCCGCGGTCCAGAGCGTCGGCGCGAAAGCCGTAGCGATTCAGGGCGATCTGACACAACCTGCAAACGTCACACGATTATTCGACGAGGCACTGAGCCACTTCGGAAAGATCGACATCGCCGTGAATACCACGGAGATGGTGATCAAGAAGCCGATTGTCGAGCTCACCGAGCACGACTACGACACAATTTTTCGATCAACTCGAAGGCGGCGTTTTTCTTTCTGCAGGAAGCGGGCAAGAAGCTCGCCGACAACGGCAATATCGTCACGATCGTGACGTCGCTGCTGGCTGCCTATACGCCGTTTTATGCGATCTACGCGGGCAGCAAGGCGCCGATCGAACACTTCACGCCGGCGGCTTCGAAGGAATTCGGCGAGCGTGGCGTTTCGGTGGTGGGCGTGGCGCCTGGACCGATGGATACGCCGTTTTTCTATCCCGCCGAAACCACGGATTCGGCGGCCTACAACGCCAGTGCAGCGGCGCTGGGTAAGCGAACGCGCAGCGGGCTGACCGAGATTCAGGATATTGCGCCGCTGGTGACGTTTCTGGTGACGGACGGATGGTGGATTACCGGCCAGACGATCTTTGCCAACGGCGGTTACACGACGCGGTAGGGACGGGTCCTGGGCTGACGCCGGCTTTCTTTATCGTTTCGGTTTGTTTTCGTTTTCCTCAATGAAACACGCCGAAACAATGCGGCATGGGAAAGCTGTGCATTGCAACCGGTTTTCGATTGACGTCTTCGATGCTTGCGTAAAGAATCGTTCGCCGAGTTCGTCTTAATCCGGACAAACGGAACATCGACGCCTATCGATTCGCAGCCGGAAACGCCATGGCCCTTCGCTTCTATCTCTTGTTGCGCCGATCACTGGTGGCAGGATCCGTGGCGGCCGCCCTGGTGGCGATGGCGCTTGTCCTCGCCATCATTGCCGCGTTCAGTCAGATGTGCGCAGCGGCCGAACTGGACGACGCATCCCCGGCAACGGCCAGCACGGAAACAGCCACGTCGTCGGCCAGCGCGGCGAGCGTGCCGGCTGTTCCTGGCGTGCCGGGCACTCAGGCAGAGCCCGCCGGCGAGGCTGCCGATACGAACGGCCAGCCCGTCAAGGAGCCGCGCGCCAATCCAGCGCGTACCGGCCGTCCACCACGGCTTGCCGCCGCCAGCCAGAACGATATGCAAGACGATCTGCAGCACGACGCCAAACCCGGGGCCGCGGCGATCCCCGTGCCGCCGGAAAGCGCTGCGGTGACCCAGCATTCGATCCGGCTCGACGGCCGCAAGATCGACTACACGGCGACTGCCGGGAATCTGCTGCTGCGCGACAAGAACGGCCAGGGCAATGCGAGCGTTTTCTATGTCGCCTACACCTTTCCCACGAAAAGTCCTTCGACGCGCCCCGTCACCTTCCTCTTCAACGGCGGACCGGGTGCGGGCACGGTGTTCCTGATGATCGGCTCCTTCGGGCCGAAGCGGGCGCGGACATCGAGTCCCGCGAGCACGCCGCCCGCGCCGTATGTGCTGGAGGACAACCCCGATAGCCTGCTCGACACTACCGATCTGGTTTTTATCGACGCCGTGGGCGCGGGTTTGTCGAGGGTTGTGGGGCATGGCACGGGGAAGGACTTCTGGGGCGTCGATCAGGACCTCCGCGCGTTTTCGCAATTCATCGATCGCTATCTGACGCTGAACCAGCGCTGGAATTCGCCCAAGTATCTGCTGGGCGAATCGTACGGCACCGCGCGCGCCGCGATGCTCGCGTACCAGCTGGGCCAAAACAATATCGCGCTCAACGGCGTGATCCTGATGTCGTCGGTGCTCGCTTCCTCGGCGTTTTCACCGGGCTTCGATTTCCAGAGCGAGAGCTACTTGCCGAGCTTCGCGGCTATCGCGTGGTACCACGACAAGATCGTTCCGAAGCCCGCCAGTCTGCCGGCCTTTCTCGACGAGGCCCGCGCGTTCGCACGTGGGCCCTATGCGCAAGCACTCGCGCAGGGCGACGCGTTGCCGGACGCGCAGCGCGACGAGATTGCCGCACGCGTCGCGCAGTTCACGGGGCTCGACGTCGATTACGTGAAGCGAAGCCGCTTGCGCCTCTATCCGTCGCGCTTTCGCAGTCAATTGCTGCGCGATCAGTCGCGTAGTGTCGGCCGTTTCGATGCACGTTTCGAAGGAATCGAATTTGACGGCGTGTCCGAACGTCCCGATTTCGATGCGTCGGTGAACAGCGTGTCGAGCGCTTTCGACGCCGCGCTTCATCAGCATCTTGCGCAGGACCTGCACTTCACGCCCGCCGACGCGTATCGCGTCTTCAATGACGACGCGTTGACGCAGTGGGACTGGAAACACAAAGAGTGGTGGGGCGAACACTTGTCCGTGCCGTATGCGGCGGGCGATCTCGCCGAAGCGATGCGGCAGAATCCGCAACTGCGCGTGATGTCGGTGAATGGCTATTTCGATCTCGCCACGCCGTTTTATGCGACCGAGTACGCGCTCGCGCATCTGGGTGTCGATGCGCCGCTACGCGCCAACGTGCGAATCGCCTACTACCCGACCGGCCACATGATCTATCTCGACGATGCCGCGCTGCATGCGCTCAAGCGTGATCTGGCGAGCTTCTATGCGGC
This sequence comes from Paraburkholderia sp. BL23I1N1, assembly GCF_003610295.1. Taxonomy (NCBI): domain Bacteria; kingdom Pseudomonadati; phylum Pseudomonadota; class Betaproteobacteria; order Burkholderiales; family Burkholderiaceae; genus Paraburkholderia; species Paraburkholderia sp. BL23I1N1. Next base: position 5,346,411 of record NZ_RAPV01000001.1, read on the forward strand.
GGGCGCGGGCTCGCCTTCATCAGCGGCGGCGAGTCGCTGAACGGTAAGAATTCTGGTGGGCGCCTTGGCTCCAGGAGGCAAGACCGGGTTTATTCCGGGTGCGTGTCATACTAATCCGGTGATCGATATTTGTTATAGATTTGTATTTATAATCATAAAGTTGTGAAGTATTTTAGATCAACTTGATGAGCGGAGTTTGTCATGGTTCTCGAAGACCGGCTGAAGATAGCAATTGCCAAGCGGGCGTCCGACGTGTTCCTGCGGACCGAACTCGCCCGTCTTGGCAGCGAGGCTCAAGTCGGGCGGGCGCTTCGCAAGCTGCTCGATAGCGGGGTCATCGTTAAGCTCGGCGTCGGCGTGTATGCAAAAGCCAAGCGCAGCGTCCTGTCAGGCGCGCCGATTCCTGTCCAGCCAGTTGAAGTCCTGGCCGAGGAAGCCCTGACCAGGATGGGCGTCAAGGTCTACCCGAGCAGGCAAGTCGAGTTATACAACGCGGGGAAAACGACTCAACTGCCAGCCGGAACCGTGATCAATACCGGCAATCGCCGCGTCGTGCGGAAATTGGGTTTCGGCAAGAAAACTGTTCAATATGAAAATAATCTCGGAAGAACAGAAAGAGCTTATTGATTCGATCACGGCGGAAGGGTTGGCTGGAAACCTCTCTGCCTTCATCCTCGAAAAAGATATCCATGTCATTGACGCCTTGCACGCGTTGGCGAAACTACAGCATCAGCACGTTCAATTCGTGTTTTGCGGCGGCACGAGCCTGTCCAAAGCGCACAATTTGATCGAGCGGATGTCCGAGGATGTCGATCTGAAGGTGGTGCTGAATGCGGATCACGGGCTCACGCAAAGCGGCGTGAAGACCCATCTTGGCAAGCTGAAAAACGCCGTAATCAATGCGATGAAAGCATTGGGCTTCCACATCATTAAAAAAAACTGGCGCTCAACGCAAACCGTTACTTCGCATCCGGTTGGAGTTACAAAGCGCGCTATACCGCTCACACCAGCTTGCGACCTCATTTAAGTCTCGAATTTACGGTGCGCACGCCGAGCTTTGCCGTTGCGCAAAAGCCGATCGGGTATCTGACCGATCGTTTGGCGAGTCGCGAAGGGGCACGTGTCCGCATGCCGTGCGTCGCTGTCGAGGAAACACTCGCCGAAAAGGTGCTGTCATTCTTGCGCCTTCATGCGGAACACCGGGCGGGTGTGCGGGAAAAGTGGGACCAGGCATTGGTGCGCCATATCTACGACACCTACTGCATCGTCGGCTCGAACGCGGAATTCGTCGACCGGGCAGCGGCTCACTTCAAGGACTGCGTCGAATACGATCCCGGAGAGTTTCATCATCACACGGCGTTTGTCGACGATCCGAAGCGATCCATGGCGGCGGCCCTTGCGACAGCGGAAACAGAAGAGCAGACGAAACGCGAGTATGAGCAGGTGCTGCTGCCGCTTGTCTATGGAGAGACGAAGCCGACTTTCGGAGAGGCTTTCGCGGTATTCAAGTCGACGGCATTACGGCTTCTCTCAACACTTTAACAACCACCGGACCTCACACCCCGTTCGGCTAATCGCTTGCCAGCCGTCTCTCCCACGGTTTTTGATATCATCACTGTATAAACATACAGGTTCCGTGAAACCCCGTGGCGACAGATGCTCCGTCAGACTTCCGCGCTGATGCCCTTTACTACCTGCTGAACTTCGAGCGTGCGCTGGCGTGGCTTGCCGAGCGTTACGACGATCTGCTAGACGCGCACGAACATGGCTTCCTGCGCGAATTCGCCGCTTTGCCGCAGCCGTCGCGCGCGTTGCTGGTTCGCATGCTGATGCGCAAGGGCACGCTGTTCCGCGCCAGCCGTCTTTCCTATGACGAGATCGGTTGCCCCTTGCAGGCAGTTGCGCCTCTCGCCGCGCTCGGCTGGGTCGATACCGAACCGGGCCTGACGCTCGACGATTTGTTCGCGCTCACCACCCGCCCTGAGTTGCTGTTGATCTTTGCGGACGCCATCGCCTTGATTCCCGGCGCGAAGGGCCTGCGCAAACCCGATCTGCTGGAAACCCTGCGGCCGTTTTACGACCTTGAGGACGAAGACGGGGAAGGAGGCGCCGCTGTGCATTCGTTGTCCACATGGCACAGCGAGACCACCGACCGAGTCTTCCACGTCTCCATTGCGCCGCTTTGCGACCGTCTGCGGCTGATGTTCTTCGGCAATCTGCAGCAGGACTGGTCGGAGTTCGTGCTGGCCGATCTTGGCGTGTTCCAGTACGAGAAGGTTGCCTTTGCGCCGTCGTCGCGCGCATTCCAGCAACGTGCGGACGTGGACGTGTACCTTGCGTTGCATGCATGCCGCGAAGCACTCGACCGGCTGCCGCCGGGCGACCCGGAAGCTGGGGCAATCGACGAGCTCGTTGCCGTGATCGGGGCGATTGAAACTTCGAACCCCTGGCTCGAAACGCGTCGCGCGAAATTGCTGTTCCGTATCGGCCAACATTGCGAGCGTCAACAGAACTGGCCTGCGGCACTCGCCGTCTATGAGCGTTGCGCGTGGCCCGGCGCGCGCCATCGGCGCTTGCGTGTGCTCGAGCGCAGCGAACGATTCGACGAAGCCTTCGCCCTCGCTTCGCAAGCCGCTACCCGGCCTGAAAACGAAGAGGAAATGCAGCGCGTCGCGCGCATGTTGCCGCGTTTGCAGCGCAAGCGCGGCGAGCGGGTGGCGCGTGTGCCTGCTGCACGGCCGGTCGAGCGCAGCACACTGGTGCTGCCGAGGCCCGAGGCGCCGCAAGCGGTCGAATATGTTGCGCGCGATTATTTGACTTGCGAGTCGGCGCCGGTTCACTACGTCGAAAACGCGCTGATCAATTCGCTGTTCGGCTTGCTGTGCTGGGAGCCGGTGTTCGCGGCGCTGCCTGGCGCGTTTTTCCATCCGTTCCAGCGCGGGCCGGCCGATCTGCATGCGCCGGATTTTCATGCGCGCCGCGCGGAACAATTCGCGGCGTGTCTCGCGCAACTCGACAGCGGTGACTATCGCGAGACGATTCTGCGGCATCTCCAAAGCAAGGCAGGTCTGCAATCGCCGTTCGTATTACGGGGCTTGCTGACGCCGGAACTGGTCGTGCTGGCGCTCGATTGCCTGCCTGCCGCTCATCTGAAACTGTGGTTCGAGCGCCTGCTGCGCGACATCCGCGGCAACCGTTCAGGCCTGCCGGATCTGATCCGCTTCTGGCCGACCGAGCGCCGTTATGAGCTGATCGAAGTGAAAGGCCCCGGCGACCGCTTGCAGGACAACCAGATCCGCTGGCTCGCGTACTGCGCGCAACACGGCATGCCGGTGCGCGTGCTCGACGTGCGCTGGGCCGATGAGGACGTCGCCGTGCCCGAAGTGGCGGCAGAGGCCGCCCCATGACCTACACCGTCGCCGTGCGGGCGATGTGCGAATTCACCGCGAGGCGCGGCGATCTGGATCTGCGCTTCACACCCGCGCCCACCTCGCTGGAAGGCATGGCCGGTCACGTGACGGTCGCCGGGCGGCGCGCGTGCAGCTACGAAACCGAAATCGCGCTGACCGGCACGCACCGTGGTTTGACCGTGCGCGGCCGCGCCGACGGTTACGACCCGGCGGCAAACCGGCTGGAAGAGGTCAAGACCCATCGTGGCGCGCTCGAACGGATGCACGCCAATCATCGCGCGCTGCATTGGGCGCAGGCGCTGGTGTACGGCCATCTGCTGTGCCGCGCCCGCGGGCTCGCCGAATTGACGGTCGCGCTGGTGTACTTCGATATCGGCAGTCAGAAGGAAACCTCGCTGACTGAAACGCACACCGCGCGAGAGTTGGAGATCTTCTTCGTCGAGCATTGCGAGCGCTTTCTCGATTGGGCCGTGCAGGAAGAGGCCCATCGCGCCGCGCGCAATGCGGCGCTCAACGCCTTGCAGTTTCCGCATGGCGAATTCCGCAGCGGGCAGCGCGAACTGGCGGTGGCGGTGTATCGCGCGGCGCGTGACGGCAAGCCGTTAATGGCGCAGGCGCCTACCGGCATCGGCAAGACGCTGGCAACGATTTTTCCGCTGCTCAAGGCGTGCGCGTCCGAGCAGATCGACCGCGTGTTTTTCCTCACCGCGAAGACGCCGGGCCGCGCGCTCGCCCTCGATGCGATCGAAACGCTCCATCAAAGCGCCGCGCCGTCCGTTGCGCGGTTGCCGCTCAGAACGCTGGAACTGGTCGCGCGCGACAAGGCCTGTGAGCATCCCGACAAGGCCTGCAACGGGGAGTCCTGTCCGCTTGCGCACGGCTTCTACGACCGGCTCGACGCGGCTCGCAGCGCAGCGCTAGCCGGGCCGAGGCTCGATCGGGCGTCGGTGCGCGAAGCGGCGCTCGAACACGACGTCTGCCCGTACTATCTCGCGCAGGAGCTGGCGCGCTGGTCCGACGTGGTGGTCGGCGATTACAACTACTACTACGACAGTAGCGCGATGCTGTACGCGCTCACGCAGATCAATCAGTGGCGCGTCGGCGTGCTGGTCGACGAGGCGCACAACCTGCTCGACCGGGCGCGGCGCATGTACAGCGCGTCGCTCGATCAGGCGGCGTTCCGGCTCGTCCGCAAAACCGCGCCTGCCACGTTGAAGAAGCCACTCGAACGACTTCAGCGCGAGTGGAACGCCGTCAAGCGCGCGCAGACCGCCACCTATCAGGTCCACGCCGACGTGCCCGGCAAACTGCTGTCGGCCGCCCAGAATCTGATCGGCGCAGTGACGGATCAACTCGCCGATGCGCCGCTTTCGATCGACGAAGCGTCGCTGCGGTTTTTCTTCGACGCCATGCATTTCGTCGCGCTGGCGGAACAGTTCGGCGAGCATTCGATTTTCGATATCACGCTCACCAGGGATCGCTACGCGCCACGCGACAAAACGAGCGCCACGCTCTGTGTGCGCAACGTGATTCCGGGACCGTTCCTCGCGGGGCGCTACGCTGCCGCGCGCACCACGGTGATGTTCTCCGGCACGTTCAATCCGCACCATTTCTATCGCGACACGCTGGGTCTGCCCGAAGAGACGAACTGGCTCGACGTCGAAGGTCCGTTTCGCGCCGAGCAATTGCAGGTGCGTGTGGCGGGCAATGTATCGACGCGCTGGCGTGACCGCGAACGTTCGCTCGTGCCCATCGTCGATCTGATCGCGAAGCAGTACGCCGCGCAGCCGGGCAACTATCTCGGGTTTCTGAGCAGCTTCGAATATCTGCAGCGCGTGGTGGCGTTGATGCGCGAGCGTCATCCGGACCTGCCGGTATGGACCCAGGAACCGGGCATGGACGAAGCGGCGCGCGACGCGTTCCTCGCGCGCTTTCGCACTATGGGGCAGGGCGTGGGCTTCGCCGTGTTGGGCGGCGCGTTCTCCGAGGGCGTCGATCTGGTCGGTCAGCAGCTAATCGGCGCCTTCATCGCAACACTCGGCCTGCCGCAGATCAACGACGTCAACGAGCAGATGCGCCGCACGATGGACGCAAAGTTCGGCAACGGCTACGACTACACGTATCTGTATCCGGGCTTGCAGAAGGTGGTGCAGGCCGCGGGCCGGGTTATTCGCACGGAGCAGGATCAGGGTGTGGTGCACCTGATCGACGACCGTTACCGGCGTCCGGAAGTGCGTCGGCTGTTGCCGCGCTGGTGGCAGGTGCAGTAGGGAAGGGCAATAAGCGGCTCACCGTCGGCTCGCAACTTCATCTCTTTACCTCCCAGGTAATCGACCCGTGTACCGCCGCCAGGCAAAGTGGCGGCACGGCACAACGATTCCGACCCACGGCAAAGAGGCTTCCATGAACGCGACCGCACCGTATCTCACCGACGACCCCAACATCATCCGCACCGCCGACTACACGCGCCTTTTCTACCGCGACTGGGGACACGGCACGCCGATCGTGTTTCTGTCCGGCTGGACGCTGAATTCAGACATGTGGGTCTATCAGATGGAACCCCTGTCGCACCTCGGCTACCGTTGCATCGCTTATGACCGCCGCGGCCACGGCCGTTCGAGCGACACGGGGCGCGGCTACGATTTCGACACGCTCGCCGACGACCTCGATAGCGTGCTGACCACGCTCGAATTAACTAACGTGACGCTGGTGACGCACTCGATCGCGAGCGGCGAAGCAGTGCGCTATCTGACGCGGCATGGTTCGGAACGCGTGGCCCGGATTGCGTTCATCGCGCCCGCCGCCACGCCGTATCTGCTGAAAACCGAAGACAACCCGAACGGGATCGACGCCGCCCTGTTCGAGCAAGGCCGCCTCGCGCTGAGCCGTTCCTTCCCCGACTGGATCGAGGCCAATGCCGGACCTTACTTCGGCCCGGGCGTGTCGCGCGCACCGCTCGACTGGACGATCCGCATGATGCTGCAAACCTCGCATCAGGCCATGCTCGAACTCGCCCGCATTCAGACGATCACGGATTTCCGCGCGGAGCTGGCCCGCGTCCGGGTGCCGTCGCTGGTCGTGCATGGCGACTGCGACGCGTCCGCGCCGCTCGAACTCACGGGGCGGCCGACCGCGGCCCTGATCGAAGGCGCTTCACTGAACATCTATGCAGGCGCCGGCCACGGCCTGTACTTCACTCATGCGGAGAAACTGAACCAGGATTTGCTGGCGTTCCTGGGCCACCAGTCGGCTTAGGGGCGACGGGCAGTTGATCTTCCACCGGCGCGTCGGCCTTCGCGGCGGCCGCCGTTGAAGGCGGTTCGTCCTTCGCAGCGGCCGCGGGGGCGTCCTTCGCTGCGGCCCCAGGGACGCCATTCAGTGCGCCGTTCGATTCGACTTTGGCCGGCACGCTCTCCGGGTCCCACGTCAGCAAATGCCGCTGCGGATTCGCGATTTCGATGCCGCGCGCGCTGAACTGGTCGAGAATGCGCCGGTTGAATTCACGCTGCACGCCCCAGCGCGCGCTGTCGCGGCATTGGATCTGGCCGGCCAGCGTCACCGCCGAGCCATCCACGCCATCCACGCCCCAGAAGCTGAAGTCGGACAGAATGCCGTCCTTGAACTTTTCATCTTCGCGCAGCGCCGCGCCGATTTCCTTCAGCGTGTCGATCGCCAGATCGACGTCCTCGCCGAATACGATATTCACCTTCACCGCCGCATTGCCGAGTCCGCGATTGGTGTTGTTCACCGTCGAGACTGAACTGAACGGCACGGTGTATAGCGAGCCGTCGCCGCCGCGCAACCGCACGGTGCGGATCGACAGATATTCGACCGTGCCGGACACGCCCGCGAGCGTAACCCAGTCGCCGACCTGCATGGCGTTTTCCATCAACAGGAACATGCCGGTGATGAAATCCTGCACCAGCTTTTGCGAGCCGAAGCCGAGCGCCACACCGAAGATACTTGCGCCCGCCAGCAGCGGCCCAATGTTCACGCCGAGTTCGCTCAGGCCGGTGAGCACCACGACCAGCGCGATCGCGCAGAAGAGCACGCTGCGCAGCATCGGCAGCAGTGTGCGCAGACGCGCGGCACGCACCAGGTCGCCCGTGGTGGTCCAGAGGTCCAGCCGCTTCTCGATCGCGACGTTGGCGCTTTCCCATAGCAACAGCGCGATCGCGGCAGCGACACCGATCGTGATCAGCGCCGAAGCCAGCCGATGGCCGATCGAACCGGCGCGGAACAGCTCGCCCACGTCGACGCCCCATACCTGCAGCAGCGCGAGCGCGGTGATGATGCCGATGATCCAGATGACGACCCGCCGCAGCAGCGGGTAATAGCGATAGGCGTGCTGCTGTACAAGCGTCTTCTCCGCGTCGCCCTGTACGTTGAAAAGCCGCGCAATGGCGCCGAAAATCACGATCGCGACGACCCGCGCGCCCACCAGGATCGCGAGCGTAATCCCGCCGAGATGCAAGAGCGTGTGATAGCCGTTCTGCACGTCCAGCGCCCAGATAAACCACAGCGCCATCACGATGAACACCGCAAACCATGCCCACGCGTCGGCCAGCGCATTGCCGAACATTTCCAGCGATTTGCCCGCGGCGAAGCGCTTGCGGATCAATTCGCCGACCGGCTTCGCGCAATGCAGGATCAGGATCGAGATCATGATGTGGCCGGCGAGTGCGACCACCTTCATCAGCGCGAGATGCGCCGCGTCGTTCAGGCCGAGCGACTGCGCGATCTCCGCGATCGCCGATCCTGCGCCGACCACGGTGACGATCCGCACGATCCAGCGCTGCACGAAAACGGCCCACGCATCGCTCATGCGCAGCAGACGCAGGCGCGGCGCGGTGGGTTGCAGGAAGAAGCCGCTGGCGATCACGATCAGGCGGCACAACACGTAGATGTCGATTAGCGAATCGAGCGCACGGTCTTGCGGCGTGCCGTCTTCGGTGAAGACCGACATCAGCGCGCTCGCCGCGGCAACGAACACCGCCAGCGGCAACAGGCGCAGCACCATCGTCAGCAGCGCGCGAGGCAGACGCTGCAGAAGCGTCCAGTGATGCGCGGCGTGCTGCTTGCCTTTGGCTTCGATAGCCTTGCCGGTGGTGGGCGCGGGTGTGCTTGCGGACGCGCCAGGCTTCGCTGCTTGTGCCGTTGCTTCGGGAGAAACGAACGAAGCGGATGAAGCTGCTTTCGGCGCATCGGCCGGTTGCGGCGGAACGACAAAGGGCAGGTCGGCTTGCTTCGCCGCGTTGTCAGCGTTGTCAATGTCCCGCTCGCGACGCGCGGCGAGGGCCGCATACGCGCGACGCAACAGGCGACGCGCGAGCCATTCGAGACCAAGCGCGGGCAGCAGCGCCGCCAGCAGCGACCCTACAACGTGACCCAGCAGGCTACGCGCTTGCGGGTTGGTCGATTGCCAATGCCACCAGGCACGCACCGACGTTACGTCGAGCAGCGCGGCGACCGAACTGCGTAAGGACAGGCCGAAGCGCACCGCCCAATGCGCGCCTTGGCGCGCCAGTTGCGAAGCGAGGCCATTGGACTGGAATGCGCCCGGAGCTGGCGCGGCGCCGCCGCTGGCCGCGGCAGGGGCCGAAGCCGCCGCCGGCGCCGGCGGCGCGCTGAGCTCGCCCGCTGCGGCGATCGCCTGGAGCGTGTCGCTGACTTTCGCGCGGCGTGTGGGGTCGTTGAGGACGCCGAGGGCCTGACGGGCCTGTTCGGGCGTCAGGGTGAGCGCGGCGCTGGAGGCCGGGGATGCGGCGGCGGGTTGCGCCACGGCGGCAAAGACCGGCGAGGCGCTCAGGATGAGAAAAACGAGAAGCCAGGCTTGGAATATTTTGCGCATAGGGTGTAAGGCGGGGGTACCAGGTGCGGACGGTGGTGTGCCGGAACACGTGAATCGGTTCGGCGGCGTGACCTTGAACCGACACGGGTTGGGTCGTACAAGTTCCATCCGGGGGGCTTTCGGTGGTCACCTGGTGCTTGCCTGGCCGGTTCGAATTGTAACGGCAGGCAGCAAAAAGCCTGCCTGCCCACCGGCGTCGCCAGCCCCGATGGACCCGCAGCCCCTGCGACGCCTATTCCGTTGCGTCCACCGTGCCCATTGCCGCCACCCCGAGTGTGCCTTCGACCACCTCGGTGAAGGTGCGCTCTTCACGCAGGATGAAGCGCTTGGTCTGCGCGAACTGGAAATTTTCCCGCGCCTCGAAGTCGGTTCGCAGCCGTGCCCGATAGGTTTCATACGCGGCGAGGCTGTCGAACGCAATCAAGCCCCAGGCGACGTCGTTGGTCCCTTCGTGGGGCAGAAAGTAGCCGATCAGATGGCCGCCGCAGCGCGGAATGATGCGGCCCCAGTTGCGAGCGTAGTCGTTGAAGGCATCGCGTTGGAATGGGTCGATCTGATAACGGATAAAGCAGGTAATCGACATATGCAAGCTCCCGATCGGGTCGTGGTGGTCTGAGGTCACTGGGTACCAGTATGGGACGCGGTTGCGCTCGACGTTTCACTGTTTTCCGAACTGTCGATGAAATAGCGCTGCCGTGCTAGGGCTCGCGTGGCGAGCGGATAGTCAACGCCGCCAGAACGGCGCCGGCCAGTGCGCAAAACGCCGACACCAGCGCCACCGCCCGCAGCGCCGCGCCCAAGGCCTCCGTTTGAGCCCGGGTCACTTCGGCATGCGAAACGCTTTGCGCGGCACCGGACGGCGCCTCGTCCGCATCCGTACCGGCTTCTGCCAGACTTGCCGACTGACGCGCAGCCTGACGCACCTCCTGAGGGATATTCAACGCATCGAGCCGCGCGTCGAGCGCCGCGTCGTGCGACCAGACGAACACGATCCCGAGCACGGCAATCGCCAGCAGACTCGCCACCCTGGCGACGGCGTTATTGATACCCGAGGCGACGCCTGTCCGCGCGGCGGATACGGATGTCATCACGGTCGTCGTCAGGGGTGCGACGGTAATCGTCATGCCGAGCCCGAGCACGACAAGCGCTGGAAAAAAGCCGCGCCAATAGTCACCGCGTACCCAGGGCAGCGTGAGCATCGCAAAGCCGATTGCCGCGATTCCCGGCCCGATACCCAGCAGGGCGCGCGCGCCATAACGGCTCGTCAAGCCGCCGGTGAAACGCGATAACAGGCCGATTGTGACCGGCACCGGCAGCAATGCGGCGCCTGCCTCGGTCGCGCTATAGCCATACGCGCGGATCAGCGTGAACGGCAGGAAGAACAGCGCGCCGCCCAGCCCGAAGTAGAGCAGCAACGTGACGAGGTTCGCGCCGACGAAGTCGCGCGAATGGAACACGTCAAGCGGCATCATCGGATTGCGGGTCCTCGCTTCGAGCGCGACGAAGCCGCTCAGCACGAGCAGGCCGCCGAGGATCAATGCCAGCACCCAGCGGTCGCCGAAGCCGCGCGCCGAGGCGAGGGTCAAGCCGTAGGTCAACGCGGCGAGCCCCGCGGCCGCTGTGACGGCGCCCGGCCAGTCGAGCCTGGGCAGCGTGCGCCCTTTCGGCGCAGGGTCCGTGCCGGTGGTATCGTCTTGCCGGCTATCCGGCACGGCGATGACCGCCAGCGCGATGGTTGCGCACGCAATCGGTACGTTCAGAAAGAAAATCGACCGCCACGAAAATGCATCGACGAGCCAGCCGCCCGCCACCGGCCCGAGCGCCGACGTGATCGCGCCGACGCCGGCCCAGGTGCCGATCGCCCGGCCACGCTCCTTGTCGTCGAACACCGCGCCGATGATGGCGAGACTGCTCGGCACCAGCAGCGCCGCACCGATGCCTTGCACGGCGCGCGCCGCGATCAGGGCGCCAGCGCCAGGCGCTACGCCGCAGCCGATCGAGGCCAGCGTGAACAAACCGATTCCCGCGATAAACACGGTGCGCCGGCCGAGCGTGTCGCCGAGCGAGCCGCCCACCAGCACTAGCGCGCCGAGAAACAGCAGATACGCGTTGACCACCCACTGGATCGCCGCGACGCTCGCGCCCAATTCGGTCTGGATCGACGGCAGCGCGACGTTGACCACGGAGCCGTCGATGAACGCCATGCTCGAACCGAGGATGGTCGCGGCAAGCGCAAGCTTTTTGCGCCTGCACGGGTAATCGAGGCTAAGGGGCTGGGCGCCGATGGCGAGCGTGTCGCACGGGCTCGCCTGGGCGGGGAGGACGGAAGAGGGGCGCCCCACAAGATCAAACCAGCGAGGACGCCTGCCGCTCCGCCTCTTCATCGGCATCCGCGCCGCCGTTGGCATTCGTCGCGCGGCTGGTCACCGGTTCCTGATGCAGCCGGTTCGCATGCATCAGGCGGTACAGCGTCGCGCGGGAAATGCCGAGTTCGGCCGCGGCCTCGGACAATTTATAGCCGTGCCGCTGCAACGCGTGCTCGATGGCGTCCTTTTCGGCCTTGCTGCGGATCTCCGCCAGCGTCACGGCCGGGCCGTTGTCGGCTTCCGGCAAGCCAAGGTCGCTCGCCGTGATAAAGCGCCCCTCGCTCATCACCACGGCACGGCGCACGCAGTTGATCAGCTCGCGCACGTTGCCCGGCCACGGATAGTTAGACATGGCGACAATCGCGTCGCTCGACAGCCCGCGCAGTTTGCGCGCGCCGTCCTGCTTGTACATGCTGAGCGCATAGTTGGCGAGCAGCTTGATGTCGCCGCCGCGCTCGCGCAACGGCGGCTCGACGAGCCGCAGCACACACAGGCGGTGATACAGGTCGGAGCGGAAGCGGCCGTCTTCGACGGCTTTGTCCAGATCGACGTGGGTCGCCGAAATCACCCGTGCGTCGACGTTGATCGGCCCATTGCCACCCAGCCGTTCGATGGTGCCTTCCTGCAGAAATCGCAGCAGCACCGCCTGGCACTCGTGCGGCATGTCGCCGATTTCGTCCAGAAACAGGGTGCCCTCGTTAGCGCTTTCGATCCGGCCGATCTTGCGTTGTAACGCGCCCGTAAAGGCGCCGCGCTCGTGGCCGAACAATTCGGCTTGCAGCAGGCTCGGCGGAATCGCCGCGCAATTGATCGCGACGAACGCCCGGCCGGCGCGCTGCGAGCGGTCATGAATCGCACGGGCGGTCAGTTCCTTGCCGGTGCCTGATTCGCCGGCGACGAACACCGGGGCTTCGGTCACGCCGCATTTGTCGATGCGCCGGTACAACTGCTGCATTGCCTCGCATTGCCCAACCATGCCGTGCCGGCCGAGCGAGGGTTCCGGCGTGGTTGGTTCGTGCCGCAGGCTCGACAGCCCGTGTGCGTGGCCGAGCGCGAACACCAGCCGCTCGTTCAGCCACGGCCGGGTCACGAAATCGAAGCAGTAATCGAGGATGAAGCGGCTGACCAGCTCGTTTTCAGACTGGCCCGGCGCGATCTGCGCGACCCAATTGGTTTCCACGCGGCGCATGCAGGACGCCAGCGCGGACAAATGCTGCGACGTGCAGTCATTGGGCAATTCGACGAGGCCGACCTTGATATTACCCCGCTCGATCATGCGTTCGGCGACCGCCGTGCTCCTTGCGTGCACCGCCTGCCAGCCCGACGAGGCCAGGAAGCGGGTGAGATCCTGATCGGGCGAGTCCGATACGTAAAGGACGGTGCGTTCGGCGTCGACAGGCGTGCAAGTCGTATTCATGTAACCCCCGGATCGATGCTGCTCTCAGAACTTCTTTTCGACGAATTGGACAGACCGGCAATGACAAATCACGGTAAGCGGCAATGGCGGGGGGATGAAGCAGCGGCGTGAGCCGCTGGGTGCGCATTGTCCAGATAACGGAACAGCGTTCAACGCTGAAACCGCGCGACTATTTCATCCCCGAATCACAAAAGCCGTTATACCTCGGTGGCCTGACACAGGCGCTCTACGTGGCGCATGGCTTAACGATAAGCGAAAGCGCTTTCGAGCGCCATACAAACAAATCTGGATTCAGAAACGTTTTTCTTACCGCGATATGTCAGCTTGATGTTCAAAAATAGCCAGTCAACCCCTGCTATGCGCGCAATGCCACACAGCAGTTGCAAACTCCACGGCAGTCATCATGCAACGGATACTTTGCCGTCGAATGCCCGTGTCTCAGGCTTGCGACACATTGGGCAGCGGTTGCCGGCGGTGCTTCGTGGCCCGAAGCATCGGCACATTTGACCGGGCCGCGCCGCAAAGCGCGGCCAGACGCGGCCGATGAGATTCGCATTTCGTGATGCAGCCAGGTAGATCCTTCTGTCTTGCGCCAAAGGGTGAGCCAATCGCGTGTCGAATTCGAATCAACGTGTGCCGCGAGGCATGGTCAGGCGCGGTGCGTTGCAGCAAAGATCAGCGTGCAGCAAGGGGTTGAAGGTACGTGGCACAGCCATTGCAATAGGAGTCTCACGAACGAATGCGTTGCCGCCTGGTTCCTGAGGCGCGGGGAAACAACAGCCGGAGACCGGCGGCAAACATCGTCTTCGTAAGCGCGGCCGGGGAAGCCAATGTGTCTTACGAGGGTACGGCGGGGCCAATGAAAAACGGATGTCAAAAAAACGGGATGAATGGGCGATACGGCGTATCGCTCATTCTTCACCGGACAACGTCAAGCACTGACCTCGCCACTTTTTCCGTCAAGTTGGGCGGAATCGAACTGGATGGCCGGCATGGCCGGCGATAGCGACAGGTACCGCGCTCGAGCCATTCGCGAGCGCTCGACGCACAGAACAGGGAAGGGGCAGCGCACGGTCAGGCCGGCCGGCGCGAAGAAGCGGGGAGGAGTGGCCTGAGTCTCCATAGAGGGACACACGCTACGAGGTGGACCGGGCGCCGTGCCTGCGCATTAGCGCGGGCACGGCCTACCTGGGCCTGACCTGGGGCTTACCTGGATAGGGTCCTGAAATGACTAATCAAGCGCGGGGGTTGTCATGAAAACGATCAGCAAGCCGGTCGCATCGCGGCCGGACCATCACACCGCGGCGCACGGCGCCGGGCTCTCCTATCAACGTCACTTCGGGCGCCAGCGTACCTTGTTCGCCGCGCCGTCATCCGATCTGTTCACGCTGGTGATCGCCGAGGCAATGAAACGTAATGCACAGGCCGAGATTCAACGCGACGCGTTACGCGACGCGATGTATGAAATGCCGGTTTCGCCCGAACGGGACCACGATTGGACCGCGGACATCTCCCCATCGGATCCCGGCGAACGCGCCTGAACGCCGACTGTCATTAAGGTGGCCTTTCTTACTGGAGGGCTTCAGTCCGGCGGAGACCCGACATGATCGACATTTTCCTGATTTCGTCCAGCGCGGAGCGCGCGCTGCATATCGTCGCGCGCCTCGAAGAAAGCGGTGTCGTGTATCGTTTGCGCACCGCTTCCTGCACGGTGCGGCAATTGCGCATGCACGCCCGAGAAATCCGGAATGCCGATCTGCTGATTGTCGACGACGTCGATCTGAGCGCGCGAGAACTGGGCGGCGTCGAGGAGGCGCTGGCCTGCTCGCCTGCTTTGCACTGCATGCTGATTACACCGGCACCGTCCGCTGCCTTGCTGACCGCGGCGACGCGCGTCGGCGTGCGGCATGTACTGTCATGGCCGCTGGATGTGTATGAGATCACCGCGGCACTTACGCATATCGCCGCAAAAAAAAGTGCGGGCGTGCGCCCAAGTGCAGGGGTGCGCCGCGCCGGACGGGTTGTCTCGCTGGCGTCGTGCAAGGGCGGCAGCGGCACCACGCTGATCGCTGTGAATCTCGCCTGGTCGCTGGCCGAACTGAGTAACAGGCGCGTGCTGCTGATCGATCTCAGCCAGCAATTCGCCGACGCCAGCCTGCTCATGGCCGACAAACCGCCGCCCGCGACGCTCACCGATCTGTGCTCACAGATTGACTGCCTCGACGCCGCTTTGCTGGACGCCTGTGTGATGCATGCACACGCGAACCTCGACGTGCTGGCGGGAGCCGGCGACCCGCTCAAGGCGGCCGGGGTGCTGCCCGGGCAACTGGAGCACATTCTCGCGCTGGCGCGCGAGCGGTACGACGCAGTGCTGATCGATATTGGCCAAAGCGTCAATCCGCTGACGATCCATGCACTCGATCGTAGCGATGCAATCTGCATGATCGTGCGGCAAAACCCACTTTACCTGCACGGCGGCCGCCGGATGCTCGATATTTT
This sequence comes from Paraburkholderia sp. BL23I1N1, assembly GCF_003610295.1. Taxonomy (NCBI): domain Bacteria; kingdom Pseudomonadati; phylum Pseudomonadota; class Betaproteobacteria; order Burkholderiales; family Burkholderiaceae; genus Paraburkholderia; species Paraburkholderia sp. BL23I1N1. Next base: position 5,361,954 of record NZ_RAPV01000001.1, read on the forward strand.
CAAGGAACTGGGTTATCCGCCGAGCAAGGTGCGGGTCGTGGTGAATCAATACGACAAGGACGCGTGCATCAACCTGTCGACGCTCGAACAGACCCTCGGCGCGAAGGTCGCGCACCAGCTTCCGCGCGACGAAAAACAGGTCAACGAGGCGCTCAACCGCGGTGTGCCGCTCATCACTTCCGCCCATGACAGCGCGCTGGCGCAAGGCATTTGTCTGCTCGCCGATATGCTGTGGCCGGTCATCGCCGAGCCCCGCAAAGGCATGCTCGGCCGTCTGTTTGCTACGCGGCCCAACTTGTCGCGGCAACTGAAGCCGGGGCACTGAGCCAATCCGGTCGCCGGGAGTTCGCCAAGGTGTCGCTGCGCAGGTCCTTTGGTATTTTGCCCGCGAACTTCGGGGTTCAGAGCGCGATTGCCTACGGATGCCTGTTCGCATTGCAGGTTGGGCGCATTGTGCGGGAAGTGCGGCTGCTGTCCGATGACGAGCGGTATCGTGCTTACCGGGGCAAGGTGCGGTCCCGGGTCATTCCGGGCGTGTTTTGACAGTGTATGGTGTAGTTTTGGGTACGGACAGCGTAAGCGGCAAGAGCCGCTGCCGGCCTGATTACTCTTGAGAGATCCGCACGAGCACACCGTCACCCATGCAAAGCGAAATCAACCCTTTCAGCGCAATGGCGTCGATCCTGTCCAATCCGATTCTCAACACGGATTCGTATAAGGCGTCGCACTATCTGCAATATCCGCCCGAAGCGTCGGCGATGTTTTCATACATCGAGTCGCGCGGCGGGCGCTATGACCGCACGCTTTTCTTCGGACTCCAGATGCTGATCAAGGAGTATCTGTGCCGGCCTGTTACCGCCGGGATGATCGATCAGGCGAAGGCGTTCTTCACGGCGCACGGCGAGCCGTTCAACGAAGCCGGCTGGCGCTACATCGTCGAGCGTCATGACGGTTATCTGCCGGTGCGGATTCGCGCGGTACCGGAAGGCTCGGTTGTGCCTACGCACAACGTGCTGGTCACGGTCGAATGCGACGATCCCCAGGTGTTCTGGCTGGCCACGTATCTGGAAACCATGTTGCTACGCGTGTGGTATCCGATCACGGTCGCGACGCAAAGCTGGCATCTGCGCAAAACGATCCGCGCTTATCTGGAGAAGAGTAGCGACGACCTCACGCAATTGCCCTTCAAGCTGCACGATTTCGGCGCGCGCGGCGTGTCGAGTGCGGAGTCGGCGGCGATCGGCGGCTCGGCGCATCTCGTCAGTTTCATGGGCTCGGATACGGTGCTCGGCGTGGTTGCCGCGAATCACTACTACAACGAACCGATGGCGGCGTTTTCCGTGCCGGCCGCGGAGCACAGCACGATCACCTCATGGGGCCGCGAGCGTGAAACCGACGCGTTCCGCAACATGATCGCGAAGTTCGGCAAGCCCGGGGCGATCGTTTCGGTGGTGTCCGATTCCTACGACCTGTTCTCCGCGCTCAAGGCATGGGGCACGGAGTTGAAGCAGGCGGTGCTCGATTCCGGCGGGACGCTCGTGATCCGGCCGGATTCCGGCGATCCGCTGACGATCGTCCTGCAGACCATGCGGGCGCTCGAGGCGTCATTCGGTTCGACGGTGAACGGCAAGGGGCGTCGCGTGCTCAACAACGTTCGCGTGATTCAGGGCGACGGCGTGAATCCGGACTCGATCGAGGCGATCCTGGCGGGTATGGATCAGGCCGGCTTTGCAGCGGACAACATCGTCTTCGGCATGGGCGGCGCGTTGTTGCAGCAGATCAACCGCGATACGCAACGGTTCGCCATGAAGTGTTCGGCTATCCGGCTTGCGGATGAATGGCACGACGTACACAAAGACCCGGTCACGGATGCCGGCAAGCGCTCGATGAAAGGGCGGCTTACCTTGCTGGTGAACCGTCACACCGGCGAATATCGGACGGTGACGCTGCCGGTGGCGTGGGATGACCGGACCGTCGAAGCGGATTGGGACGAGGCGCTCGGCACCGTTTTCGATTCCGGGAAATTGCTCGTCGATATGGCGTTTTCTGAAGTCAGGAAGCGGGCTCACGCAGGTGAGGGTTAGCCGGCGGTTTGCCTCCGGTGGCGACTAGACCGTCATGCCGCTGCCGGAGCTAAATGAGCTAAAACAAACGCGTCAGATCACATTCCAGACCGACACGCCAGACCCCTCGATATCGATCCGGCAAGGGCTTCCTTCCCGCAGCCGGGTATCTTCGTTCGCGATGTCGAAGCGTACCCCTGCGATATTCAAGCGGACATACCGTTCGCCGCGCCGTAACTCGACCGCTTCGACCACGCCGGCATAAGCGCCGTCGGGCGAGATAACGACGGCGTGGGAAGATACGCGCCACATCACCCGTTGCCCGGCCGGAATGGCCGAGCCGCTATCGTTCGTTGCGATCGCCAACCCCTTGCCGATCTCGACGTGACGAGGCGCCGTCATCACCCCCTCGCCGACGTTGTGCAAGCCGAGCAGTTCGGCCACCCGCATCGAAGCCGGTCGTTCGAACACCGCGTCGATGAAACCCGCCTGCAGCACGCGCCCCTGTTCGACCACCAGCACCTCGTCGGCAAGCAGCGCCGCTTCGTCGGGATCGTGCGTGACGATGATCGTCACCGCCGCGATCTCGCGCTGCAACGCGCGCAGCGACTGCTGCAAACGCCGCCGCCGTGGCGTGTCGAGCGCGGCGAACGGTTCATCGAACAGCAGCAATTCGCTATGGCGTGTGAGCGCCCGCGCCAGCGCCACACGTTGCCGCTGACCGAACGACAGTTGATGCGGTAAACGCGCGGCCAATTGCGCGAGGCCGAGGTGATCGAGCCAGTAACGCGCGCTGGCTGCGTCGGCGTCGACGGGAAACGCGAGTTGCTGCGCAACCGTCATATGCGGAAACAAGCCATAGTCTTGCGGCATGTAGCCGATCTGGCGGCGCTCGGGCGGCAGCGGGCTCAAGTCGGTTGCGCCGAGCCGGACGGAACAGGACGCGTTGGATTCGAGCCCTGCAATCAGACGCAACGCCAACGATTTGCCTGAGCCCGACGGCCCGATGATCGCCAGCCGCCGCGTTGCGGGCGTCCACGCGATGTCGAGCTCGAACGCGCCCAGGCGGCGCTGCAAATGGAAGGTGAGGCGACGATCGGAAGGCTCGCCACGGCTCGCCGTTAAATCCGTGCCGGGTTCCAGCGCGTCGTCGCCGTTTTCGGTTTGTTCGAGCGAGGCTTTCTGCCGAAGGCTGTAAATCGACAGCGCCGCGCAGACAATCGCAATCGCGAGCGTCGGCAGCAGCAGGGGCATCATCGCCGGCAAGCCTTGGCCGCCGAATACGACGTATGTGTAGACCGGCAGCGAATACGGGTGATAAGCCACCATCACCGTCGCGCCGAATTCGCCGAACGCACGCAACCAGGCTAGCGCGAGTCCCGCGCGAATCGCCGGCCATGCAACCGGCAACATCACGCGGAAAAAGCGGCTGCCCGCATGATGGCCGAGCGTTGCGGCCACGTCGTCGAGCACGGGGTCCACGGCGGAGAATGCCGATTTTGCGGCGATGATCAGGAAGGGCGCGGCCACGAAAATTTCCGCGAGCACGATGCCGGCGAACGAATCCGTCAGCATTCCGCTGGTGAACCGGCCGATCCAGCTATACGGGCCCAGTAGAAACAGCAGCAGGACGCCACTCGTGAGTGGCGGCAAGGCGAGCGGCAACTGCACGGCGAAGCCGAGCAGCGCCATCTTGCGCGAGTTGGAGCGCGCCAGCAGATAGCCGAGCGGCACGCCGCCGAGCAGAATCGCGAACGAGGCCACACTGGCGCTCGCCGCCGAAACGCCGACCGCCGACCACACCGCGGTCCAGTCGACATTCGGCCAATCGGCCGCGCCGAGTTGCGGCACGCTCGCGATAAACGGGGCGCACAGATAGACGGCAAGCAGTGCCGCCAGCCACAGCAGCGGTCGGGACGCGGACGGCTTCACGGTCTGACTTACAGTCTGACTCGCCGCCTGACTCGCCGACTGATTCATCTGCTGATTCACCGCCTGTTTCACCACCACCTTACTGCGCAGCGTCGATCACGGCTTGCACCGAAGGCAGCATGGCTTGCACGTTGCCGGTAACGGTCGGTTTGACGACATCGACACCGTGTTGCTTGAGCAGCGCGCGCCCTTGTGCGCTCAGCAGGAAGTCGACGAAGGTGCTCGCGCCCGCATGGTTCGGGGCATCGCTGAGAATCGTCAGCGTGTAGCTTGCTTTGGCCTGCAATTCGGGTGCCGGACGAATCGCCGGAATTTTCAGGTCAGACGTTTCGGTCGAGTAGAAGAAGCCGGCATCGAGCTGACCGGATTGCAGGCGGCCCACCAGCGTTTCTTCAGGCAAAACCTGCGCGGGATTTTCCGCGGCGCCCAGCGTCTTCTCGACAAGATCCGGCTGATGGTAGAGGTCCGCGGCTTTCGTCATCATCTCGACCGTGAATGCGCCCTTCGGATCGAGCTTCGGATCGGTACGCCCGATGCGGATGCCCGGCTCCTGCAACACCTGGTCCCAGCGCTTGTTTTTGAAGTCCGCGGCGAACTTGCTTTGCGGGTTATAGCCGATCATCAACGGCGATTCGGCGAAGTTCACATACCACGTAACGTGGTCGCCGTTTGCCTCGCCCATCAGGCTACTGTTCACCTTCGGGCTCGCGCTGATGAACACGTCGCCGCGGCGCAGCTTGCCCTTGATCTCGTTAGCAATCTTGTTCGAGCCCGCTGCGTAGCCGCGGAAGTGCTGGCCCGTGGCTTTCTCGAAGGCGGGCCCCACGCTGCGCTCCATCAGATTGACGAGCGACCCGGCGTACAGCACGTTGACGGTGTCGTCTTGCGCGAAGACGGGTGCGGCGGTCGCCACGCCGGCGACGACCATGAAAGATGCGAGCAGCTTGCGAATCATGCGATTAACCCCGGTGCGTTATTAAGAGCGTTATATTACGACGCCATTGTGTGGCGTGTGTTGCTGCGCGCTCTGTGGGGGGCAATTCAATTGAGCAATAGAGCGGGAAAATCCGCACAAGGCTCGATCGGGATGAGCCCGAGACGGTGTCGCGCCAGACTGGCGCCGATATGTCTGGCGATATAGTACGTACCGATGCATTTTTGCGCCGCGGCGGCCATCGCAGCGTAATATACACACGGACATAACGAGCGACCAAGCCGCTCAGGCATCAACGCTGGAGATAACCGCGTATGGATAGTGTGAATGCGATTGCCGCGCCTGCCGTCGAAGGCGCGCTTGTCCTGAGCGGACGGTTCCAGCGCCCGCTATCTTTCGACCTTGAGCGGCTCAAGGCTTACGAAAGCGTGCTGGCCACGCCGTTCGATCTGCGCTGCTAAACGACGAACCGCTTCATCCGCAGCGTCGAGCCTTACCGCGGCGTGCGATTGACGACCCTGATCTCGGAAGCGGGCCTCCCGAACGACGTGCCGGGCGAGTTCAAGCGCACGGTGTTCGTGGCGGTGGGGCACGATGGCTATGTCGTGACGTTTTCATGGCATGAACTGTTCAACACGCCGGTCGGCGAGAATGTGCTGGTCGCGTACGAATGCGGTGGCCGCGCGCTCGATGCTGACGAAGGCGCGCCGATTCTGTTTTCCGGTTCGGACATTCTGCCTGCGCCACGTCACGTCAAACGTCTCGCGCGTATCGAGGCGCATGTTTTGAAGCCTTTGGCGTAGGGGACCCCAGCGACAGGCGTAACATGATCCCCTGTTCAATATCGCGTTGCCGCCATGCCTGACGAACCGCTTTCGCCTGTGGCCGAGACTGCCGAGCCCGGCATCGAACCGCTGCGTGCGTCTGTCGATACGCAGGTTGCCGAGCGCGCGGCAGCGTGGCTGGCCGTGGCCACGGACGCCGCGTCGCCCGATACGCGACTTTTCGCGAAGCTGATTGCCGCTCGCGACGTACGCAATGAACTTGCGCTGCTTGGGTTGCCGCAGCAGGCGTGGCGCGCGCTGCTGGGGCGGCATTTTGTGCACGCGGCCTTGCCTGTCCGTTTGTCTGCATTGCCTCGCATCGACACCAACGAGCACACGGCATTCGTCGAAACGCTCCGCGCGCTGCTGCTCGCCCATTCCAGCACCACGGTCAACGCGGACGACACTCGCTGTCTTGCCTCGATCATCGCTCATGCGTGCTTGCGGCCAGATCACCTGTGGCGCGACCTCGGTCTTGCGGGCCGCGAAGAAGTCACGTGGATGTTGACGCGTTATTTCCCGACGCTCGTCGAACTGAATGTCGATAATCTGCGCTGGAAGAAATTCCTCGCCCAGCAGCGTGCACTTTCCTTAGGACTTCAGCCCGGCCCGGCTCCCGGTTGCCCGGGCTGTGAAGACTACGGGCATTGCTTTCCCGGCCACCCCTGAAGGCCGTTCGGCCAGGTGGCAGCGCGAGATGGTTCGTGTATGCTTTCGCGCATGGCTGAAACCGCGAAAACCAAACCAAGACCCGCGACTCAATCCGCGAAACCGCGTCCGGAAGTGCGCTTCAGAATGCGCATCCGCAACGGCGACGCCGTCGCGCTCGGGCCGGGCAAAGTCGAACTGCTCGAAGCCGTGCGCGAGTACGGTTCGATCTCGGCCGCAGCGCGCAGTCTCGGCATGTCATACCGGCGTGCATGGCTGCTGATCGACGAACTGAACCGCTCGCTCAAATCGCCCGCCACGCACTCGGAGCAGGGCGGTCAAAGCGGCGGTGGCTGTACGCTCACGCCAGTGGGCGAAAACATCATCCGTCTATACCGTGACGTCGAAGTCGAGGCGCAACGAAGCTGTGCGAAACAGATCGCCGAATTGACCCGGATGATTCGCTCCTGAGAAACGGAGGCTGGGACTGACGGCTCTGCAGTTCAGCGCTCAGCCGTGGCGCAGGCAAAACGCAGAGGGCGGTGGATTGCCCAACTGGGCAACCTGCTCGGGGCGCAGTCGGTCCACCAATTCGACAAAGCTCGCCACGCTCGCCGTGCGCAACGGGTGGTAGTCGATCTGATGACGCTCGCACACTCTTTTGAGCGTATTCATCGAATCGAGATCGACGCAGTCGACCGGAAACGCGACGATGTCAGCGCCTGGCAACGCAGCGGTAAGCAGACCTTTACGATCTTCCACGCCGCCGTCATGCACCAACAGATCACCGCCGGCAGCCTCCACCAGTCGCTTGAGCGCGGCATTCGAGCCAGGGCGGCCGCCCACATACACAATCCGTTTGCCGCGCAGGCTCTCGAGGCTGGCTTGCCGCGTCTGTGCGCTATCGCTGTGGGCTGCATCCACCGTTGCGCGTTCCAGCACATCGCATTCGCTTTGCACCTGTTTGAGAAGCGCCAAGGCCTGATCGCGGCTCTTGCGTAACGCGAGCGCCGCGCCTTGTTCCTGCAGCGCACGCTGTTCAGCGGCTTCACGTCGGCTGGTATGCAACGCCACCCGCTGGTCGGTGTCGGTCAGCTTGTCGCGCAGCCTTGAGATCCCGGCTTCGAGATCGGTGGGATCCGTCGGGGTCTGGCGCGTGGCAAGGGCGGTGAGTTGCGCGATCTGCTCGTTGAGCGCGGCGATCGACGCGTCGCGCTGCATGCTTATTTCCTGCAAGCGGCGTTGCTGCCGCTCGACTTTCTCCTTCAATTCGGCGTTTTCCGCTTCGAGCGCGACCAGCCTGCGGATGTCCGCGCGATTCGCCGCGCCGACCAGATGCGACAGCATGTGCAATTCGCCGAACGCTTTCTGGCGCACGTACAAGGTCGCGTACGGATGCGTCATCAACGCCCAGTAAGCCGGTGGAATATCACCGTTCTTCAGCGCTTCGTCCCAGAGTTTCAGCAGATCGACGTCGTCGGCGGCTTTCTCGAAGCGACGGATCGCTCCCGCATAGCGCTCGTCGAGCAGCTTGTGCAGGGCTTTGGCGCCGGCGCCGCCATCGATCGCGAGTTCGACGGCCGAGTGATGAATCTCCAGATCGCTCGCGTCCCGGCTGTCGAGGCCGGTGAACTTAGGCACCAGCTTGCGCAGTTCGTGCGTGCTGAGACAGGTGCCGATGATCGAGCAATGCAGTTGGCCATCGAGCTCGTCGAGGCGCGCGCGCCGTTTGGTATTCGGGAACGATACCTTGGCGGGCGTGCAGCACGGGTCGGCCGCGCGCAAGCCGGTGCCGGCCAACTCGTCGCTGGACAGTTTGAGACGCGGGGGCTGGGCGAGACGAAACGGGGGCGTGTGCATGAGGACCTCGAATCCGGTTCTGGCGTCAGGTTGACTGAATGTGCGTGCGGGACACGCGCGCCATGCAGGTGGAGCTGGCGATATATTCGCGACGATATAACGATGGACAAATGAAAACGTTCATATCCGGCAATGACGATCGAGAACATGCCCAACGCACAGACCGATAAAGGCCATGTCGAGCCGTTCGAGCTCCGCCACCACCTTGCGCAATGCGGCCAGGTCGTTGCTAAGCGCGTCCGAGAAAATCGCGTCGCGAAGCTGCTCGGCCGAGCGCGCCTCTTCGATCGAGGCTTTCAGATCGCGCAGACGGACGAAAGCCGCCGCCTTGGCCTGTTCGGCAAGGATCGATGCAACTGATTCAACGAATGCGGACCCGAGGTGCCCACCGAGGCGAAGTTCAATTGATCGTCCGTCAGCATCAGCACGAAGCGCTGCACGCTGCCATAAAGGCGCCTGTAAGCATCGACAACATCGCGGATCAGTTCGGCGCGGCCGCGTTCAGACGCCAACTTCACCGCGACGATGGCCGACGAAAGCCCTGTCGGGAGGCGTCCCGCCGGGTTGGATGAGGTCGATCGCAAGGTGGATTGCGAAGTGGAACGCGGTGTGGATGGCGATATAGATGGCGATGTAGGTGGATTACGCACCGCTGCGGGCTCCTGCTGGTTTGTTTCGCTTCGTCGTACGCGGATGCGGGGCGAGCCGCCGCGCTCCACGAGAGCATACCGTGATATTCAACAGGATATAACGAAAGGCGGCGCGAGTGTTGCGGAGGCGGTTTTACCTGCTTCGCGCGAACCCGGGAAACGCCCGCACGGCCGGCGCCTGTTCGAACTTTCGAAAGGCAATGGCGTTTTCCGATATCGTGTACGGTTTATGCGCGCTCAAACCTCGGTGCGCGCTACTTTCCGGGTCGTTTTCCGAGCGGCCACGCACAAACACAAGCACAAACACAAGCACAAGCACAAGCACAAGCACAAGCACAAGCACAAGCACAAGCACAAGCACAAGCACAAGCACAAGCACAAGCACAAGCACAAGCACAAGCACAAGCACAAGCACAAGCACAAGCACAAGCACAAGCACAAGCACAAGCACAAGCACAAGCACAAGCACAAGCACAAACACAAACACAAACACAAACACAAACACAAACACAAACACAAACACAAACACAAACACAAACACGAGACCATGAGCCATCCCAACACCGAACTGATCGAGCGGTTTTACACCGCGTTCCAGCAGCGCGACGCCGAAACAATGGCCGCCTGCTATGCCGACGATGTGGTCTTCAGCGATCCGGCCTTTGGCGAACTGCGCGGCGAAGAGGCGCGCGACATGTGGCGTATGCTGGTGTCGCGCGCGCAGGACTTCTCGCTGACGTTCGACAGCGTCGAAGCCGATGAGCGCAACGGCCGCGCCCACTGGGTGGCCGGTTACACCTTCAGTCAGACGGGCCGCACGGTGGTCAACCGCATCGACGCCCGTTTTGCGTTTCGCGAGGGCCGCATCGTCGAACACCGCGATACCTTCGACCTTTGGCGGTGGGCCCGTCAGGCTTTGGGCACGAAGGGCGCGCTGCTCGGCTGGACGCCTTTCGTGCAGCGCGCAATCAGGGCGCAGGCGAGAAAAGGCCTCGACCTGTACCGGCGCCGGCAGCGCCGCACGTAGCCGGTCAGCCCGGCGAAAACCGCCCAGCCTTGCTATGAGCCGTCCAGTTGATGCAGTATTTCGTGAGATGAACAAGCGGGGGAGTTCGATGCCGGTCGTAGATGCGTCATGGGAAGCGTGGCTGAGCAGCAATGTCGAGCGCGGTTGCAGCATCGACTCGATGATCGATGCAATGGTGCAAGCCGGTTTCGCCACGCAAGCCGCGCGCGCGGAAGTGCACAAAGCGTTCGGCATGAGCCCGCCGGACGCCGGGAGCTCGCCGCCGGTCGCGACTGAGGCCGCGCTGGTCAAAGCCGGGCCGCAAACCTACCAGTACGACTCGCCGCCCGTCGCGCGCGGCAATGTGATCCGTGCGGACGATCGCGACGTCCGCGTATTGATGCGCTGCGAGCGGCCGCAGGTGATTGTGTTCGCCGATGTGCTCTCGCCCGACGAATGCGACGAGATGATCGAGCGGTCGCGTCACAGGCTGAAACGCTCGACCACGGTCAATCCCGAGACGGGCAAGGAAGACGTCATCCGCAACCGCACCAGCGAAGGTATCTGGTACCAGCGCGGGGAAGACGCGTTCATCGAAAAGATGGACCGCCGTATTTCGAGTCTGATGAACTGGCCGGTCGAAAACGGCGAGGGGCTGCAGATTCTGCACTACGGCACGACCGGCGAATATCGCCCGCACTTCGACTATTTTCCGCCCGATCAGGCCGGCAGTGCGGTGCATACCGCGCAGGGCGGCCAGCGCGTGGCGACCCTCGTGATCTATCTGAACGACGTGCCCGACGGCGGCGAAACGATTTTCCCGGAAGCGGGATTGTCAGTCGCGGCAGTCAAGGGCGGTGCGGTGTATTTCCGTTATATGAACGACCAGCGTCAACTCGATCCGCTGACCTTGCACGGCGGCGCGCCGGTGCTCGGCGGCGACAAATGGATCATGACGAAGTGGATGCGCGAGCGGGCCTACGGCTGAGGCGCTCGCTATTTGGCCGCGCGACGTGCGGCGGCTCCTTCCGCGGCAACGACTGACCGTTGCGTCAATGCGCTGCGCGCGCTGATGCACCCCACGCGCATGATTGCCGCGCCTGCCACGCTCCTGGCGAACATGGCGCTCCGATGACCGTGCTGCAACGGCTGCCGTCGATCAGTGCGATCTAGTCCGCCCAGGCAGGGGCGAGTAAGAAAATTCGTAGTTCGCGAAGCGTCGAATCCGATGCTAAATGCGTTTCAGCTAACGCCCATTTCCGAATCGTCGCGTGAAACGAAACGGGACGGCCACCTATCATCCTTTGCTTTGGTCAGCATCGCCGATTGGCCACGCGCCCGGTCCACGCATGCTGAGCGAGCGAACTCTGGATGTGGGACGAGACGTATGCATGTTGTAAATGATGCCGTGAAAACGTGGTTGAACAGTCATGTCGAGCGCGGCTTTAGCCCTGCGGCGTTGGTGGATGCCATGGTGGGTGCCGGCTTCGAGTCCGAACTCGCGCGAACCACGGTGAACGCTTCGTTCGAAGCAGCAGAAACCGCTCGCGCGGAACTTGCAGCCGTGCCATGCGGCGTCGAGGCGGCCGCAGGCGAATACCGCTACGATCCGGTGCCGGTTGCGGCGGGCAATGTGATTCGTGCTTATGATCGCGACGTCAAGGTGCTGATGCGCTGCGAACGGCCGCAGATCGTCGCGTTCGCCGACGTGATGTCGGACGAAGAGTCCGATGAGATGATCGAACGGTCGCGTCCCCTGCTCAAGCGGTCAACTACCGTCAATCCTGAGAACGGTTCGAACGACGTGATCTCCAATCGCACGAGCGAAGGCGCCTGGTATCACCGAGGCGCGGACCCGTTCATCGAGCGGCTCGAAAAGCGCTTTGCCGGTTTGATGAACTGGCCGGTCGATCACGGTGAAGGGCTGCAGGTGCTGAGGTATGGGGTCGGCGCCGAGTATCGGGCGCATTTCGATTATTTTCCGCCGTCGCAGACGGGCAGTGCCGTGCACATGACGCGCGGCGGGCAGCGGGTTGCCACGCTGGTTTTGTATCTCAATGACGTGGCCGCTGGCGGGGAGACTTTTTTCCCCGATGCGGGCGTGTCGGTCGCCCCGAAGCGGGGTGGCGCTGTTTATTTTCGCTACATGAATGGGGCGCAGCAGGTCGATCCTTTGAGCTTGCACGGGGGCGCGCCGGTTCTGGACGGCGAGAAGTGGATCATGACCAAGTGGGTCAGGGAAGGGGTTTTTGTTTAGTGCGCCCGGCGTTCCAGAACCTTCTGGATCTGGCGCGCTGGTTTCCGTTCACCCATCCCACACTTCGTTTATCGTCAACCGGCGGCCCAATCACTCTTCGCGTGCACTCCGCTCAAGCCGTCTTGTAGACGTCGGGGTTATGCACTTCCATATAGCGCTCGGGCGTCGTCAGTTCCTTGAAGCCATGCGGCTTGTACACGTGGTGAGCGTCGCTCGTCACCAGCACGATTCGGCGCAAACCGGTCAGCGACGGGCTGGCGAATACGTGCTTCATCAACGCCGACGCGACTCCCTTGCCGCGGTACGTCGGCAGCACAAAAACATCGCACAGGTAGGCAAAGGTCGCCTGGTCCGTTATCAGACGGGCAAAGGCGATCTGCTTGCCTTTGCTATACGCGCCGAAACATAGCGACCCCCCGATCGCCCGGTCGAACGTCTCGCGTGGCATGCCCTTCGCCCATGCGGTCTCCTGCGAAAGGAACGCGTAGACCGTCTCCATGTCGAGGTCGGCCTTGTTGCTCGAAATCGTCAACTCGCTTGCGTGCACCGCGTGTCTCCGCCTGTTCTGGTCAAGTATTCAAAGGTTGCAACTACTTCAACTCCCGCTTCAAACCGTTCCATTCAGCCCGGTTTGCGTTCAGCTTTTCGCCGGGTCCTCGACGCCACGGGAACCGCCGCCGATGCTCTGTCCGGCGTTGCCCGCGAGACCCAGGTAGCCGGTCACGGACAGCAGCGTCAGCACGCCGGCAAACAGAAACGCCAGGCGGAAATCGTCCAGGGTGAATACACGGCCGGTCGTCTCGCCGTTGAAAAACGCCGCCGCGCGCAGCGAAACGGCGCCGAAGGCAATGCCCAGGCCGATCGTCATCTGGGCGGCCGCGCTCCATAGCGTGCTCGCCGCGCTCATCTGCGGTTGCGCGACGTCGGCGTAGGCGAGGGTGGCAAGCGTCGAAAATTGCATCGAACGCGCGACGCCGTAAATGAACACGACGAACAACACCAGCACGAGTGGCACGTTCGGCGTCAACAGCCCGCAGGCAATGATGAAAACACCGGCCACGGCGACGTCGACGATCGACACCATGCGGAAACCGAAGCGTTGCAGGATGCGCGTGGTCAGCGCCTTCATGCCGAGGTTGCCGAGCGCGCTCGCGAGCAGCAACAGGCCCGACTTGAATGCCGACAACCCGAAGCCGACCTGAAACAGCAGCGGCATCAGATACGGCACCGCGCCAATGCCGATGCGCGTGAACGAGCCGGTCACCACCGTCACGGAAAAAGTCGGGATCTTCAGCGTGGAGACGTCGATCAGCGGATGCGGGTGACGCTTTGCGTGCTGGAACGCCACCACGCCCATCAGCAATCCGCCGGCGATAAGCGCTGCGGCCACCCAGGGATTCTCACCGGGCTGGCTTGCCAGTTCAGCGCCATACAGAATCGCGGTCAGCGTCGTGGCGCTCAGCAGGAGGCCGACGACGTCGAGCGGTTTGCGTTCGGCGCCGCGCAGGTTCGGCACCAGCGCGAGCGCAACGGCCATGGCGACCAGACCGAACGGCACGTTCAGCAGGAAGATCCAGCGCCACGATGCGTAGGTGGTGATGAAGCCGCCCACCGGCGGTCCAACCACCGGCGCGGCAATCGCCGGCCAGGTGATGGTCGAGATCGCCTGCATCATGCGGCTCTTCTCTGTGTTGCGGACCACGATCAACCGCCCGACCGGCACCATCATCGCGCCGCCTATGCCCTGCAGCAGCCGCGCGGCCGTAAATTCAGTCACGTTCTGCGACAAGCCGCATAACACCGAGGCCACCGTGAACACCCCGATCGCGCTGAAGAACACCGTACGCGAGCCGCAACGGTCGGCGACCCAGCCGCTCGCCGGGATAAAAATCGCCAGCGCCAGCATATAAGCCGTCATGCCGAGGCTCAGGCTGTTCGGACCGACGCCGAACGAGTGCGCCATCTGCGGCAGCGCGGTCGCGATCACCGTGGTGTCGAGATACTCCATGAAGAAGGTGGCGGCCACGATATACGGCAGCCAGCCGACGTGCGAATTGCGCGTGCCACCGGTCATTGCACCGTCCCCGGCACCTTGCCGTTGCGGGTGGTTTCGATCACGCCGCTAGCGTGCCGGCATGGCTCGCGCATTTCTGGTGATTTCATGTTCTTGCGACAACCTTTCGTAAGCGTGTTTCCGGCGCCCCTCAGTAGACGTGCAACGAGGTCGCGGCCTGTTTGGCGTCAGCGGAGCCATGCGGGACTGGCCAAATCGTAGCCGTCATGTCTCGACCGTCACCGCGTAGCCGCTAATGCCGCATCGTAACGCAACATTTCGTGGCACACAGCGGAGGCGGGCACCACGCGGCAACACGTCGATCGTCGCGCGCGGGACCCGCCTGAAACACGGTTTTTCTTGCCGCTCAGTCCTTCGCCGCGTATTCCCGATCGAGCTTGTCGTACAGCGGCTTGTTCACGAGGCGCTGGCGTTCGCTGAAGGGGGCAACCAGGGTCGCGTCTTCATCGAGGCGGCCATTGCTCTTCAGCGTGCCGAGCGCGCGCTGCATACCGAGGACCGCGCCTTGCAGCGCCGCGTTCGCGTACAGGACGATGCCGTAGCCGAGTTTGCCGAGCGCTTCGCGCGATTGCACCGGTGTCTTGCCGCCGATCACGATGTTGATCAGTTGCGGCTTGTCGAACAGTCCCGGCAAACGCTCGATGTCGGCAAGCGACTCGGTCGCTTCGATAAAGAGAATGTCCGCGCCGGCTTCGATGAAGCGATGGCCGCGCTCGATCGCGTCTTCAATGCCGTGGACCGCCGCCGAATCGGTGCGCGCCATGATCTGCAGATTGCCGTCTTCGCGGGCATCGACGGCCGCGCGGATCTTGCCGACCATCTCGCTCGCGCTGACCACTTCCTTGCCCGAGAAGTGGCCGCATTTTTTCGGCATGACCTGGTCTTCGAACTGGATCACGTCGGCGCCGCTGCGCTCCAGCACGCGCACGGTCTGGCGCACGTTCAGCGCGTTGCCGAAGCCGGTGTCGGCGTCGACGATCAGCGGCAGCGCGACCGCGTCGCGAATCCGCGCGCAATGTTCGGCGACTTCGGCAAGGCCAATGAAGCCGAGATCGGGCAAGCCGAGCGACATGTTGGTGACGCCCGCGCCCGTGATGTAGATCGCTTCGAAGCCGGCGTCTTCAATCACTCGCGCGCTCATGGCGTTGAAGGCGCCCGGCACGAGCAGGCCCTGGCGTTGGTTGACTTTGGCGCGGAAGGCGGCGCGGCGGGTAGCGGAAGTGGTCATGGCTGTGTGTCTCCGGATAGGAAGTGAGTGGTAGAACGCCGGACTGTATGCGCAGGAAGCGTGCCATTCGTCGGCACTCAGAATTTGTGCCGAATAATCAATTGGTTAGGCAAAAAGGGGCTGACGTTGCGGTTCATGGCAAAATGTCAGTGCGTTCCATGAAACGTTTCATGGAACGTTCCTGCTACAAGCGGAGCGTTGCAATGTCCACTTTCACGTCGTCCCTCGCCATCCCCGATCCCGGCCGCCCAGGTGTCGCATTGGTGAGTATCAGCCGGTTGCAATCGCTTTGCGAGACAGTCGCGCCGCGATACACCGGGCGCGCCAGGTTTTTTTCGGTCCGGGAAGGCTACGGCGCCGCCGTGACGGCCCTGCAGGCCTATGTGGACGCGGGCTCGGTCGACGTCGTGCTGGCAGCCGGATCGAACGGCGCCTACTTGCGCGACAACCTGAGCGTGCCGGTGGTCATGGTCAAGGTGAACGGGTTCGACGTGCTGAGCGCGATCACCCGCGCTACGACGACCTGGCCCGGCGCACAGATCGGCCTTGTCCTGCACGAAACCATCGCGCACGAACTCGCGGACCTGAGCGCGTGGCTGAAGGTCGGCCTGAAGCAGCGGGCCTACCGCTCGATCGACGAAGTGCGGCTCGCGGTCAACAATCTGGCGGCCGAAGGCTGCAGCGTGATCATCGGCCCCGGCATGGCCTGCGACCTCGCCCAGCAGGCCGGCCTTGAGAGCGTCTTTCTGTACTCGCTCGGCGCGGTCGAAGAGGCGTTCGAGCGCTCGGTCGAGCTGGCGCGCGTGAGCCGACAGAAGGAATCGAAGCGGGTGCGCCTGAACACGATCGTCGCTCATCTGCGCGACGGCGTGGCCGCCTTCGACGACGCCGGCCAACTCGAAGCCGTCAATCCGGCCATGCTCGATCTGCTCGGACTCGACCGCGAACAGGACATCCCGGCGCAATTGACACGCGCCGTCGGCCCGTTGCTGCGCGAGACGCTCGAGCATGACATGCCGGTTGAAGAGCGCATCGAGCAGATCGGCGGCCGCGCGCTGATCGTCAATTGCGTGCCGATCGTCGAGCAGGGTCTGCGCTCGGGCTCGGTGGTCACGGTGCAGGACGCGCTGGTCGCGCAACGGATCGACCGCTCGCTGCGCACGAATCAGCGGCCGAAGCATCTGGTCGCGCGGCACCATCTCGACGATCTGATCGGCAACTCGGTGGCGCTCGAACGGGTGCGGCGGCTCGCGCGCGCAGGTGCGGCGCACGACGCCACCGTGCTATTGAGCGGCGAAAGCGGCACCGGCAAGGAACTGGTCGCACAGGGCATCCACACGGCCAGCCGGCGGCGCGGCAATCCGTTTGTCGCCTTCAATTGCGCGGCGCTCCCAGAAGGGCTGATCGAAAGCGAACTGTTCGGCCATGAGGAAGGTGCGTTCACCGGCGCGCGCCTCGGCGGCAAGCCGGGCCTCTTCGAAATCGCCCATACCGGCACGATTTTTCTCGACGAAATCGGCGAGATGCCGGCGGCGCTGCAAAGCCGGCTGCTGCGCGTGTTGCAGGAGCGTGAAGTCATGAAGCTCGGTGCCGGGCGCGCGACCCCGGTCGACGTGCGAGTGATTGCCGCCACGCATCGCGACCTGCACGCGCTGGTCGAGCAGGGCGTGTTTCGCGCGGATTTGTACTTTCGTCTGAACCTGCTTCAGATAGCCTTGCCGCCGCTGCGCGAAAGGCGCGGCGATGTCGCGCAACTGGCGCGGCACTTGTTGAATCGCAGCGCGCTCCAATATGGACTGTCGGGTGCCGCGCTCGAGCGGGTGCTGACATTCCTCACGCCCTTGTTCGAGCACTATGCGTGGCCCGGTAATGTGCGGGAGCTGGAAAATCTGCTGGCGCGCGCTGCGATTTATCTGAGCGATCCGGCGGGCGTTGGCGGGCAGGACCTGCAGGCGGTGTTTCCGGAATTCGGGCGGATGCGGCAGAGGGTCGCGGACGTGCAGGGCGCGGTGGCCCAGGTCCACGCCAATGGGGACGCCCCAGTTCGTCACTCACCCACCCGCGAGGATGTCATGCACGCCCTCGAACAGGCAGGCGGCAACCGCGCTGCAGCAAGCCGGGCACTGGGAATCGGCCGCACAACCCTTTGGCGGCTCATGAAGGACTGAGCCCAGGATTGGTGCGGTGCAATAGCCGTCGGTCGGCATCAGAATAGCAATAAACTATCGAAATAATTGAAACACACCACTTTACCTATTAAGCGGTGTCTGACATACTGACTCCACTTTCCAACCACCCTGAAAGAGGACTCAGTAAATGCCGATCATCAACAGTCAAGTCAAACCGTTTAAAGCACAGGCCTATCACAACGGCGATTTCCAGACCGTCACTGAAGAAAGCCTGAAGGGCAAGTGGTCGGTTTTCGTTTTCTACCCGGCCGACTTCACGTTTGTCTGCCCGACCGAACTGGGTGACCTGGCCGATCGTTACGCCGAATTCAAGAAGCTCGGCGTCGAAATCTACAGCGTGTCGACCGATACGCACTTCACGCACAAGGCATGGCACGACACGTCGGACACGATCCAGAAGATCAAGTACCCGATGATCGCTGATCCGACCCTGGCCATCTCGCGCAATTTCGACGTGCTGATCGAAGAAGAAGGTCTGGCACTGCGTGGCACGTTCGTGATCAACCCGGAAGGCGAGATCAAGCTGGCCGAAATTCACGACAACGGCATTGGCCGTGACGCCGGCGAACTGCTGCGCAAGGTGCAAGCTGCGCAATACATCGCGGCTCACCCGGGTGAAGTGTGCCCTGCCAAGTGGACGCCGGGCGCTGAAACGCTGACCCCGTCGCTCGACCTGATCGGCAAGATCTAAGGTCTAAAAGCCTCACGCAGTAAGCGCCTCACGGCGTATCGCCGCGCGGACCGCGTCTTACAGCGGTTCGTGCGCCCCCGGGCTGTGCGCCTCCTATCCGGATGCGTGCGGTGCCCGGGACCTAACACCCCTCGTCACGGAATCGAAAAAGCCATGCTGGACGCCAATCTCAAGACGCAGTTGAAATCCTACCTCGAAAAAGTTAGCAGGCCTATCGAGATCGTCGCCTCGCTCGACGACGGTGCGAAATCGCAGGAGCTGCTGGCGTTGCTGAGCGATATCGCGACGTTGTCGGAGCGCGTCACCGTGATCGAACGCCGCGGCGACAGCGAGCGCAAGCCGTCGTTTTCAATCGGCGAGCCGGGCAAGCAAACGGGTATCCGTTTCGCCGGTATTCCGATGGGGCATGAATTCACGTCGCTCGTCCTCGCGCTTCTGCAGGTCGGCGGCCATCCGGTCAAACTCGACGACGCGGTGATCGGACAGATCCGCGGTCTCGACGGCGACTATCAATTCGAAACGTATTTTTCGCTGTCATGCCAGAACTGCCCGGAAGTGGTCCAGGCACTGAACGTGATGGCGCTGATCAACCCGCGCATCCGTCACGTGGCGATCGACGGCGCGCTGTTCCAGAACGAAGTCGAAGCGCGCCAGATCATGGCGGTACCGACCATGTTCATGAACGGCGAAGTGTTCGGCCAGGGCCGCAGCGGCGTGAAGGAAATCCTCGCGAAGCTCGACACCAATGCCGGTGAGCGTGCGGCTAAGGAACTGGCGAAGAAGCCGGTGTTCGATACGCTGATCGTCGGCGGCGGCCCCGCGGGCGCGGCTGCGGCGATTTACTCGGCGCGCAAGGGTATTGCCACGGGTGTGGTGGCGGAACGCTTCGGCGGCCAGGTGCTCGATACGCTGGCGATCGAGAACTTCGTCTCCGTGACGGAAACGGAAGGACCGAAGTTCGCGATGGCGCTCGAACAGCACGTGAAGAGCTACGAAGTCGACATCATGGACGTGCAGCGCGCTGAAGCGCTGATCCCGGGCCGCATCAACGAGGTGCGTCTGGCGAACGGCGCGGTGCTGAAGGCGAAGACCATCATTCTGGCAACCGGTGCCCGCTGGCGCGAAATCAACGTGCCGGGCGAGCGTGAGTACCGTAACCACGGCGTGGCGTACTGCCCGCACTGCGACGGTCCGCTGTTCAAGGGCAAGCGTGTGGCGGTGATCGGCGGCGGCAACTCGGGCGTCGAAGCGGCGATCGATCTCGCGGGCATCGTGCGTGAAGTGACGCTGTTCGAATTCGGCGCACAACTGCGTGCTGATGAGGTGCTGCAACGCAAGCTGCGCAGCCTCGCCAACGTGACGATTGTCACGCAGGCACAGACCACGGAAATCACCGGCGACGGCAAGAAGGTCAACGGTCTGGTCTATAAGGACTTGCGTTCTGGCGAAGCGAAGAACATCGAGATCGAAGGCGTGTTCGTGCAGATCGGCCTCGTGCCGAACACCGAATGGCTGAAGGGCACGGTCGAGTTGTCGAAGCACGGCGAGATCGTCGTCGATGCACGCGGCGCGACGTCGGTGCCGGGCGTGTTCGCCGCCGGCGACGTGACCACGGTCCCGTTCAAGCAGATCGTGATTGCAGTGGGCGAGGGCGCGAAGGCATCGCTCTCCGCGTTCGATCACCTGATCCGCAGTAGCGATACGGACGAAGTGGTGAGCGAAGCAGAAGTGGCCGAAGCGGCAGTGTGATGTGCTTGTTTGAGTAGTGAATGGCGGGACGGCGGCCTTCGGGCCGCCGTTTTTGTTTCTGATGGGACCGGACCTGCTTTTGAGCGGGCTTTTTTTCGGGCTAAGCGATGGCTGAGACCACTGTGTCTGTCAGGGCAATCCGACTCACGCCGGCCCGCCACAAAAACCAACGGCTGCCGTTCGGCAGCCGTCGCATGCGGGATCCTCTATTCACCTTGCGGCGAAATTTCCACTCCAGGTGGAACCCGGTGACCCGGGCGGCGCTACGTTTTTCACACCCGCTCGTACGTAGTTTTGAGCGGTAATCATATGAAGTTGGTCAGTCGCGGTCAAGCAGCCGACGGTTCGGCACGCTGCAGCAGGCGGAACCCCAGGCCAGGCTACAACTCGCAGACAGCATGAATTGCAGCCTAAACACCCGTTTCATTCACCCGCTCGACGCCCATCCCCCATACCGCCCCAACGGCCCCGTTGTTTGGAGCCTCCCACCTAGGCCAATTCCTTGGCTAACCCGCCCGTCAAGCCATATAAATCTGGGAGCCGGACAAGGTTCTGGCGGCATGCGTACTGGCTGGCAAGCGCACAGCTTGCCGATACCAGGCGACATAAAACAAGGAGGGAGACAATGGCAACATCGCAAGCGGCCCCCGCGCGGTGGGTCGACGGCAAGCGCTATCTGTGGTTGCTCGGTGCGCTCACCATCACCTTGCCGCTGCACGCCGCCAATCTGGCGTTGCAGACCGGCTGGCATATTTTCTGGTGGTTCGGGCCGATTTTCGTGTTCGGCATTATCCCGGTGCTCGACTACCTGATCGGTGACGATCCGAGCAATCCCCCCGAGGAAGTCGTCCCCACGCTCGAACGGGAGCGTTACTACCGCCGCGTGGTCTACCTCGCCACCTTCATCGAATACGTGTCGTTCTTTGGCGCGCTGTGGATCGTCGGTACGCATGCCCTGGCGTGGTACGACTATCTCGGCTTTGCGCTTTCGCTGGGCGCGGCGACCGGCGTGTCGATCAATACCGCGCACGAGCTCGGCCACAAGACCGACGGCTTCGAACGATGGCTCGCCAAGATCACGCTGGCGCCGGTCGCCTACGGTCATTTCTTCGTCGAACATAATCGTGGACACCATGTGCGCGTGGCGACGCCCCCCGATCCGGCGAGCGCGCGCTACGGCGAATCGTTCTGGCTTTTTTTGCCGCGCACGGTGTTCGGCAGCATCGCGTCGGCGTGGCGTCTCGAGAAACACCGGCTCGAACGCCTTGGCAAATCGCCCTGGACATGGCGCAATGAAGTCCTGCACGCGTGGGCCATGACGGCGGTGCTGTGGGGCGCGATGATCGCGCTGTTCGGCAAGACGGCGATTCCGTTTCTGCTGATTCAGGCGGCGTATGGCGCCTCACTGCTCGAGGTGGTCAATTATCTGGAGCACTACGGGCTCGGCCGAAAACAACTCGCGAGCGGCCGTTATGAGCGTTGCCAGCCGCAGCACTCGTGGAACAGCAATCGCATCGTGACGAATCTGTTTCTGTACCAGTTGCAGCGTCACGCCGATCATCATGCAAACCCGACGCGCTCTTACCAGGCGCTGCGTCATTTCGACGGCGCGCCGCAATTACCCTCCGGTTACGCGACGATGATCATGCTCGCGTACGTGCCGCCTCTGTGGTTTCGCGTGATGAACCCGCGCGTGGTCGCGCACTATCAAGGCAATATGGCGCAGTCGAATGTCCGGCCGGCCATTCGTGAGCGCGTGCTGGCGCAGTTTGCCGGCTAGCGTGGATCGCTTCACGCAATGAAAAAGCCGCCTGGCGAAATGCCAGGCGGCTTTTTTTACGAGCTTGTCGAACACTCGTAGCGCGGCTTTAACGACGGTCGATCGAATACTTGCCAGGCCCGGTCACGCACAACAATAGCAGTCCACCCATGATGCTGACGTTCTTGTAGAAGTGGATCAGGTTGTCGTACTGCACCGCACCCGTCATGTTCCAGTAGTGGTGGCCGATGATCGCCGTGGCGAGCGTATAAAGCGCCAACAGCAACGCCAGCGGCCGCGTGTAGAAGCCCACCAGCAGCGCAATGCCCACAACAAACTCCATCACGACGGCGATGATCGCCGACAACTCAGGAATCGGCGCGCCGCTCGACGCCATATAAGCGACGGTGCCGGAAAAGCCGGTCAGCTTCGACCAGCCGAACGTGATGAACAACACCATCAACAGGATGCGGGCGACGAGAACGGCTGCGTCTTTCTGGTTTTCAAATAGCGTATAGCGCATGATTTTTCTCAATAGGTAAGGATGGGTGCGGCTCGCCGCAATCTTCGCGGCGAGCCATGCTTAAGTAAATCGCTCAAGTAAGCCGGTTAAATAAGCCGCTTAAGCCCAGAACTCCGACATTTCGATGTTACGCAGATCGAACACCAGCACTTCCGCATCGTGACCTTGTGTGAAGGTCAGGACTTTTTCGTCGCGGACCCGCGCGCCGTCGCCTTCGCCCAACTCGACGCCGTTCACGGCGACGCTGCCGCGCGCCACTTGAATATACGCGTAACGATTACTGGCCAGTTCGAGCCGCGCAGTTTCGTCACCGTCGAAAAGACCGGCATAGACCCGCGCATCCTGTTGCAGCACCAGCGAGTCGTCCGCACCGTCCGGCGACAACACGAGGCGCAACACGCCGCGTTTCTCGTCCGCACCAAAGTGACGCTGCTGATAGCGCGGCGTGGTGCCTTTCTGCCCCGGTGCAATCCAGATCTGCATGAAGTGCACGGGGTCGCTCTTCGAATGGTTGTACTCGCTATGCGCGACACCGGTTCCGGCGCTCATCAACTGGATGTCGCCAGGCACGATCACCGAACCGGTGCCCATCGTGTCCTTATGTTCCAGCGCGCCTTCCAGCACGTACGAAAAGATCTCCATGTCGCGATGCGGGTGCTTGCCGAAACCTTGGGCCGGTGCGACGCGGTCGTCGTTGATCACGAGCAGGTCGGAAAAGCCGTTCTGCTTCGGATCGTGATAGCTCGCGAAAGAAAACGTATGACGCGAACTGAGCCAGCCGTGCTCCGCGCGGCCGCGTTGATTGGCGTGTCTGATATCGAGCATCGTATTTCTCCTTGGTTCTGTTGTGCGATCCGGCCAGAAGTTTGTCCGCGATCCATGAATGACAGTGTAGGTCAATCAGGATGGATATAATCGTGTGTAAACAGGAAACACTGTCTCTTTGAGGTGGACAATACGATGCAACTCGATGATATGCGGATATTCGTCGCCACGGTCGACGCCCATAACTTCACGGCAGCGGCCAAGCGGCTTGCGTTATCGAAGCAGTTCGTCAGCCGGCGCGTCATGGCGCTGGAAGAGGCGCTTGGCGTGCAGTTGCTGATCCGCAATACGCGTAAGCTGGCCGTGACTGAACTCGGTCAGGAGTTTTATGAGCGTGCGCGGCGCATTCTTGGCGAGGTGGAAGACGCCGAACAGGCGATGTCGCTGCGCCGCGCCGGGCCGCGCGGGCTGTTGCGGGTCAGCGCGCCGATGTCGTTCGGGATGATGCATTTGTCGCCGTTGGTGGCGAGTTTCCTGCGCGAACATGGGGACGTGCGCTTCGATATGGAGTTGAGCGATCGAACCGTCGACGTGGTGGGTGAGGGGTTCGATATGGCAATCCGGATCGGAACGTTGCAGGATTCGACGCTGATCGCGCAGAAGCTCGTCGATGTCAGGATGGTGGCGTGTTGTAGTCCGGGGTATGTGCGGCGGCGGGGCGCGCCTTTGCATCCTGCCGATCTGGTGCGGCATTCATGCTTGCTGTATGGGCATGGTGGGGCTGTGAGTTGGGATTTTGTTGTTGATGGTGTTTTGAAAGGGTTTGAAGTGCGTGGGCCGCTGCGGGCTAATAATGGGGAATTGGTTAGGGATGCTGCGGTTGCTGGGTTGGGGATTGTTCGGCTTCCTGATTTTATTGTTGCTGAGGCGCTTGGTCGTGGGCAGTTGGTGACTGTATTGGAGGAGTTTTTGCCTTCGGCGGCTACGGTTTATGCCGTTTATCCGCAGCATCGGCAGAGTTCGGTCACTATTCGGGTTTTTGTGGAGTTTTTGAGGGGGAAGTTGAGGGTTTGATTTTTTTTGCCTTCGCGGCGCTTTGTTTGTTTGCCTGGGGTGTTGGCCTTTCCTTGCTTTGTTAAGTGTTCCTGGTCATCCGATTTGAATTCCGCTAACCTGGCGCCTTCATGAGGCTGGGGTAGCGGATGAGGTGCGTTGTAGAACTGAGCGAAGCCGAGGAACTGACATTGCAGCAGTTGTCGATCAACCACCGTTACCGGGATACGCGCACGCGTGCAGCTGGCCTGCTGAAGCTGGGGCGTGGGATCAGGCCGCAGGCGATTGCCGAACAGTTCGGCGTGAGTGCCCAGAGCGTCTACAACTGGTTTCACGCGTGGCGTGAAAGTGGCATATGCGGCCTGATGGGCGGTCACTGCGGCGGCCGCTGCTGTCCGAAGCCCAGATCGCGGTGGCCCTTGAGATCGCGCGGACCGAGCCACTGACCTTGGTACGTATTGCACAGCGAGTCGAGGCCGTGCTCAACGAACCACTGCCATGCAAAATCGAAACGCTCGGCGAGGCGCTCAAGCGCAGCGGCTTCTCGTTCAAACGCAACCGTTTCTCGCTCAAAAAAAGCGCAACGAAGAAGCGTTCGCCATGAAGCAGGCCACGCTCGCGAAGCTCCAGCGGGCTGTACGAGACAAAGTCGTGCGACTGCTGTATCTGGACGAGGCCGGCTTTCATGGATCGCCGCCGGTGCAGCGTAGCTGGTCACCGCGAGGCTTGCCCCATCAGGTCGAACCAAATCATCATTGCCGTCGCAGCGTGATCGGCGCGCTGGACTTCGGCGAAAACACGCTGATCCACGCCGCACATAGCGGGACTATCAAAGCCCCGAATGTCGAGCACTTCATCGACGGCGTGCTTGCGCGCGCCGCCAGTATGCCCACCGTGATCGTGCTGGACAATGCGAGCATCCATCACGCTATCAGCGAGGCAACGCGGCAACGCTGGCTGCTTGAACATAAGACCGTCCTGTTTTATCTGCCTGCGTACAGTCCCGAACTGAACATGATCGAGATCGTCTGGCGGCACCTGAAATATCGATGGCGTCGAGCCCTCACCTGGACACGCGAAACCATCGGCACCGAACTTACAGCACTGCCAAGCAGATACGGTCAAGATTTTCAAACCGATTTTTCGTGAATACTTAGTGGTCTATTAGCGTTGCCCCTGTGCGGGGCGGCACCTACTTCTCTTTGCCGGCCGCAAAGAGTAGGCAAGAGAAAGCGGCTCAAACCGCTAACTCTTAAGCGGGTCCCCCGCGCAGCCACGGTAGTGGTGCATCTGGAATCCGTGCCCTCGCACACTCCGCGCGAGTGACAAGGCCGTCATTCTTCCGGCGGCGCTGCGCGCGCCGATGCGTCGTTCAAAAAGCGCCTGCTGCGTTCGAGTCTTCGGGGCGGTCAGGTCCACGCTATTTCGCGGAGCGGCGACGGACTTTGTTGCGGTAGGCTTATCGCTCTCCGCTTTGTGCCGTGCGGTGTGCATCGGCCGTTGCTCGCCGCACGTCGATCGTCAATGGTCGCTCGCTCACGTGCTTCTCGCTGCTTACCCGTCCCGGAAAATGAAGCTGTAGGCGTTCAGTGCCGGTACGCCGCCCAAGTGCGCATACAACACCCGCGAACCCTCCGGGAATTCGCCGTTTCGCACCTTGTCGATCATGCCGTGCATCGATTTGCCCTCGTAGACGGGGTCGGTCAGTACGCCCTCGAGTCGCGCACACAGGCGGATCGCTTCCAATGTTCCTTCGTTCGGTAAGCCATACTCAGGGCCGCCGTAACGCTCGTCCAACACCACGTCGTCGGCCGTGATGTCGCGGGCGAGGCCCACTTTTTCCGCGGTTTGCTTCGCGATTCGCGTGATCTGCTCGCGCGTCTTGGCCGGTTTCGCCGAGGCATCAATGCCAATGACGCGCTCGGCGCGTCCGTCGGCGGCGAAACCCACGATCATGCCGGCCTGGGTGCTGCCCGTCACGGAACACACCACGATGTAGTCGAATTTGAAGCCGAGTTCGGCTTCCTGCTGACGCACCTCTTCAGCAAAGCCGACGAAGCCAAGGCCGCCCAGTGGATGGTCCGAACACCCCGCCGGGATCGCGTACGGCTTGCCGCCCGCAGCGCGCACGCTCTCCAGTGCATCCTCCCAACTCTTGCGAAAACCAATGTCGAAGCCGTCAGCCACCAGTCGGACGTCAGCGCCCAGAATGCGCGACATCTGGATGTTGCCGACCCGGTCGTACACGGCGTCCGAATAGTTGACCCAGTTCTCCTGCACCAGCACACACTTCAACCCCAAATGCGCAGCGACAGCCGCAACCTGGCGGGTCTGGTTCGACTGAATCCCGCCAATCGACACCAACGTGTCACAACCCTGCGCCAAGGCCTCGGGAATCAGATACTCAAGCTTGC
Organism: Paraburkholderia sp. BL23I1N1; assembly: GCF_003610295.1. Lineage (NCBI taxonomy): Bacteria > Pseudomonadati > Pseudomonadota > Betaproteobacteria > Burkholderiales > Burkholderiaceae > Paraburkholderia > Paraburkholderia sp. BL23I1N1. Next base: position 5,388,573 of record NZ_RAPV01000001.1, read on the forward strand.
GCGTCTTGTTGCCGCCAAACGCAAAACCGCTGTTGCAATCCTCGCGCTTCGCATACAAATGCACCTTGCCGCCCAAGTGGTCGCTCAAACGCTTCAGCGGCTGGATCGGCGTAGGCCCGAAAGTCAACAGGTAGCGAGGGAATCGTTGCAGGTTCATGGCAGCTCCGAAATGTTAGGTCCGGCGCGACCAGCAAACCATCGCGCTAAATAAATAGTAGGGAAAAGCGCTAGAAATGAGCTTGCAAAGAAATTCCGTCCAGCATACTTTTAATAATATTCGGCGGAAATTTGCCTAACAAAAATCCGATTTGAAGCCAATGAACGCAAGAAAAGTTAGCAGCACGCAGGTCAAGACGGACGTAACCGATCCTGCAACCGCTGCAACCGCCGCCGCCACAACCGCGCCTGCAACCGCCACGACAACCCCAACCTCGAAATCCGACCCTCATCACCCGCTCGATCGCATCGACCGGGCGATCCTGCGGCAACTGCAAACCGACGCGTCAATCTCGAACGTCGCGCTCGCGGCCAAAGTCAAACTGAGTGCGCCGGCGTGTCTGCGGCGCGTCGAGCGGCTAAAGGAATCGGGGCTGATTCGCGGGGTCGTGGCGTTGATCGACCCGAAAGCAGCCGGGGCGGGCATGCTGGTCATCATCGGCGTGGTGCTGGACCGGTCCACGCCGGAGTCATTCGCGGCGTTCGAAAAAGCGGCGCAGAAGGTGGCGGGGTGCATGGAATGTCATGTCGTGACCGGCGAGTTCGACTATTTCATGACGATCCGTACCCGCGATAGCGACAGCTTCAATCGTCTGCACGCTGAGCAGTTGCTCTACCTGCCAGGCGTGCGGCAAATCCGCTCGTTCATGGTGCTCAAGGAAATCCTGTCGACCACGAAATTTCCGCTGTAACCGCCGCCGTGAGCCAAAAAGACGCGCATGCTGTCATAAATCGCCGGGCCGGCCGACTAAGTGTCGGGACCACTCGCGGGCGGCATATTCAGCGCCTGAACGGGTGAACGGTACGGACTTTCCGGGACGATCATCATGGCTTGCAGCAGACGGACTTTCTTCAGGTTAATCGGTGCGGCGTCGCTAGCCGGCGGCACCGCGGCATGGCGCACGGCAAGCACGGCGGAGTTGGGCGCGGCAGCGGCCTACGAGGTCGTGCACAGCGACGCGGAATGGCACAAGCTCCTGACCGAGGCGCAGTACCGCGTGCTGCGCGACGCGGGCACGGAGCGGCCATTCAGCAGCCCGCTCAACGACGAGCACCGCGTCGGCACATTCGCGTGCGCCGGTTGCGCGCTGCCGCTGTTTTCGTCGAAGACGAAGTTCGATAGCGGCACCGGCTGGCCAAGTTTCTGGCAGCCGCTGGATCACGCTGTCATCACGCGTACCGACAAGTCGTTCGGCATGACGCGCGACGAAGTCCTGTGCCGGCGCTGCGGCGGCCATCTGGGGCACGTATTCGACGACGGGCCGAAACCGACCGGCCTGCGCTATTGCATGAACGGCCTCGCCTTAACTTTCGCGCCCGCCTCGCGCGGCACGAGCTGATCGAATCAGGACGCACATCATGAACATCGAGAAACGCATCATCGGCAAACCGGCCCGCTCGCGCAAAGCGGCCCTCGCGCTTTCGGTCGGGCTCGGCGCACTGGCGCTGCTGCTGGCGCAACGCATGGCCTTCTCGTCGGAAGCCGGGGTTGTCATTGCGCCGCCCGCAGTCGACGAGCAGGTCTCCGCCGCGACCGCGCATGAAGAAACCGCCGTGTTCGCGGGCGGCTGCTTCTGGGGCGTGCAGGGCGTGTTCCAGCACGTGCGGGGCGTCACGAAGGCCGTGTCGGGTTATTCGGGCGGCCAGCGCGACACGGCTCAGTACGAGACCGTCAGTGGCGGCGAGACGGGTCATGCGGAATCCGTGCAGGTCACGTTCGACCCCACCAAGGTCACCTACGGGCAGTTATTGCAGGTCTATTTCTCGGTGATTCAGGATCCGACCGAGTTGAACCGGCAAGGGCCAGATAGCGGCACGCAATACCGTTCGGCGGTGTTTCCGCTGAATGACACGCAGCGGCATGTCGCGCAAAGCTACATCGCGCAACTCGATAAGGCACACGCCTTCCCGGCGCCGATCGTCACGAAGGCGGAGCCGTTCAAGGGCTTCTATCCTGCCGAGTCATATCACCAGAACTACCTGACGTTGCATCCGAACTCCGCGTATATCGCAATCAACGATATGCCGAAGGTCGCCAACCTGAAGCGTCTGTTCCCGAACCTCTATCGCGACAAAGCAGTGCTGGTCGAAGCGGCACAGTAAAACGGCTTACGCCGCACCAGCGGCAAGCTTCCCTGTCCGACGCCGCATCGCGCGGCGCCGGACATTTTTTTGTGGCTGTATTCTGCCTGTCACCATCGCCACGGCATGCTTGCGAGCGTCCGTCGGTCTGTCCTTTCGTTGTCTCGATCCGAACCGGCTCTCCGGCGACCAGGCCCGCATTTTGCACGTGAGCGTGCGTTTGCGAGCCTTTTGATCATCTCTGTTCGTACGAATGCCCAATTTGCGGGGCTGCATCGGGTTCGGTCGGTGCCTTTTTCCGGGCAATGCGTGTCGTCTGCTGAAAGAATTACATGCCGCGCGTAGCAATGCGGCGGTCACCCGGATGTTTTGCAATCCATTGCGGACATCGGATGAGAACCCAAACCCCTTCGCGATACGCGAGAACGGAGGCTTCTGGTGTTGATCAGCCGTAGAAAACGGATCGGCAGGATTCGCAATAAACAAACAGGCATCGCGGCAGCATCTTTGGCCGCCGTGACCCTCGGAGCTATCGGAGGGTTGGGCGTTCTGCCGGGTTCGGCCCTGGCCCAAACCCCTTCGCCATTGGGCGAGTGGCAATACTCCGTGGGCATTCCGCTGCAGAAGATGTGGCAGGCGAATATTCCGGACTGGCAGGTGCGCGTCGGCGCGGCGACATCGTTCCAGCCGCGTTACGAGGGCTCCGACCGGTATCACGTGGTGGCCGGTCCGAGCATCGACGTGCGCTACAAGGACCTGTTCTACTTTTCGAGCGGCGAGGGCCTTGGGGTCAACTTCGCGCAAGGGCAGAACTGGCGCGCGAGTCTCGGGGCCGTCTACGATCTCGGACGTCGCGGTCATGACGATCCGCAGGAGTTGAACGGCCTTGGCAACATCAATCAGGCGCCGGGCCTCAAACTCTCCGGAGAATATGTCGTCTCGAAGGATTTCCCGCTCGTGCTGCGCGCCGACGTGCGGCGCTATTTCGGCGGCTCGAACGGCTGGATCGGCGATCTCGGCGCTTATATGCCACTGCCGGGCAGCACGCAAAAATTCTTCTGGTTCGCCGGGCCGAACGTGACAGTTGCGGACTCGAACTACATGAATAGTTGGTACGGTGTGAATCAGACTCAGGCAGCGCACTCGCAATACTCGCAGTATCACGCGAGCGCCGGTTTCAAGTCGGTGGGTTTCGGCGTTAGCATGGTGTGGCTATTCGACAAACACTGGTTTGCTACTGCCGACGGCGCATTCGAAGAACTGGTCGGCAGCGCGGGCAATAGCCCGATTACGCATAGCAGGGCCACCGGCGTTGCCGATGTCTCCATCAACTATCGGTTCTGATGCCGAGTTTTGCGTTTTTTGCGTTTCAGCTTTGGGACAGCCGCACATCAAGAAACTGAACCATCAACGCCGCAACCTGATCGACGGCTTCATCCAGCACAAAGTGCCCGCCTTCAAGCAGGTGTACCTCAGCGCCAGGAACATTGCGGCGATACGCGTGGGCGCCTTCCACTTCGAATGAAGGATCGTACTTCCCCCACAGCACCAGCATGGGGGGCTGACGTTCTTCCAGATACCGCTGCCACAATGGGTACCGCTCGACATTCGTCCGGTAGTCATAGAAGAGCTCAGTCTGAATATCGATCTGTCCGGGCTGCGATAAAAACGCGAACTCATCAGTCCAGGTATCCGGGTCGTAACGATCGAGATTCGGACTCCGCCCAACATGCCGTAACCGCGTTGCCTCGAACGAAAGGAGATTGGCGCGCAATGCCGCTTCATGTGCGGCACGATCGTTCCAGAAGGCCTTGCGCGTTTGCCATAACGGACCGAGACCCGCATCGTGCGCCACTGCGTTTTGCACCACCAACGCTTCAATCCGCTCAGGGTTCGAGAGCGCGAGTCGAAACCCCACCGGACCACCGTAGTCCTGCATGACCAGCGTATAGCGCGTCAGTCCCAGTGCATCGGCGAAACGCGCCATCACCTCGGCGAGGTGGTCGAACGTGTACTCGAATGCAGCGGGCGAGGGTGCGCTGCTGTGGCCGAAACCGGGGTAATCCGGCGCAATCAGGCGGTAATCCTGCGCGAGCAGCGGCATCAACGTCTCGTACATGCGCGACGACGACGGGAACCCGTGCAGCAGCAGAATCACAGGCGCATCGCGCGGTCCTGCCTCGCGATAAAAAATGTCGAGGCCGTCGATCTCGATGCTGCGATACCGTATTCCAGTGCGTGTGGATGTCATGAACAGGCTCCTTCAGTCGTTTGTAAGATCGGTCATGCGCCGCGCGAACTGTCGCGCAGATGCAGCGCCGCTGCCGCGGCGAAAAAACCCAATGCGGCCGCGCATACGCCCGGCCAACCCCAACGCGCGAGCGCCGGCCCGGCAACCGTGGCGCCTACCGCGCTGCCGACAAAAAAGAGCCCCGTATAGAGTCCATTCACCCGGCCACGCGATTCGGGCGCAAGCAGATTGATCGCGCGCCGGCCGAGCGCCTGATCGGCAACCACGCCGCCGTCGATAAAGAAGGCGGCCACGGCCAGCATCGCGATCGAGGCGGCGCGCGACACGCCCGAGCTCAACGCCAGCGCCGCCATCAGGGCTGCCGCGATGGCGAGCGCATGAGCGAGCAGGGTGGCGGGCTTCGACCAGCCCCTGTCGCCGGCCCGTCCCGCCAACGGTGCGATGAACACGCTGCCGCCGCCGGCCAGCGCGAACAAGGCGATCGACGTGCTGTTCAAACCGAGTGGCGCACGCGCCAGGACGATCGCCACGCTGCTCCAGAACGCATTGAAGCCGGCCATCAGCAGGCCCTGATACAGAGCCCGCCGGCGCAGCACGGGCTCATGCGCCAGCAACCGCGCCATCGACGCCAATAAGGCGGCATACGACGGCGCGTTCGCAGGGCGTGCATCCGGCAAACGCGGCACCACGGCGAGCGTGACGGCGGCGAGCAACAGGGCATCGGCCGCGTAAAACGCGCGCCAGCCCAATGCGCCGCCGATCACACTGGCAAGCGGCCGCGATAACAGAATGCCGAGCATCAAGCCGCTCATCACGTTGCCGACGACTTTGCCGCGCGAAGCCGGTGGCGCGAGCGATGCCGCCGCGGGCACCAGCATCTGCACGACGCTCGACGTCACGCCGACAGCGAACGAAGCCGCCAGAAACACCGATGCCAGCGGCGCGAACGCGGCGAGTGCGAGACAGGCGATCTGCGCGAACAATGTCGCGGCAATCAAGGGCCGATTGGGCAAGCGGTCGATCAGCGGGACGAGTCCGACGAGGCCGACCGCATAACCGAACAACGTCAATGCGGTGACGAGCGTGGTCCATGCGCCGAGGTGCAGCGAGGCATTGAGCGGGGCGATCAACGTTTGTGACGCATACAGGGGCAGCACGGCGACCGCGACCATCGCGGCAAAGCGCGCGGTCGGAACGCTGTGTGCCGGCGGCGTAGCCGCGCGGACTGCGGTCTGGCACTGGATCGAGGGAGAGTCCATTGTTGGGCTGGCCGTTAAATGAAGGTGAATCGATGCTACTCTCACGTTAGACAAACACAATTCGCACTGAATTGGATACATCCTCACGAAAAACGGGAGAATCGACGATGGATGCGTTGCGCGATCTGGAAACCCTGGTGGCAATCGTGGAGGAGGGCAGTCTGACGAGCGCCGCGCGCCGGCTTGGCCGATCGTTGCAGGCCGTCAGCCGGTCCCTGCAGGTGCTCGAGCGGGCGCACGGATCGACCTTGATCGTGCGGACCACGCGCACTTCGCAACCGAGCGCCGCCGGCATGCGTTTTTACGAACGCGTCAAAGGCGCGCTGACCGAACTCGAACTGGCGCGCACCGAACTTGCCGAGGAAGCGCACCGGCTCACCGGCCGATTGCTGATCAATGCGCCCACGCTGTTCGGACCGCAATTCGTCGCGCCACTTGCCGCGGAGTTTTTGCAGCGTCATCCGCAACTGGAGTTGTCGCTCGATCTGAGCGACGCGTATCGCGATCCGGCGGAGACCGGTGCGGACGTGACGATCCGCATTGGCGAAACGCCTGATTCACGGTTGGTCGCGCGCCGGATTGGCACGCTTCGGCGGGTGGTGTTCGCGGCGCCAGCCTATCTTGCCGAACACGGCAGACCGTCGCATCCGCGCGATCTGGCGAGACACGATTGTGTCGTTCGAACGGGGGTGCCCGATCCTGCGCGGTGGGCGTTTACGTCGTCCGACGGAAACGAGATTGCGGTGAACGTGGGCGGGCGCTTTGACAGCAATCAGGTGGCCGCGGTGAATGCCGGTGTGGTTGGCGGCATGGGGATCGGAATCGCCGCGTTTTGGCAGGTTCAGGAATGGGTCGAGTCAGGCAGGGCTGAGGTTTTGCTGGCGGATTTTCAGCTCACGCCTTTGCCGTTGCATGCGATGTGGGCGAGGACGCGGCGTTTGCCGCAACGAACACGTCTACTGGTCGATTTCCTGGCTGTCGAACTGGGAACGCTGTAGTTTTTCGTCCGCCGCACGGTTCGCGTGGGCCGCGGTGGCGTAAGTGGACTTCGCCGTGGAGGCAGAGCAGCGCGAGCCGAAATGCGCCGTTGTGCTACGCTTGCCGGACCGAAACCCAAGCACTGCGACCTCGCCTTTATCATGCGTTCCTGGCGCGTATCCACACCGCCCCGCAGCGGGCACATCGACACTTCGCGCGTGACCGACCTCGTCATGTCGATTTCCCATGCCGACCCGGACGCGCTCGCTGCAAGCATTCTGAAAACCGTCGGCGACACGCTGCCTGTTTCGCAGTGCACGATTTTCGCCTACGAATTCGACGCGAGGCCGCGCACGGTCTCCGCTGCCGACCATCGCGGCGGCCGCTTCCTCCGCGATGTCGCCGACCGCTACGCCACGCACTTTTATGCGCTCGACGGCAACCGCGCCATCGTCGGCCGTCCGCGAGCGAAACAGCCGCACGAGGCACTCGTGCTGCACCAGCAGCAAAGCGAAGAAATCGAAAACGAAGCCTATCGCGCCGCCTGCTACGCGCAGCCCAATGTGTCCGACCGGTTATCGTTGCTTCTGCAACCAATGGAAAGCGTCTGGCTGTCGATCAATCTGTATCGTGATCGCGCCTACGGCATGTTTCAGCCGGGTGAACTGGAGCATGTGGAAAGCATGGCGCATCTGTTCGCGCATGCGGCGAAGGGCCATTACGCACTCAACGGACAGCATCACCAAGGAACGGCTGCCGCGATGCTGGCACGCGTCAGACGCGCCTGCCCGGCGCTGACGCCGCGCGAGATCGACGTGCTGCGCGGCACGCTCGAAGGCGCAAGCGCCGCGGAGATCGCCGAGCAAATGGGCATTAAAGCCACCAGCGTCGTGACGTATCAGAAGCGCGCTTATGCGCGGCTGGGTATCGCGAGCCAGCGCCAGTTGTTCGCGCTATGTTTGCAGCCTGAGCGGTCCTGATGCGGTGCGAGGACGTTACGGCCGTGGGTTAACTGCGTTGCAGTGGATGGGCATAGCCAAAGAACAGCCGAGATGCAGTCAAAGAAGAGCTGACGAGCAACCAATCAACAGCCGAAGCGCAATCGAACATGCATGAAACATCACCCGCGCTTCGCCCGCGCGTCGGCCTGCGTCTCACGATCCCAGCGCTTCAGCCACGGCATGATGAATTCCGCGAAACCGTCCGCGGGCGGTGACAACGCACGCTCGGTCGAGCGATACACACACACTTCGCGGATCGTTTCAGGATCGACGATCCGCTTCATCACCAGCCCGAAGGTTCGCGCGAGCGGCGCGACATAGGCGGGCGCGAGCGTCACGGCAAGCCCCTGTGACGCCAGGCCGAACGCCGTTGTGACGTTGTCCACCACGTCCACCGGAATAATGCGCGCCTCCACCGGCAGATTAGCCAGCATCTGTTCGACCGCGCGCTCGTGATCGCGGCCGGTGGCCACGATCGGTACGTCGCGCAAATGCTGCCATTGCACCCGGCGGCGTGCGTTCAACGGATGGGTCGGCGCGCACCACATCACCCATGGGCTCGCGAAGGCCGGATCGCAACGCACCCGCGTGCCGCTCTGGCGATCCGGGCCGATTGCCAGATCCACGTCGCCGCTTTTCACGCGCTCCACCAGTTGCTCGACCACGGTGTCGCAAATGCGCACGACCACTTTAGGTTTTCCGAGCGCGTATTCGGCGATGGCCGCCGGCAGCGCGGTCGCCGCGAGCACCAGCGGCGCGCCGACTCGCACGATGCCCGCCGCGCGATTGCGGATGTCGTCGGCGGATTGGGCGGCGGCACGCACATAGCGCAACACCGATTCGGCCGACGACAGAAAATCCTGCCCCGCGCTCGAGAGATTGACGCGCCGCGTCGTACGGTCGAAGAGGCGAAAGCCCAGTTCCGTTTCCAGTTCGGCAAGCAACTGGCTGACCGCCGACGAGGTCAGCCCGAGCCGTTCCGCCGCCGCGCCGATACTGTGCAAATCGACGATGGCGAGAAACGCTTCGAACTGACGGATGGTGACGCGTGTAAGTGGCATCAGGCGATTCTAAAGAAAAACTTACGAATCGTGAAAAATCGATTGATTGTGGGCAGCGAGCTATTAGCCGACACTCGTGCTGGTCGACGCGAAGCTGGAAACCCGCTTAGACTTTCGTCTCGCCCACGCGGCTATGATCGGACAGCAACCCGGCTACAACCCGACAGCAACCCGGCTGCAACAATCCACATTCAGGGTATACGTCGTTCGCAGTCAAGCCACATGCGGGGCTCCACTCAAGGAATTGCCATGTTCGACCACATTCCCGCCTATCCGGGCGACCCGATTCTGAGCCTGAACGAAGATTTTCAACTCGATCCCCGGCCCAACAAGGTCAATCTGAGCATCGGCATCTATTTCGACGACGCCGGCAGGCTGCCGGTGATGGACGCGGTGCGACGCGCCGAGACCGCGCTGCTGGGCGCGATCGGCCCGCGCTCCTACCTGCCGATGGCCGGTCTGCCGCTCTACCGCGACGCAGCACAGGCTCTCGTGTTCGGCGAGGACAGCGAAGCGCGTGCAACGGGCCGTATCGCGACCGTGCAGACCATTGGCGGCTCGGGCGCACTGAAAGTCGGCGCGGATTTTCTGAAGCGCTATTTCCCGGCCTCGCAGTTATGGATCAGCGATCCGAGCTGGGAAAACCATCGTGTGGTGTTCGAAGGTGCGGGACTCACGGTCAACACCTATCCCTACTACGACGAACAGACCGGTGGCCTGCGTTTCGCCGACATGATCGACACGATCGGCCGTTTGCCGGAACAGAGCATCGTGCTGCTGCACGCCTGCTGCCACAACCCGACGGGCGTTGACCTGAGCCCGGCGCAATGGACGGAACTGGTGCCGCTATTGCAGCGTCGCAAGCTGATTGCGTTTGTCGACATGGCGTATCAGGGTTTCGGCGCGAGCCTGGAGGAGGACGCCGCCTGCGTGCGCCTGCTCGCCGATGCCGGTGTGCCGTTGATCGTCGCCAATTCGTTTTCGAAGAATTTCTCGCTGTACGGCGAGCGCTGTGGCGCGTTGAGCGTGGTGTGCAATAGCAAGGACGAGGCGGCTCGCGTGCTCGGTCAATTGATGTCGGCGGTGCGCGCCAACTACAGCAATCCACCGACGCATGGCGCGCGTCTCGTGGCTAATGTGCTGTCGGACGCCTCCTTGCGTGCTTCGTGGGAAGCGGAGCTCGCCACCATGCGCGAACGGATTCTCGCCATGCGCGGCACGATTCACGAAGGTCTTGCAGGGCGCGTGGATGAAGTGATGCGCGCACGTTACGTTGCGCAGCGCGGCATGTTTACATACACGGGCTTGAGCGAAGCTCAGGTCGAGCGTTTGCGCAACGAATACGCGGTGTATGTGCTGCGTTCGGGGCGCATGTGCGTCGCCGGATTGAATGCGCGCAACGCCGATTACGTGGCGTCGTCGATCGCCGCGGTGGTGGCGGGCGCGTAACGGTTGCATAACGGTTGCATAACGGTTGCATAACGGCTGCATAACGGCTGCATAACGGCGGTGACTCGCAACAGGCGAGCACAACGATAATCACGGAGACCCTGATGACGACTCTTGAAATGCAACCGGCGAGCGTGCCTAAGTCCGCCGCGATGCATCCCGACGAATGGCAGGCGCGCGTGCAACTGGCCGCGTGCTATCGCATCTTCGACATGCTCGGCTGGACCGAGATGATCTACAACCACATCACCTTGCGTGTGCCGGCGAGCGTCAGCGGCGGCGAGCGCCACTTCCTGATCAATCCATTCGGCCTGCACTACAGCGAAGTGACGGCGAGCAATCTCGTGAAGATCGACGCGCAAGGACGCGTGCTCGACAACTCGCCGTATCCGGTGAATCCCGCGGGATTCGTCGTGCATGCAGCGATTCACGAAGGCCTAGCCGACGCGCACTGTGTGATGCACACGCACACCACGGCGGGCGTGGCGGTGGCCTGTCTCGAAGACGGCTTGCAACAAACCAACTTCTATAGCGCGCAGTTGTATGACCGCATCGCGTATCACGATTTCGAAGGCATCACGATTCATGCGGAAGAAGGCCCGCGTCTGCTCGAACATATCGGCAACAGGCAGGCGGTGATTTTGCGCAACCATGGTCTGCTTGCATGGGGGCACACGCTGCCGCAAACTTTCGCTGTTCTGTGGACGCTCAATCGCGCGTGCGAAATTCAGATGGCTACGTTTTCCATGGGCCGCGCGCGGCCGGTGCCGGAAGAGGTCGCGATCCGTTGCTCGCGCGACTCGTTGCAGTTCGATCCGCGTCACGGTGCGGGACAGGATGTGTTCGACGCGCTGGTGAGGCGCGTGGATCGCGTCGACGCGAGTTATAAGGATTGACGCCGGGACTAACCCGAGGACTCACGCAAGAAATAACGCAAGGATTGAAGCGATGAAAGTAGGAATCTACGGTGCAGGTGCGATCGGCGGCTGGATGGGCGTGAAGCTCGCGCAGGCCGGCCACGACGTGAGCGTGGTGGCGCGCGGCGCGACACTTACTGCTTTGCAGCAGCATGGGTTACGTCTGATCGAAGGCGGCGTGAGGCATACCGTGAAGGTGAAGGCGAGCGAACAGCCGGCTGATCTCGGCGTGCAGGACCTCATCGTGGTAGCGGTCAAGGGCCCGGCAATGGCGTCGGTGGCCACGCATATCGCGCCGCTGCTGAATTCGCAGTCGATCGTGCTGACAGCGATGAACGGCGTGCCGTGGTGGTTCTGCGACGGACTCGGCAGCGATTTCGCCGGCAAACGGCTGAAGTCGATCGATCCCGAAGGCGCGATTGCCGCGGCTATTCCGACCGCGCAGACAGTGGGCTGCGTGGTGCATGCCAGTTGTCTGATCGATTCGCCGGGTGTCATCAAGCATCATCAGGGCAACGGACTGATTGTCGGCGAGGCGTCGGGGCAGCCGAGCGACCGCGTCAAAACGCTCACTGCCACGCTGGCCGCAGCGGGCTTCAATGCGTCGATGTCGGAGCAGATTCAGCGCGACGTCTGGTACAAGCTGTGGGGCAACATGACGATGAATCCGATCAGCGCCATCACCGGCGCGACCACCGACCGGATTCTCAGCGACGAACTGGTGCGCGACTTCGTCACGCGCATCATGCTGGAAGCGAAGGAGATCGGCGCGCGCTTCGGTATTCCGATCGAGCAGGCGCCGGCGGATCGCCACGAGGTCACGCTCAAACTCGGCGCGATGAACACCTCGATGCTGCAGGATGTGCAGGCGGGCAAGGCGGTCGAGCTCGACGCGCTGGTGGCCGCGGTGCGTGAACTGGGGCAGCTTACCGATGTGCCGACGCCCTACACGGACGCGTTGCTCGGGCTCGCGCGCCTGCATGCGAGCACGCTGGGGTTGTATCCGCGACAGTGAGAGCCGCAGCGAAAAGGAAGCCGCCCCGCGTTATCGACGGGGCGGTTTTGTTTCGCCTTATGTTTTACCTCTTCGGTTTTGCGCCAGACTCCCCCGCATTACGCAATCACTGTAGTTTCGCCGCCTCGATCAACGACAACGCCCGCTGGGTGTCGCCGAGCTCCGTCATGGATAGCAGCGCAAGGCGCGCCAGATACAAGGGCGCTTGCGCTTCGCCTTCGGCGGTCAGTGTCTTGCAGAGCGTCGTGTAGACGAGGTCGAGTTCGCTATCGGTCATGGTGTGGGCTCCTCTTGCATCAATTCGTCAGACTGGCCGTGATGGCGCTTTGCACGTTCGCCGCAGTGCCGTTGCGCCAGCGGGCGAGCACATGGCCGTCCGGGCTGATCAGATAAACGGTGCCCGGCGTCGCATCGAGCATCTCGTGCAAGCGTCCTGCCGGATCGATCACATGCGGGCTGGCGGCGCGCGGCGAATCGCCTGTGACCAGAGGGACTGCTTTGAACGGAATGCTGTGTTCGCCGAGCGCATGATGCAATTGTCGCCATGCTGCGTCTTGCGCCGCGTCCGTGCCGAAGCGAAGTGCGGTGAAGCATGGCCCAAGCAGATCGGTGAGATGGATATCGACCGCTACGCCATCGCACATGCGTTGCAGGCGGCACTCCGGCAGTACCGTGCCTGGCGCCGGACCCTTGGCGAACGCGCCGGATGCAGCGGCCGCGACCCGGTTGAGCGGCGACTGGGCATACGCAATCGCATGGGTCTGCCGCGGATTGATCAGCGGCCGCACGGCGGGATGATGCTCGGCCAGTCCGAGCACGGCCTTGCGCATCAGGTCGAATGCGAACGAGGGCGGTGCCATGAATTCCGTGCTCTTCATCCCGTAGCTCAGATTTTCACGCGCCGCGAAAACGCGCTCGTCGCTGTAGCTGTCGAGCAGACGCGCCGACGCAATGCCGTTGACCACGCAAGCGAGTTTCCAGCCGAGATTGTCTGCGTCGTCGATGCCGGAATTCGCCCCGCGCACCCCGAAAATCGGCACGAGATGCGCGGCATCGCCCGCGAACAGCACCGAGCCGTGGCGGTAGCGTTCGAGCGTCAAGGCGTTGGCCTTGTAGACCGTAATCCAGATCGGCGACCATTCGCCGGTTTCGCCCATCGAGTCGAGCACGCTCTGCACGCGTGGCATCACGTTGTCTGGCTGGATTGCGGCCTCGGGGTCTTCATCGTCGCGAAGCTGGTAGTCGATGCGCCAGACATTGTCGGGCTGCTTGTGCACCAGCACTGTGGAGCCGGGATTGGAGGGCGGATCGAAATAGGCGAGACGCTCGGTAGCGCGCGCGCTCTTCAGTTCGATATCGACGATGACGTAACGGCCCTCGTACGACGTGCCCGTGAGCTTGAGGCCGAGCGCCTCGCGGATCGTGCTGCGCCCGCCGTCGCATGCGACGACCCAATCCGCGTGCATGGTCCATGTGGTGTCGCCGGTGCTCAGGTTAAGCGTTGCGCCGACGGTGTCGTCGCCAAGATGCTGTTCGATCCCGGTCACGCGGGTTTGCCAGCGAATGTCGATCAGATCGGCGTGCTGTTCCACCTCATCGAGCAGCAACTGTTCGATCTGGTACTGCGCGATGTTGATCATCGGCGGCAGCGATTGCTCGTCATCCTGATGCATGTCGAAGCGGAACACTTCGGTATCGCGGTAGAAGCTGCGGCCGCCTGTCCACGGCAGGCCTTTTTGCAGGAAGCCGTGTACGACGCCCAGGCGTTTGAAAATCTCCAGGCTGCGCCGTGAAATACAGATTGCGCGGCTGCCGGTGCAAACGCCGTCGTCGGCTTCGATCAGCACCGAGCGCACGCCCTGGCGAGCGAGCGCCAGCGCCAGCGTCATGCCTACCGGACCGCCACCGACGATCGCCACGGCGCGCCGCACGGGATCGTGCCCGTCGACCAGTGGCGGCACCACACCCGCATAGTGACGACGCGTGAAGGGATAGGGTTTGAAGCTGCGGCTCATGCGTGTCTCCTGGATCTTCAATGCCGATGGATTGCCCGCCGGGGCCTGAGAGCGCTCTAAAAGCGGTGCGAATCGATAGGGGAAGTATGAAGGAGGACTGGCGCGCGCCTGTCCTCATTTTGGGTACAGCGCGCTCGCGCTCCACACATGAAAAAGCCGCAAGGCGCGTCAGCACCTCACGGCTTTCTTATTCGATCAGGCAGGGATTGCGCGGACTAGCTCAATCCGCCCCGGCCGCATGCGAAGGCTGGCGCGCGTGCTGCACGCTCGCCGCCACCTGGCATTGCTCGATCATTGCGCGGAACGTCGGCGCTGCCTGCGAAGCGCCGGTCGCGCCCGTTTCCGGGCCGTCTTCGGGCGCGCCGCCGACGCCGACCACCAGCGTCGCCCTGGGCCGCCATTCCCGCGTGCGCCGCAGCATATTGCGCAGGTACGGCGGCGACTCCGGCGCATCGAGCGTGACGATGCAGATGATGGACGCGTCCTTGAAGCTCGATTCGCCGGTATGCGCGCTGCGATAACCGGAGTGCGTGGCCATCATCGGCGTGAATCCCTGGCGGCCGAGCAGTTGCACGGCGATCGCGCTGGTGACTTCGTCGAACGCGCCGCGTCCGGGCACGCACAGCACCGACGTCTTGACGGTGTCATGGCGCAGCGACGGGCGGGCCGGAATGTGCCCGTCGTGCCGCTCCGAAAGATCGGCGGACGCCGAAGCCAGTATCGCCCCGGCGGCTTCGCCCGGGTCCGTGCGCGGCAGACGATCCGGCAGTCCGTCGGCGATCTCCAGGTTTTCGACGATATCGACCAAGGCATCATTGATTCGCGCCAACTGCTCGGGCATCAACACCCCGCGCATCGCATCGTTGCGTGCGAGCTTGAGTCCCTCCAGCGCGACCTTGTCGTAGTAATCGATCAGCGACATCTCGCGCAGCAGGCGCTCGGCCTGCACGATGGCTTCATGCGGATCGTCCGCCAGAATCCGCTGATAGAAAGTCTGCGCGGGTGTTAGCGCGGGCTGATCGCCCAGCAGCACCGTGAGAAAGTTCAGACGGTCGGCGTAGCGGCCCAGCGTGACGACGCACAGCGTGAGCGGCGTGGACAGCACGAGGCCGACCGGCCCCCACAGCCAGCTCCAGAAAATCGCCGCCACCACCACCGCCAGCGGCGACAGCCCCGAGCGATGCCCGTATAGCAGCGGCTCGGCGATCTGGCCGGCCACCACGTCGACGACGATAAACAGGATCAGCGTATAGACCGCCATGGTCCATTGAGGCTGGATGGCGGCGGCGAGAAACACGGCAAGAATCGCGGCGATCCAGATGCCGATGTACGGCACGAAACGCAGCAACGCGGCAATCACGCCGAACAGCAGCGCCCCCGGCACGCCGATGATCGCGAGCCCAATGGCGATGGCTCCGCCCGCGCTGACGTTCACGCCCAGTTGCGCGACGAAATAGCGGCTCAGCCGCCCGGCGGCGTCGTTGATCGCGGTGGTGGTGCGGTGCAGATCGCGCGAACCGAACAGACTGATCAAACGGTCGCGCAGGTCTTCGCGTTGCAACAGGATGAAGATTGTGACGACCAGCACGATGAAGGTGGTCTCGATCGGCGCGATCGCCGGCGACAGCGCGCGTTGCGCGAGTTGCATCGGCGTGGGCGAGGGCTCGTGCACTTCGACGGGCGTTGGCACGGCGGGCGCATTACGCGCCGCGCGCCCGGTGAGGCGCGGCGGGCTCGGCTTGCTGGGCGCGACGCGCTGCAGCGTGGCGGCGGCGCGGCTCATTAGCGAATCGGCCCGGCCGACGGTTTTCTCCTGCACCGTCTCGATCTTTTGCTCGATGGCCTCCTGATACTGCGGCAGGTCGCCCGCCAGTTGCACCAGTTGCGCCCCGATCAGGCCGCCGACCGCCAGCAAGGTGGCGAGGGCGAACAGCACGGCGATAAAAATCGACGGCAACTGACCCATGTGAAAGCGCCGCAACGCCTGCACCAGCGGCGCGAGCAGAAAGCTGAGCAGCACGGAGAGCGTGATCGGGATCAACACCTCACGGCCGAAGTACAGTGCGCAGACCACCACCACGCCGGTGATGATCGAGGCCAAACCATGCAGACTCGGCGTGCCCGGCGGGTATACGCGGTTCGGCCGCTCATGCGGCGGTAACGATATTTTCATGAACACACTTCTCGATGTGGTGGCGCTGTCGCTTTGATTGAGGGCACGCGCGAACGGAACGGCGGCGCTCAGGTAAAGCGCCTGAGCAATTCATATGCCCGGATTGTAGGCGCTTTGGCGTGTGGCGGTCCGTATCCCTTAGCCCATGTGCAAACGCAGCAGTTCAAACAGCCGCGAACTCGCATACAGCAGCAAACCGATAAAGCCGCCCACAATCGTTCCGTTGATGCGGATGTACTGCAAATCCTTGCCGATGGTCAGCTCGATCTGGCGTGACATGTCGCGCGCGTCCCAGTTCTTCACTGTATCGCTGATGTGGCGGGTGAGGAACTGGGCGAAATCCGGAGCCATGGCGCGTGCCGCTTCTTCCAGATGATCGTTCAGCGACTGACGCAGCGCGGGGTCGTGCGCCAGTTCGCGGCCTACCCATTGGCCCATCGCCATCACTCTGGCGTGCAGGGCCGAGTCGCTGCTTTGCAGATCGCGCTTGAGCCACGCGCGCAATTCGCCCCACATGTCCTTCACGTACGTGCTCAGCGCTTCGCCTTCCACCAGATACCGCTTCAGCTCCTCGCCTTTCTGCAGGAACGCCGGATCGCTTTTGAGTTTGACGATCAGCTTCTGCGCAGCATCGTCGAATTTCTGGCGCAGCTGATGCGTGGGGTTCTCGCTGATCTGCTCCAGCATCCGGTTCACCGCATTGGCGATCGCCTCGGCGCCTTTTTCGCCGAGCCACGCCGACGGCAGGATCATCTCCATCTTCGGATATTCGCTCTTCACCCACTCGACAATGCGCTCTGCGATAAACTCGCGCGCCTGCGGTTCGCGCAGCAGTGCGACGACCTGTTCGATGCCGGCGTCGAGCAGTTCCTGATGACGGCCGTCTTTGGTGAGCGTGTCGAGAATCGCGCCCATGGATTGCGACAGATCGACTTTGGCCAGCACGTCGCGCAACGCGTCCTTGATGAAGACCTGGATGCGCACGTCGTCGGTCAATTCGAGAATGCCGCTCGTCAGTTTGACCACGTAGTCGCCCAGGCGCGCGGTATTGGCCGGCTGGGTCAGCCAGCCGGTGATGCTTTGCGCCAGGTCGTGTTTCTGGATCAGCCCGACCAGCGACGGCACGTCCAGAAACTTGTCCTGCACGAACACGGCGAGGTTCTCGGCGATCTTGTGCTTGTTCTTCGGAATGATTGCTGTGTGCGCAGAGACGATCGGGATCGGCACACGGCGAAACAGCGCGACCACGGCGAACCAGTCGGCGAGCGCGCCGACCATGGCGGCTTCGGCGATTGCCTTGATGCCGTCTACCCAGATGCCGCGCGGCATGAAAGCCGTGACGACGAAAACGCAGGCGGCGGCCGCCAGCAACAGCAACGGGGTGCGCTTGGCCTTCTTCAGTTCGGTCTCTTTGTTCATCGGCAGCAGGGCAGCGGGGTTCAAGTCGATTGAAATGGTGCGGTGCGATTGGCGGGGTCGTCCGGAAACGCGAGTGTAGCGCCGCTGTTGCGGCCGTGTGGCGCCGGCTTGGGACATTCTTTGTCCCACTGGCGCGGTAACATCTGCGGTTAGACTGCGGGGCGATGCTTGGGTGAGTGCTTAAAGAATGCTGGGCGAATCTCGAATGCGCGCTGAATAAGTGCCGAACAACCGTTGAGTGACGATGCAATTGAATGGAATGGAGGCACAGTGATCAGGTTTCTGCACACCGCGGACTGGCAGATAGGGACGCAATTCGGCCAGTTCGAGCCGGATGAAGCCGCGCACCTTGCGCAAGCGCGCTTCGACACCGTGCGCCGGATCGCTGAGGAAGCGGCGGCGCGCAAGGTCGACGCCGTGCTGGTCGCGGGCGACGTATTCGACCTGCAGACCGTTTCGGACACGGTGATCCGCCGCCTGTTCGGCGCGCTGCAGGCGTTTTCCGGGCCGTGGATCATGCTGCCGGGCAATCACGACGCCGCGCTGGTCGAGAGCGTGTGGACCCGTGCGCAGCGCCTGAACTGCATCGCGCCGAACGTGCGGGTGGTGCTCGAACCCGGCGTGGTGACGCTCGACGCCTGCCAATGCGCGTTGCTCTGCGCGCCGCTCACGCAGCGTATTACTTACGACGACACAACCGGTTTCTTCGACACCACGGAGACGCCGAACGGCTATCACCGCATCGGGCTCGCGCATGGCAGCGTGAGCGGGATTCTGCAGGAGGGCATCGATTCGTCGAATCCGATTGCGCCGACGCGTGCCGCGAGTGCGCGTCTGGACTACCTCGCGCTTGGCGACTGGCATGGCCATCTGCGTGTGGACGAGCGCACCTGGTACGCCGGCACGCATGAGCAGGACCGTTTTCGCGCCAACGATCCGGGCTTCATGCTCGACGTGACGCTAACCGCGCCCGGCGCCGTGCCGGCAGTCGAAGCGGTGCGGGTGGGTAAATATCAATGGCATCGCTGGGAAGAGACGATCTCGGTGCCGACCGATGTGGATTCGCTCAAGACGCGCCTCAGCGCATTGAGCAGTCACGACGTGCTGCGGGTCACCGTCAGCGGCACGACCGCACTGGCCGAGGCCGAAGCGATTCACGTCGCGGTGGAAGAAACCCGCGCGCGGGTGCGGGCGCTACGCGTCGATCTGAGTGGCCTGCAGGTGCTGCCCACTGCCGACGACCTCGCCGAACTCGGCGCGCAAAGCGGCTACCTCGCGAAAGTGGTGGCGCGCTTGCGTGGTCTGCAGGAGGACCCGCAGTCCGATCCGCAACAAGTCAAGCGGGCGGCGGAGGCGTTGTTGCTCCTCGCGCGTTTTCAACGTGAACTGCCGCGCGAAGCGAGGTCCGCATGAAGCTGGAACGTATCGCGATTCAGGAGTTCAAGCAGTTCGCCGGCCGGCTCGTGATCGACGATCTGGAGCCCGGGCTCAACCTGTTCACCGGTCCGAACGAGGCTGGCAAGAGCACGATTGCCGAAGCTGTGCGAGCGGTGTTCCTCGAACGCTACAAGGCTTCGCATCTGAAAGATCTGCTGCCGTGGGGCAAGGCGAGCGGTCAGCCTTCGGTTGAAGTGACGTTCGAGATGGACGGCACGGCGTGCAGGCTGTCGAAGCAGTTTGTCACCCGGCAGCGCTGCGAGCTGAAAATCGGCCAGGCGGTGTTCGGCGAAGATGAAGCCGAAGACAAGCTCGCCGCGTTGCTCGGTTTTTCGCGTGCCGCGCGTGGGCCGCTGAAGGCAGAAAACGCTGGCGTTCCCGGTTTGTTGTGGGTGCAACAAGGCGATACGCAGGAAGTGCGCGACTCCACGGGGCACGCGGCGCAGTATCTGCGCGATGCGCTTTCGCAGCTCTCGGGCAGCAGCGAATCCGGGGGCGAGGACGCGCTGATCGCCGCCGTGCAGCGCGAGCTTCGGCAACTGCTCACGGCGCGCACGCAGAAGTCCACCGGGCCGCTGGCCGAAGCCGAACAGGCGCTGGCGGCGCTGATTGTCGAGCGTGACGAGCTGGAGCAGCAGCGCCAGCAGTTCGACGAGAACATCGTGCGCCTCGCCGCGCAGCAGCAAGCCTTCGACGACGCACAAAGCAAGCGCGCCTGGGAGCTTCATGAGCAGAAAGCCGTGCAGGCGCAACAGCGCGCCGATGCCGCGGCGGAACTCGAACGTAGTCTTCAGACGCTTGCGAAGTCGCTGCAATTGAGCGAGGCGGAACAGGCGCTTTCCTTGCAGCAGGAACAGACTGCGAACGAGCTCGAAGCGGCCGTGGCTCGGGAGCGGCAGCAACTCGACGCCGCGCGAGCCAACGTGTCGGTGGTACAGAGTGAACATGCGCAGGCCCAGGCGAGCGTCGTGCAATTCGAACAGGCATACGCCGACGCCAGCCGCGCGCTCGAACTGGCGAATGCCGCGGTGACCGCGGGCGATTTGCGCAGTCAGATAGCGCTGCACCGCACGGAGAGCGAGCGGCTTGAAACGGCGATCTCAGACGCCGGCAAGGCAAACGACGCCGTGCTTGAAGCGACGCGCGCCGCCGCGGCGGTCGAAATCGACGCGGCACAACTGAAGCAACTCCAATCGCTCGATGCGGAATTGACCGTACTGCGCGCGCGGACTGAGGCGGCGATGACGCGCATCGAATATCGGCTGAACGGCGCGATTACCGTCGGCGATGCGAAGATCAGCGGCGAGGGCGTGCTGCGGCTCGATGAGGAGAAGCTGGTCGGTCTTGGCGAGCTCGGCGAATTGCGCGTCATTCCGGGTGTTTCCGATCTGCCGGCACAGTTGTCCGAACTGGCGTCGCTCGAAGCCCGGCATGCGCAGGTGTTGCAGGCGCTGGGCGTGGCGTCGTTGGGCGAGGCCGAGGCGAGGCATGAGCAGTGGAAGGCGCTGGTCGCGCAGCAGAAAAGCCAGGCGAAGATTCTTGAGGTGCATGCGCCGCAAGGCATCGACGCGCTGCGTGCTGCGTTGGCTTCCGCTGCCGCGCGGCTGCAAACATCGAATGAGCGCCTGGCTCTATTGCCGGACGTGTCCGCAGCGCCTCCGCTCGACGAGGCTCGCCGCAACGCCGATATCGCGCGCGATGCGGTGGAAGCCGCCAGAAAAGTGCTGACGCAGGCGGCGGAAAGCAAATCCACCGCCACGGCGACGACAGAATCACTCGCCGGTCAGTTGCAGCGGAAGGAAGCCCAACTCGGCGACGAAGCGTTTCGCCGCAACCGTGCGCAGTGGCAGACGAAAATCGTTGAGCAGCGAATGCAGGTTGAGGCGCTGAAAAAACAACTGGGAGGAAGGGCGCGTGAACTGGAAGCGGCGCGTCTCGACGACCCGGCTGCCGAAGCGAAACGCTATCGTGCGTCGGCAGAACTTGCGCGCAACGAACAGCACGAGCGGCAGGTGCGGATCGCGCAATTGCGCAGTCAACTTGAGACGGTGGGCGCTTCGGGGCTTGGAGAACGTCTCGCTTCGGTGAAAGCTTCAGTCGAACAGGCCACGCGCCGCAAGGACGAACTCAGCTTGCGGGCGAGCGCGTTGAGTCTGCTCGACGAAGTACTCGTCGACGAACGCGACGCGGCGGTGGCGCAATTGCGTGCGCCACTGACCGAGCGCCTTGGGCACTACCTGAAGCGGATTTTCCCGCAGTCGACGATTGCGCTCGGCGACGATCTGAGTCCCGCGACGCTGGATCGTTATGGTCGCGCGGATACGCTCGATGTATTGAGCTTCGGTACGCGGGAGCAACTGGGTATCTTGACGCGGCTGGCGTATGCGGACCTGTTGAAGGCATCGGGCCGCCCGACCTTGCTGATGCTCGACGATGCCGCCGTGCATACCGATGCCGCACGGCGCGATGCGATCAAACGCGCGCTGATCGATGCGGCTACGCGACACCAGATTCTGGTGTTCACGTGCCATCCGGAGCTTTGGGACGATCTGGGTGTCAGGCAGCGGGCGATTGAGGATTTGAAGGTGGCGGCGTAGCGGGCTTGTGTGCCGTTGCAGCTAACGGCTCACTCATACCACCGCGGCGTATAAACCCACTCGCCACCGTCGACGCCGTTAGCAAACGCGCGCGTCGTCGACGACCCCACGATCACCATCGTGCGCATATCCACATCCGACGAGCGCAGTTCGCCGAGCGTGATCGTACGCAGTGTGCTGCCCGGTCTGCCGATATCGCGTCCGAGCACGACTTTCGTCGCCGCCGCGCGGTATTCCCGCACGATGTCCAGCGCTTTATCCAGTTGCCATGGCCGTGCGCGGGAGAACGGGTTGTAGAGCGCCATGACCAGATCGGCTTCGGCCGCATGTCTGAGCCGCTTTTCGATGATGCTCCACGGTTTCAGATTGTCGGATAAAGACAGCATGCAGAAGTCGTGACCCAGCGGCGCGCCAGCTTGCGCCGCGGTCGCCATGGCAGCGGACACGCCCGGCACGATGGCGAGTTGGACCGCGCGCCAGTCGGCGTTCGTCGAACCGCCTTCTTCGAGCGCTTCAAGCACCGCAGCCGCCATCGCAAACACGCCTGGATCGCCCGACGACACCATCACGACTGAGCGTCCGGTGCGGGCGAGTTCGAACGCATGACGCGCCCGCTGCATCTCCTCGCGATTGTCCGTGCCGTGTACGCGTTGATCGGCGCGTAAGGGGCCGGCCATTTTCACGTAGGTCTCGTAACCGAGAATATCGGTGGCTTCGTTCAGCGCGGTTCGGGCGGCAGGCACCATCAGGTCGGCGCTGCCGGGGCCGAGGCCGATCACCGTCAAACGGCCTCGTGCGCGGCCAATTGTGTTGGGGTCGATTGCCAACGCGGCTAGCGCGATTGCAACACCTGTGTCGGCGTCGTCACGCAGCGTTTGATAGGGGACGTGCAGCGCGGCATGTAGCAAATTGCTCGGCGGCCTGCCGTCTTCCGGGCGTGGCTGGGTAAAACGCAGTGGCACGTTCAGGGTTGCTGCGGCTTCGACGAGCGCGGGGTCCGTCATGTGTTCGGCAGAAGCCAGCAATGCCGAGAGCGAGAGTGTCGCCAGACCGTGCGCGTCTAAGGCCTCGCGAACCAGCGCGGCGATCTGGGCGCCTGAACCAGCCCCCGTCACCGCCGCCACCACACTCCGCGGATGAATCACCAACTCATCATCCCGCCCATCCCACGCACGCGGCGTCACACGAATCGCCAGACGTGCCGGCTCCGAGCGCGGCAATTGCGCATCATCGAGCCACGGCGCTTCGCCCTCAATGCGCGTGCTTTCTCCAGCCAGCAAGTCCGACACGAAGCGCTTGCCTTGCGCAATGTCGGCGAGCGCATAGCCTTCAGGCGGATTGAGCACACACGTTCCAAAGCGCAGTTCACCACTCGTCGTAATCGCAGGCGACACAGCCAACTCAGCAGCAATCTCGCGCGCCATCACATTGACGCCCGCAAGGCCGCCGAGCAATGGCACGACCGCACTGCCGTCTTCTGCAACGGCCAGCACCGGCGGTTCGACACCCTTGTTCGACAGCAGCGGCGCCACGCAACGAATCACAATCCCGGCGGCGCATAGCGCAATAACCGGCGTGCCGCGCGCGTACAGATCACACAGATGCGCGCGGAGTTCCGTGTAGGAGACGTCCGCTTCGACACGTCCCTGCAAGGCATGCACCTGGCTACCTGCATACAGCATCTGGATACGCCGTGCGGTGTCCAACGCGCCCGCGCCGAGAATCACAATCGCAGGAGGCGTCAACCTTGCCATTTTTCCCCCGGCACCACGAGCAGTGAGAAATACGGCGATGCCATCGGATCGACTTCGGCGAGCGGCACGATGCGCTGATTGCCCATGGTCGCGCGTTCGACGTAAAGCGCACGATGCGCGAGCCCCAGTTCGCCGAGCACGCGCCGCACTTTATCGAAATTGCGGCCGAGTTTCATGATGACCGCCGCGTCCGCATCCGCGAGACGACGGCGCAATTCGTCCTCGGGCAAGACGCCGGAGAGCACCGACAAACTCTGATTGCGATACACCAGCGGAGCACCGAGCACCGCTGCGCCGCCGAGCATCGAGCACACGCCGGGCACGACTTCGGCCTCGAAATGTGGCGCGAGGCGGTCGTGCAAATACATATACGAGCCGTAGAAAAACGGATCGCCTTCGCAAATCACCGCGACATCGCGGCCCGCGTCGAGATGGCCGGCGACGACCTGCGCCGCGGTGTCATAGAAATCGGCAATGATCGCTTCATACGAAAGCGGCGGTTCGAGCGCTTCGGTCGTGACGGGATAAACGAGCGGCAGATGCTGTTGCGTGTCATGCAGATGCGCCTCGATGATGCTGAAGGCGTTGCCCTTTTTACCCTTTGCGACGAAATACGCGACCACGGGTGCCGCTTTCAACAATCGCAGCGCTTTCAGTGTGATGAGTTCAGGGTCGCCGGGGCCGACGCCCAGTCCGAACAAACGTCCTCGCACGGTCATTTACTCGACCTCCGTCGCCAGCGCATTCACCGCGGCGGCGGCCATCGCGCTGCCGCCGCGTCGACCGTGAACTACGACGTAGGGCACACCGCGGCTGTCTTCGGCAAGCATCGCTTTCGATTCGGCCGCGCCGACAAAACCGACCGGAAAACCGAGTATCAATGCGGGCCTCGGCGCGCCGGCATCGAGCATGTCGAGCAGATGAAAGAGGGCGGTCGGCGCGTTGCCGATCACGACGACGCTGCCGGCCAGATGCGGCCGCCACAATTCAAGCGCGGCCGCCGAGCGTGTATTGCCGAGTTCGCGCGCGAGCCCGGGCACGTCCTCATGCGTGAGCGTGCAGATCACCTCGTTGTTCGCGGGCAGCCGCGCGCGCGTGATGCCTTGCGCCACCATGCCGGCGTCGCACAGAATCGGCGCGCCTTGTGCCAGCGCTGTGCGGCCCGCAGCACCTGCGCCCGCGGAAAACTGAAGGTCTTCAATAACGTCGACCATGCCGCAGGCGTGGATCACGCGCACCGCGAGTTTCTCGAGGTCGGCGGGGATGCGCGAGAGATCGGCCTCCGCGCGTATCGTCGCGAAGGATTGGCGATAGATCTCCTGACCGTCGCGAATGTAATCAAGCATCTAAAGGGCTCCGGGCCGGGTGTGCCGAGTGTGCCAATTGGCCGAGCAGGTCGGCGGCCTGGTCGATCGTGAGTTGGCGCGCGACGCACGAGCCGAAATCCGGCTGGCCGTCGGGTCGATAAAGGTCGTAGATGCCGGGCGCCGCAGCCAGCAGCGTGTAGGGCGCGCAATGTGCGGCGGCGCATGAGCGCGGACAGCCGCTCAGATGGACGTCGATGCCGTCGGGCAAGCGCTCGGCTAGAAGCAGTGCGTCGGCTTTGGTATCGGCGAGGCCTTTTGCGCAGCCTGTGGAGCCGGCGCAGGCGATCAGGTGTGTTATGGGCTGCGCGGGATCGCAGGCAAGGCCCAGTGCGTTCATTTCGGCGAGCACGGCGGGCGCGTCATTGGCGGCGATATCGGGCAGCAATACGCTTTGCCAGGGCGTCATGCGCAGCGTGCCATTGCCTCGCTGTTGCGCGAGTGCGGCGAGGCCGCGCAAGCTTGCGGCGTCGAGGCGTCCGAGCGGCGGTTGGCCGCCTACGTGCAGCATGCCCACTACGCGTTGAGCGTGTGCGCCGAGTCGTAACGTGGCGTCGGCAGGCGTGCCGCGTTGCCAGCTTGCGAGCGACGTGTCGCGTGATAGCGGGAAATCGGCATACGTCTGAGCGTGCTGCAAAAGTGCGTCGACGGAATGCGTGGCAAGCAGATGACGCATGCGCGTGGCATCGGCGGCGGCCAGATCCAGGAACGTGTGCAAGAGCGCGCGAACAAGGACGGCGACTTGCGATGGCAGCACGGCTGCGAGGGCGCCGGTGCTATCCGTGCGAGGACGCTCGGTGGAGTCATGCGAGTCGGCGTATTCGGCATGCCGGAACGCATCGGTATCCGCATCCGCGTTCGCGCTTGCCACCCCAGGCGGACAACCCGCCAGACCAAACACAAATCGCGCACCGTCTCGCGCTTGCGTCGCCGCCAGCCAGACATCATGCGGATGATCGAGCCTGGCCAGGCGCTCGCCGCCGTCGAGCAATAGCGCGAATTTGGGCGATAGTGCCGCGAAACGCGCTTCGGTTTGTAGCAGGGTGAGCAGGTCGATGCTGAGCGGCCTTGTGTCGATGAGCGCAAATGGATCGCGCCCGGCAGTCGGGCTCGTCATCAGATTGCGCACATCGTCCGCAGCGGTCGCTGATAGCGGGCTAGGCGCTGTTTGTGTGGCCGGCGATGGTGTTTTTGAAGCATCCGCTGCACGCGTCGCCGGAACGGGTCCAAGACCCGCCTCGATCAGCGCCGCGATCAACGCCGTTTCATGCCCGCCGCGCACGCCACGCACCTGCAGATTCGCGCGATTCGTGAGTTCGATCACGCCGGCCGCATGCCGCTCGCTGACGTCGGCGATCACGCCAGCTTGCGCCGCGCTCAGCTCGCCGCCAGGCAATTTGATCCGGCAGATCCCGCCATCGCGCGCGGCGACGATGCGCAGCAACCCCGGACATGCCGAGGGCCGCAGCGCGAGGGCCGCGTCGGGCAAAACCGTGGAGGGCGAAGCTTGATTCAAGACGGACACCGGGTTGAGGGTCGCGCGACGGCCCGAGCGCCGCCCAGGCGGGCATTGCTGCGGCATCGGTACACCCCGCCCGATGTAGGCTGGCACGAACAGTCTGGCCGGCAGGTCTCCTGGCTGGCAGGTCAGCGTCCGCCGCGGCCTTCCCGGTCGAACCAGTGGCGCGGAGCGCAGGCGGACTCGCTGCATACAGTTGCGGGGGCAGCCACAGTGGCACTGTGTTCCCTCTTCGGCCCCGAAGGGCACCGGCGGCTGTATTATGCCTTTTTTCGAACAGCACAACGAGGCTGGACGCTTTGATCGGCGTGGCACAGCGCATTATTTGAAGATACAGAATGAGGATGGATGCATGCCGGCGTGGCTGACCGTGGTAGGCATAGGCGATGACGGCTTCGCCGGCTTGGGGAAGCCCGCGCGGCGTGCTTTGCTGGAGGCGTCGGTGGTGTACGGCGGTGAACGGCATCTGGCGATGCTGCCCGCACGTCTCGCCGCGCGCCGGGCGGCATGGCCGAGGCCGTTCGATCTCGCGCCTTTGCTGGCGGAGCGGAACGGGTCCGTCTGTGTGCTGGCGAGCGGTGACCCGATGCTGTTCGGTGTCGGCGCGACGCTGGCGCGGCAGTTGCCGGCAGGCGAGTTGCGGGTGCTGCCCGCGCCGTCGTCGTTGTCGTTGGCAGCCGCGCGGCTTGGCTGGCCGTTGCAGGATGTCGCCGCGGTTTCGCTGGTAGGACGGCCGTTGCCGACGCTGAATGCGCATTTGCACGACGGCGCGCGCGTCTTCGTGCTGAGCGCCGATGGGCGCACTCCCGCCGCGTTGGCCGAACTGCTGAATGCGCGCGCTTTCGGCGCGACCCGGATGACCGTGCTGGAACATTTGGGCGGCGATCTGGAGCGGTGTATCGACGGCCGTGCTGACCAATGGTCCGCGGGCGAGGTGGCGGCGCTGAACCTGATTGCGCTTGAATGCCGTGCCACGGAGGGCGCTCCGCGTCTGCCGCTGACTACCGGCTTGCCCGACGACGCCTTTCGCCACGACGGTCAGTTGACCAAACGCGACGTCCGCGCGATCACGCTGGCGCGCCTCGCGCCGACGCCTGGCGAACTGCTTTGGGATGTGGGCGCGGGCAGCGGCTCGATCGGCATCGAATGGATGCGCGCGCATCCGACTTGCCGCGCGATCGCGATCGAAGGGCACGCGGAGCGGCAGCGGTTCATCGAACACAATCGCGATGCGTTGGGCGTACCGGGTTTGCAGCTGGTGGCCGGCCGCGCGCCCGAGGCGCTGGAAGGATTGACGGCGCCGGATGCCGTGTTCATCGGCGGTGGCGTCACGGCGCCGGGCGTGCTCGACGCCTGCTGGGCGCGCCTGCGCGACGACGGGAGACTGGTCGCCAACGCGGTGACCTTGCAAGGCGAGGCGGCGCTCGCGGCGTGGCGGGAGCAGCACGGCGGCACGTTGACCCGCATCGCGCTGGCCGAGGCGCAGCCGCTCGGCGGCTTCGATACGTGGCGTCAGGCGTTGCCGATTACGCTGCTGGAGCTCACCAAGCGCGCCATATCTACCCCAGCCGACTCCCCCCAACCGTAATGCGCGACGAAACGCCCGAACAACCCGTCCCGCTGCGTAGCGGCTACACGACCGGCAGTTGCGCCACCGCGACGTCGCTCGCAGCCGCGCGTCTGTTGCTCGCGGGTATCGTTAGCGAGGTCGCGGAGATCGTGTTGCCGAAGTGCCAGCATGTACCCATGCCGCTGGTGTTCTGCCGCCTGACCGCCGACGGCGCAGAAGCCGGCACGGTGAAAGATGCTGGCGACGACCCCGACGTAACGCACGGCGCAATCGTATTCGCCCGCGTGCGCTTGATCGCCGAAGCCCGTGTGCAATTCCGTGCAGGACCGGGCGTCGGCACCGTGACGCGCGCGGGCCTCACGCTGCCGGTCGGCGAACCCGCGATCAATCCCATGCCGCGCAAGATGATGACCGAGCATTTGAGCGAGCTCGCGGCGGAGCATGGATACAGCGGCGGTTTCGAAGTGGCGATCGGTGTGGAAGGCGGCGAAGCGCTCGCATTGAAAACAATGAATCCACGCCTCGGTATTCTCGGCGGCTTGTCGATTCTCGGCACCACGGGCATCGTGCGGCCGTTTTCGTGCTCGGCCTATATCGCGTCGATTCATCAGGGCATCGACGTCGCGCGCGCGAACGGTTACCTCCATCTCGCAGCCTGCACCGGCAATGCAAGCGAAGACGCGATGCGCGCGCACTACGGTCTGCCGGATATCGCGCTGATCGAAATGGGCGACTTCGTCGGCGCGGTGCTCAAGCATATGAAGCGCGCACCGGTCGAGCGGCTGAGCGTGTGCGGCGGCTTCGGCAAACTCAGCAAGCTGGCAGCCGGGCACCTCGATCTGCATAGCCGCAATTCGAGCATCGATCTGGAACGGCTTGCCACATGGGCCGCCGCGCATGGCGCAGACGACGCGTTGCAGGCGGCGATCCTCGCCGCCAATACGAGTCAGCAGGCCGTCGCGTTGGCGCACGCGCAACAGGTGCCGCTCGGCGATATCGTCTGCCGGCATGCGCTTGCTGTCGCACGGGATATCGTGCCGCCGCAGGTCGCGGTCGAAATGTTCGCGATCGATCGCCAGGGCAATCTGATCGGAGCCGCGAAATGACGCGGGTCCTGCTACTCGGCGGCACCGGCGACGCTTTGCGGATCGCAAGACAACTCGGCCCCGGGCACGTGTACAGTCTCGCGGGCCTCGGCAAGGTGCCGGACGATCTATCGTGCGGCGTGCGTGTGGGCGGCTTCGGTGGTTGTGAAGGCATGGCGCGTTACATCGCGGACGAACGTATCGGCCTCGTGGTCGACGCAACGCATCCGTACGCCGCGCAGATCAGCGCCAATGCCGCCAAAGCGACTGGGGAGGCGGGCGTGCCGTGCTGGGCGCTGCGCCGCGCAGGCTGGCAGCCGCAAGCCGGCGACGACTGGCGCATGGTCGGCGATTGGGCCGAACTTACGGCCGCGCTCGCTCCGTTCAGTCGGCCGCTCTTCACGCTCGGACGCGAACCGCTTGCGCATCTCGACGACATTCCGCCGCAGCAGTTCTGGACGGTGCGCTGCCTCGACGCGCATGAAACCAATCCACGCGCGCGGATTCTGGCGGCACGCGGCCCGTTTACGCTTGAAGGCGAGCGAATGCTGTTCAGCGCGGAAGCGTTCGATGTCCTCGTCAGCAAGAACAGCGGCGGCAGCGCCACCGAAGCGAAACTCGAAGTCGCGCGCGAACGCGGCTTGCCGGTCGTGATGCTGCGGCGCCCCGAGTTGCCCGCGGTCGATCGCGAGTTTGCGAACGTGGCCGACTTGCTGGAAGCACTGCGAGTTTCAAGTTAAATGGCGCGTGCATGCATGCATGCATGCATGCATGACATGCCTGCCGAACGAATCATGGAGTCGTGAATGACGGTGTTTTTTATCGGCGCGGGTCCCGGCGACCCGGAACTGATCACAGTGAAAGGGCAGCGCCTCGTGCGCGGCTGCCCCGTGATCCTGTACGCCGGTTCGCTGGTGCCGGCCGCTGTGCTGGAGGGGCATCACGCGGAGCAGGTCGTGAATACGGCCGATCTCGACCTCGATCAGATCGTCGCGTTACTCAAGTCCGCACACGAGAAGGGCCAGGACGTGGCGCGCGTGCATTCCGGCGATCCGTCGTTGTATGGTGCGATCGGCGAGCAGATTCGCCGACTTCGCGAACTCGGCATTCCTTACGAAATCGTGCCCGGCGTGACGGCGACTGCAGCCTGCGCGGCAACGCTCGGTTGTGAACTCACGTTGCCCAATATTTCGCAGACGCTGATCCTCACGCGCTTCGCAAGCAAAACAACGATGCCGGAAGGCGAGCAACTCGCCGACCTGGCAAGACATCGCGCGACGATGGCGATACACCTCGGTGTGCGCCATCTCGCGCGCATTGTGGATGAATTGCGGCCGCATTACGGCGGTGAGTGTCCGATCGCGGTGATCTATCGGGCGAGCTGGCCGGACGAAGAAAAGATCACGGGTACGCTCGACGACATCGTCGGCAAAGTGCAGACGACTCACATCGAGCGGACGGCGCTGATTCTTGTCGGACAGGTGCTCGCCGCCGAAGGGTTCGCGGAGTCGACGCTATACGCGAAAGGCGGCTGAACCGCAGCCGCCTTTCGGTTATCCGCCTGTCTTCAACTGCGCCCATAGCCTGCCTTCCAGGCGCTTGATCTGCGCCGGCAGCGGCTTGAGCAGAAACAGCGTTTTCAGCACGGACTCCGGCGGATACACGGTCGGATCGTTGAGAATTTCCGGCCGCACGAATTTGCGCGCGGCGGCATCCGCATTCGGATAGAACACCGCGTTGGTGATCCCCGCATGAACTTCGGGGCGCTCGATGTAGTTGATCCAGTCGAGCGCGGCTTCTGGATGCGGCGCATCTTTCGGGATCGCCATCATGTCGAACCAGACCGGCGCGCCGCCTTGAGGAATGAAGTATTTGACCTCGTAACTTTTGTTGGCTTCACGCGCGCGATGGCTCGCCATCGACACGTCGCCCGACCAGCTCAGCGCGAAGCAGATGTCGTCGCCCGCGAGATCGTTGATATAACTGGTCGCGTTGAACTGCGTGATGTACGGGCGAATCTTCTTCAGCGCTTCGTACGCGGCCTGGTAGTCGGCCGGGTTCGCGCTGTTCGGATCGCGGCCGAGATAGTGCAGTGTGACCGCGAACACATCGGTCGGCGCATCGAGCACCGACACGCCGCAACTCTTCAGTTTGCCCAGATACTCGGGCTTGAAAAGGATGTCCCAGTTATCGAGCGGCGCATCGTTGCCGAGAATCTTCCTGACCCGCGTCACGTTGTAGCCAAGCCCCGTGGTGCCCCACGCCCACGGCACCGCGTACTGATTGCCGGGGTCCGCATCCGAGACCAGTTTGAGCAGGCTGCGATCGAGGTTCGCCAGATTCGGCAGTTTCGATTTGTCGAGTTTCTGGTAGATGCCGGCTTCGATCTGCTTGGCGAGAAAGTTCGAGGTCGGCACTACGACGTCGTAGCCCGTCGAACCAGTCAGCAGTTTCGCCTGCAAGGTTTCGTCGCCGTCGTAGACGTCGTATTGCACATGAATGCCGGACTCTTTCTCGAAGTTCGGCACCGTGTCTTTCGCGATGTAGTCGGCCCAGTTGTACAGATTGAGTTGCTTCTCGTCGGCGTGCACGGTGGCGCCGAATGCGCAGAACAGGAGCGCGGCCAGCAAGGGTGCGGCGGGCGTCCGCTTCGTGACGGTATGGGGCATGGTGGTCATCCTGCGATGGGTTCAACGGAGCGGTTGTGGTCTGACACGCGCTGCTGGCGTTGCAGTTTCTGATTGCGCATCAGGCACAGCATGTCGGCGGCAAGGTGGGCCGCGGCGAGCGCGGTGACGTCGCTGTGATCGTAGGGCGGGGACACTTCCACCACGTCCGCGCCCACCAGATTCACGGCGCCCAGCGCGCGAACGATCTCCAGCGCCTGTGCCGAACTCAGTCCGCCCGCCACCGGCGTGCCAGTGCCGGGCGCGAAGGCCGGATCGAGACAGTCGATGTCGAAAGTGAGGTAGGTGGGCGCATCGCCGACGATCGACAACACTTCGTCAATCGTCGCTTGCGCGCCGTTGCGGTGGACCCATGGCGCGTCGAGAATGCGCACGCCCATGAAGTCGTCGTTCCAGGTGCGGATGCCGACTTGCACCGAACGCGCAGGGTCGATCAGCCCTTCGCGGATCGCCTTGTAGAACATCGTGCCGTGGTTCAGCGAATCGGGGTTGTCGTCCGGCCAGGTGTCGCAATGCGCGTCGAAATGAATCAGGCTCAGCGGCTTGCCGTATTTTTCAGCGTGCGCGACCAGCAGCGGATAAGTGATGTAGTGATCGCCGCCGAGCGTCAGCATGCGGGTGCCGGTCGCGAGAATCTCGCGGGCGTGAGCGATGATCGCGTCGCGAATGCCAAGCGGGTTGTGAGCGTCGAACCAGCAGTCGCCGTAGTCGACTACGTTGAGATGATCGAATGGGTCGATGCCCCACGGAAACGCGCCCAGCTCGGCCAGTTGCACCGAGGCCGCGCGCATGCCCGCCGGGCCGAACCGCGTGCCGGGGCGGAAGGTGGTCGCGAGGTCGAGTGGAATGCCCGATACGGCGACGTCGACGCCGGTGAGGTCGCGCGTGTAGGGCCGGCGCATGAAGGAGAGCACGCCGGCGTAAGTGGGGGCAGCGGGTTGCGCGGCAGCAGGGTCAGCGCCGGCGGTGGGTTGCAAAGCGTTCAGATTCAGGGGCAGGTTCTGGGACATGCAGTGTCGATCCGGTCAGTTTCAATGAGAGCCGTCACACAAATATTTCTCATGTCTGTCGCAGTGGCAAACTGCGCGGCAGACGACGTGTGAAGGGCAACTGGCGCTATCATTGCGAGGCAATATTCCGGCGAATAGCGAAGAATCTTGCTGGAAGTATCGATATTTCTAATAGCTGACCGTGGCCATGGTGACCCAATGCGTAGACTTCCCCCACTGCAGGCCTTGCTCGCTTTCGACGCTGCCGCGCGCCTCGGCAGCTTCACGCGCGCCGCGCAGGAACTGGCGCTGACGCAATCGGCGATCAGCCATCAGATCCAGCAACTCGAGGAATGGACCGGGCAGCCGCTGTTCCGGCGGATCGGGCGTGGCGTGGCGCTGACGGCCGCCGGCGCGTTGTATGCGCAGACCGTGACGTCGGCGATGACGACCCTCGCGGATGGACGCGATCGCATCGAGCCGTACGGCAATCCCGATTCGGTGATCGTCTATTGCGCGCCGCAGTTTGCGACGGGTTGGATCATGCCGCGCATGCCGGCGTTTTCGGCAGCGTTGCCGAACATCGAGATCTGGCTCATCACCGGGGACGAGGTGAACGAGATCGATCGTGTCGATGTCGATCTGGTCGTGTCTGCCAAGGAAATCCGCACGCCAGAAGTGATCTGCGAACCTTTGCTCGACGAGGAAGCGATCGCTATTTGCGGGCCCATGACCGCGCGCCGTCTACGTTCGGCGCCTTTTCCCGAAGTCCTGACGCAGGCCCCGCTGCTGGTTCACGAGCCGCGTCCGGAGTGGGCGCCCTGGTTGCCTGAATTGAGGCGCGGCGGTTTGCGTACGCGGCGTGCGATGACGGTCGACGATGCTCGCATCCTCGTGGCCGCCGCCGAGCAGGAAGGCGGTATCGCGATGGTGTCCCGCCTCACGGCTGGCGACGCATTGACGAGCGGGCGCGTCGAGGTCTTGCCGCAAGTGCCGGGGTTCGCGCTCGCGCCGCTCTGGTTGATGCGCTCGGCGCAGCCGGCGCGCTCCGCGGCGGTGGATGCTGTCTATACGTGGATGATGGGGCTCCGCCGGGGCGGTGATTGAGGCGCCGCCATGCCATCCGCGCCTCAACAAATTTCGCAAACTCCGCACCATCTTCCGCCACTGAGGCCGCTATCCTAGCGCCATGACGAAGTCCCGCACCGAACGCGACGAATCTGACGATCCCCACTCGCAAGGACTAACTATGTTTCGTTCATGCTGTGCCGCGCTCGGGTGTTCGGCGGCGTTGTTTTGGGCGGGCGCCGCCGTGCCGGCAGATCATGCTTCCTGGCATGTGGGCGAGGCGACGCGCGTTTTTCATCCCGCTGTGGCCCGTCATTGGCGCGAGGCGCGGACCCAGGCGCTGGTGACGACCATCTGGTATCCGGCCGATCCGGCTCGCCCCGAGGTTGCGCATGACATCGGCGCGCCCGGTCATCGGCTTTTCCACGGGCATCCGGCTGCCGTTGATGCGCCGCTTTCCAGTGCGCGCGCAACCTATCCGCTCCTCGTGCTGTCGCACGGTACCGGCGGCAGCGCGGACAGTCTCGACTGGCTGGCATCGGCGCTCGCCGCCGAGGGCTATATCGTGGCGGGCACCAATCATCCGGGGAACAACGCCCTGGAGCCGCTGACCCGCGACGGCTTCATGCTCTGGTGGGAACGCGCGACAGATGCCAGCGAAGTGCTGGACGGCGTCCTCGCCGACCCGATGCTGGGTCCGCATGTCGACCGGGACCGGATCGGCGCAGTGGGCTTCTCGCTCGGTGGGTATACGGTTCTCGAACTGGCGGGCGCGCGAACCAATCTGGCGGCGTTCGAGCGCTTCTGCACGTCACCGGAGGCCGATGCCATCTGCCACCCGCCGGAACTCGCCAGACTCCATGAGGACCCCGGCGCGCCCCCCTTGATGCTCGCCGCGCTGTCGCCGGAAACGAAGGCGTCACAGGCGCGAGTCGGCGACTCGTACCGGGACCCGCGCATCAAGGCGGTCTTTGCGATCGCGCCGGCGCTAGGCGAGGCGTTCGACAGCACCTCGCTCGCGGACGTGACCATTCCCGTGTCGCTGCTGGCGGGCATGGCCGACGTGACCGCGCCGGTGGACACCAACATTCACCGCATCGCAGGGTTGATGCCCAAGGCAAGCATCACGATGGTCCCGCGCGCCTCGCACTACACGTTTCTGGACACCTGCCTCCCCGGAGCGATGGAACGCCTTGCAACGATCTGCAAGGACGATCCGGGTGTCGATCGCGACGTGGTGCATGCGCAAACCGCCCAACGGGCGGTCGATTTTTTTGCCACCGCCTTGCCCGCGGGCGGCGCGTAGCGAAGCTCAGTCCTCAAGCGGCGACAACGTTTCCAGCGGGACCTTCTTCGCCGGCCCGATATTGACTGCGGGCACGAAGCCCAGCAGCACGACCACAAAAATCGCAATCGCAAAGATCGAGATGAAGGTCAGATGCAGCGACTGATGCAACACCATGCGGATCATGTCGCTGTCGGCGAGACTCGCCACGTGATTCTGCAGCAACGCTTTCAATTGATCCGAGGTGACCACGGCGACGTCCTTCGAGTGACTGAGCCCGAAGTTGA
Source organism: Paraburkholderia sp. BL23I1N1 (assembly GCF_003610295.1). Lineage (NCBI taxonomy): Bacteria > Pseudomonadati > Pseudomonadota > Betaproteobacteria > Burkholderiales > Burkholderiaceae > Paraburkholderia > Paraburkholderia sp. BL23I1N1. Next base: position 5,424,051 of record NZ_RAPV01000001.1, read on the forward strand.
GCACCGCGCCGAACAGGGTCGCGCCCAGCGTGCTGCCGAGATTGCGCGAAAAGAGATTCGACGCGGTGGCGCTGCCGCGCTCGTTCATCTCGACGATTTCCTGAATCAGCACCAGCGAACTGACACTCGATGTGCCCATGCCGAAGCCCATGATGAGCGAGCCGAACGCCGCGACGAGCGGCGAGCCGCCAGGCTGCAGGAACATGAGCAGGAACGCGCCGAGCGGCACGAACGCGCTGCCGCCGATCAGAATGCGCCGCAAGCCGATGCGGTGAAACGATTTCGCCGCGAGCGTCGCGCCCGCCGGCCAGCCCACCATCATCATCGTGAGTGCCAGACCGGCGACCACCGGCGAGCGGTGCAGCACGCCCTGAACATACATCGGCAGGAAGGTGGTGGCACCCATCAGGATCATGCCGGACAGCACGGTTGCGGCATTGCACGCGGCAATCGGCCGGCGGCTCCAGAGCGCGAACGAGATCATCGGCTCGGCCGCGCGGCGCTCCTGGAATACGAACAGCAACAGGCACAGTGCGAACGCGGCGCCTGCGAGCGAGGCACGGGCCATGTCGTCGTCGCCGGCGTAAGTCAGTGCCATCATCAGAGCCGCGATGGCCGCCATGAACAGCGCCGCGCCCGCGAAGTCGATCGACGGACGCGCATGCCGCTCCGATTCGCGCAGGAACGCGATGAAGCCGGCTGCGGAGGCAAGGCCGATCGGTACGTTCATCCAGAAGATCCACGCCCACGAGAGGTTGTGAATGATGAAGCCGCCGACCATTGGCCCGACCACCGCTGAAATGGCCCACACGCTGGCAAGATAACCCTGCACCTTGCCGCGTTCGCGCGCCGGATAGAGATCGGCGACGATGGTGAGCGTGACCGGCTGGATCGCGCCCGCGCCGATGCCTTGAATCAGGCGGAACACGATCATGGCGGGCATCGACCAGGCGAAGCCGGCCAACACCGAGCCGAGCAGAAAGATCGCGATGCCGGCGAGCATGACCGGCTTGCGCCCATAGAGATCGGCGAGCTTGCCGAAGACCACGGTCATGGCGGTTTGCGTTAGCAGGAACGATGAAAAGACCCAGCTATACAGATGCAGATCGCCGAGTTGCGCGACGATCTGCGGCATGGCGGTGGACACGATGGTGGCTTCGATGGCGACCATCGCCATTGAGGCCATGACTGCGGCAATGACTAAAGGACGCGACGATTGCGGGCTGCGGGACATGGGGCGGTAGTATTAGGATGTGGGAAGCGTCCGGCGGTGTGACAGGTGAGAGCCATGCCGGGACGCAAAAGCGCGGCCGTCAGAAGGCGGCCGAGGTCGAGTATGCACCTTGCGGAGAATATGCGCTGAACGCGGAAAGCGGTGACCGGGCTAAAGCGGCAAGTAAGCGGATTTAAAGCGCGAAGTTGAAGCGCGAAGTCAAAGCGGAGTTAAAGCAACGCCAAAGCGCCCTGGCACAAGTTTCGCCCATTCAGCGTGAATTTCGCCAAATGGAGGGTCATTATGAGGATCGAATTCACCGGACGCCGTGAAGTGGTGGCAGCGGCGCGCGTCGCCTTCGAAGCCAATGTCGATGGGACTGACGTCTGGTGCAGCGTGTCGCTGGATGCGCTGAACGACCATTTCGGCAACGAGGGTCCATCGGCCCACAATCTGGTCGGGACCTTTGAAGCCAATCGCGCGCGGATTGAAAATGCTACGCGCCGGGTCCTCGAAAAAAATGGGGGAAAATCCGTGGAACTCGAAACCGGGGATTTCAACTGAGGCCCGAGCGGCCCCGATCCTGACCTGGGAGGGCGGGCCGGCATGTGAGCGCCGGGCCCGCTCCCATAGCTTTTCACCGGCAAACCACCTACGCTTCAAAGCACCCGGCCACAATCCCCATTGTCTGTTGTCTCGCCCGACATCGTCGCCTCCACGCGATTGTGGACGCCGGTACGCGGTCGAGTCCGGGAATGGCGCGCCGTGTAATCGGACGGCGGATCTTTCCGCAGGTGCTGGCGAAGCGCGACGGATTCGTCTGACTTCACGTCCCCGCGCGCGTGGAGAACGTCATGAAACCAACGCAGCAGTTTCTCGCCGCCATCGTACTGGCGCTCATGGCATTCTGCGCGCCAGTGCCAAATGCTGTTGCTCAGGCGGCGGACAGCCTCGTGGGATCGTGGTCGCTCGTCTCGCTGACGGTGGCGAAGAGCGGCAACGAAGCAGAATTGCTCGGCCCGCATCCGCAAGGGCAACTCATCTTCGGGAACGACGGCCGCTACGTGCTGCTCGTGCTGAGTGCCGACCTGCCGAAATTCACGTCGGGGGACCGGCAGCAAGGCACGCCGGAAGAGAACGCGAAGGTCGCCCGCGGCCACGTCGCGCATTTCGGCACGTATACCGTGGACACGGCGGCGCACGTTATCGTCTTTCACATCAGGAAGAGCACCTTTCCGAACTGGGACGCCGACGTTCAGCGCCGCCCATTTACGCTCGACGGCAACCGGCTGACGTACATCACGCCGGGTGCCTTCGGCTATGGATCGTCGAAAGTCGTGTGGCAACGCATGAAATAGCGCACTGCACCGGCGGGCCGGCTTGTTGTTCGCACGCAACCTGTCCCGCGGCGCCGGCGTGCCGGTCAGCGTCTTCGGGTGGTCAAGACACAGCGCACTGTCGCATCGCGTCAGGATTGCTGCATGTTGATGAACGATTGTTCCTGAATTTATAAAGGACTGCTCCAAGGCCCAGCCATTCGTTTTACGGTTCCGGGTTTTTATACTCCGCGTCGCTGTTCAACACCCGACCTCAGCTACGCAGGAGCATTACCGTGAAAAAGATTTCCGCCGCAGTCGCGGCGTTCGCAGCACTTGCCGCTACCGCGGCGCACGCACAAAGTTCGGTCACGCTGTATGGCCTCATTGACGCGGGCGTGATGTATACCAACAACGTCAAGAAGGGCGGCTCGCAGGGCGCGCTCGTTCAGGCGACGAGCGGCAATATCAACGGCAGCCGCTTCGGCTTGCGCGGCGGCGAGGATCTCGGCGGCGGCATGAAGGCCATCTTCGTGCTTGAAAACGGCTACAACGTGCAGAACGGCAAGCTCGGCCAGAACAACCGCATGTTCGGCCGCCAGGCATTTGCCGGCCTGAGCAGCACGCAATTCGGCACGCTTACGCTCGGTCGCCAGTACGACTCGCTCGTCGACTTCGTCGCGCCGCTATCGGGCACGGCCGGCACCTTCGGCGATACAGGCTTCGCCCATCCGTTCGACAACGACAACCTGAATCACTCGGTACGGATCAGCAACGCCGTCAAGTACACAAGCGTGAACTACGGCGGGCTGAAGTTCGGCGGCCTCTACGCGTTTTCGAACAACACCGGCTTTGCGATCAATCGTGCTTATAGCGCGGGGGTGAGCTATAGCAACGGTCCGTTCAAGGCGGCCGCGGGCTACCTGCAGATCAACGGTTCCAACTCGACGACGAACACGGGCGGCGCGGTCGATCTCGCGGAATCGACGGCCAATGGCACGGTCGGTTTCCAGCTTGGCGCGGATGTTCAGCGCACGGCCGGGGCGGCATTGAGCTACGGCTTCGGGCCGGTGACGACGGGTTTTGTCTACACGCATAGCCAGTTTCAGAATACGGCGTCGTTCGGTGCGACGCATGGGTCCATGCGTTTCAACAACTTCGAAGTGAATGGCAAGTACGCGGTGACGCCTGCACTAAGCCTCGGTGCTTCGTACACATACACGAACGCGCATGTTGGCGGCACGTCGACATTTGGCACCGATCCGAAGTGGAATCAGGTGAATCTGCAGGCCGTCTATGCGTTGTCGCTGCGCACGGACGTGTACGCCGAGGCGATGGTTCAGCACGTGAGCGGTGAGGGCTACACCGCCTTCATCAATACGGCGGGCGGCGCGTCTTCGACCGGTAACCAGGTGGTGGGTACGGTGGGCTTGCGCACGCGCTTCTGATCGCGGCACGCGTCATTCATGTCGCAATGCATGGCGCAGTTGCAAACATTGCGATATTCCTCCGGCCGTGCGTGGCCGGGCGATTTCTCCAGACTCAACAACAATCCCTTCGATGTGCGCCAGTTATTCCCGGAGGAATTGGGGCTAATAATAGGTTCTGCGGTCACGGAGCGCATCGCTCGACAGACCGCAACCCATCACTCATCGGAGGTTGTTTTTATCATGAAGTCTTTGATCAAGGCCGTCGTTATCGTTGCTTCGCTTGCTGCCTCGGCCACCGTTTTTGCGCAATCGAATTCCCGTATCACGCGCGAGCAGGTGCGTGCCGAACTGGTTCAACTTCAGCAGGCGGGTTATCGCGTCGGTGACGGCGACGAAGCGCATTATCCCGACGCGATCCAGGCCGCGGAAGCACGGATTGCCGCGCAAAACAGCAACATGAGCGGCTACGGCGGCAGCGTTGCAGGGACATCGCAGAGCGGACGCCCGGCGGTTTCCTCTGCCGACTGGAATGCGATGTATAGCCGCTAAATCATTCGCTTTTCCAAAGACGCGGTCGGTGGCGATCGACCCGGTTGTGTTGCGCTTATGCGTGCAGCGAAGTGACGGCGCGCATTAGCGCAACGCGTTTGGGTTCAAGCCACGAAGCGGGCGAGCGATGGAAAGGATTCTTCCAGACTCGCGTATATATCCGCTTCGTCCGCGCAGGTACAGTACTGATGCACGCACGGTTTCCGGTGTGCGAGCGAGAGAGTTGGCCCCGGCTGGCAACATCCGGGGTTTTTTTATCTTCGGCGTCAGGATGGGCGGGCGTACAGTTTGTGTTTAAGAATCGACCACAAGCTTGCAACGTCGACCGATGAAGGATAAGGCCGTGACCGCGGCTGCGGTATAGTCGCGCGAACCGATCGCAGACACGCCTCGGGCCTTTGCCGCAGGTTCGGCAGGCTTAAGGCTTTGACTATCCGGAGAACGTCGTGCAGGAAATCATAGATGGGCTCATCCGCTTTCAACGCGAGGTCTTCCCGCAGCAAAGCGCATTGTTCAAACGTTTGTCGATCTCGCAGCGTCCGAACACGTTGTTCGTGACCTGCTCGGACAGCCGTGTCGTTCCCGAGCTACTGACCCAGGTGGAGCCCGGCGCACTGTTCGTCATCCGCAACGCGGGCAACATCGTGCCGTCATATGGCCCGGAGCCGGGTGGGGTCTCGGCTACCGTCGAATATGCGGTGGCGGTACTGGGCGTGCAGGATATCGTGATTTGCGGGCACTCTAATTGCGGGGCGATGACGGCGATCTGCACGTGCAAGAACCTGGATCATCTGCCGGCAGTGGCGGGTTGGCTCCGTCACGCCGATGCGGCGAAAGCGATTAACGCGTCACGAACTTACGCATCGGATGCGGAGCGTCTCGACGCTTTGGTCAAAGATAACGTGATGGCTCAACTGGCGAACATTCGCACGCATCCGTCGGTGGCCGTGGGCCTCGCGAACAAAACACTGCGATTGCACGGCTGGATTTTCAACATCGGAAGTGGCGCGATGCTCGCACTGGATGGGCGCACAGGGCAGTTCTTGCCCTTGGTGGAGAACCCTGAAATTTATGTTGTCTGACGCGGCGTTGTAATGTGCGGCGCGGCTGTTTGCGAATCGTGACAATCGTGCCAATCGCGTCGGCCGCGCTTAGCAAACGGGAAAACATCTTCTGCGTTCCGGATAGCCGCCTATACTGCCAGAACGCTTGGAGCCGGCGACGCCGATCGACGGCTTGGTGCAGCGCGAATTGAACTGACTCGCGAGGTTTCCATGAAGATTCTGGTGGTACTGACGTCACATGACCGGCTCGGCAACACAGGCCGGAAAACCGGTTTCTGGCTCGAAGAGTTTGCCGCACCTTATTACGTGTTCAAAGATGCCGGCGTCGAGATGACGCTCGCTTCACCCCAAGGCGGCCAGCCGCCGCTCGACCCGAAGAGTGACGATCCCGATGCGCAGACCGACGCGGCCCGTCGATTCAGGAAGGACGCAGACGCGCAGGCAGCATTAGCGAATACCGCGAAGCTTTCCACAGTGTCGGCTGCGGACTATGACGCGGTGTTCTATCCCGGCGGTCATGGACCGCTGTGGGATCTTGCCGAAGACCCGCATTCAATTGCCCTGATCGGAGCTCTCTATGCCGCGGGAAAACCCGTCGGCGCGGTATGTCACGCGCCTGGTGTGCTACGGCATACGAAGGCGCCGGATGAAACGCCGCTCGTGTGCGATAAGCCGGTTACCGGTTTTTCCAATGCCGAGGAAGCGGCGGTCGGTCTTACCGATGTGGTGCCTTTTCTCGTCGAAGATATGTTGAAGAAGAGCGGCGGCAGATATTCGAAGGGGCCGGATTGGCAGTCGCATGTCGTGATCGCGGGCAATCTGATCACGGGGCAAAATCCCGCGTCCTCGGAAGCGGCCGCTAAAGCACTGCTCGCGAAACTTGGCGTGACGTAAGCGAGCGGTGAAGTGGAAATGCGATGTGAAGCTGAGATGACGCGAGCGTGAAACCGGTGTGATCCGACCAACCAGGAGAGCGGCAATGGCAACCACGATTCAGGTGGTGTTCTACAGCATGTACGGGCACATTTATCGAATGGCCGAGGCAGTGGTGGAAGGTGCGCGCGAGGTGGCCGATACGGACGTCTCGCTGTTTCAGGTGGCGGAACTCGTGCCCGACGAGGTGCTGGAGAAGAGCGGCGCCACAGCGGCGCGCGCGGCGTTTGCGCATGTGCCGGTGGCAACGGTCGAGCAGTTGGGCAACGCGGACGCCATTATCTTCGGCACGCCCACGCGCTTTGGCAACATGTGCGCGCAGATGCGCAACTTCCTCGATCAGACCGGCGGCTTGTGGATGAGCGGCGGCCTGATCGGCAAAGTCGGCAGCGTGTTCTCCAGTACCGCGAGCCAGCATGGCGGGCAGGAGACCACGATCACGAGCTTTCACACGACGCTGCTGCATCAGGGCATGGTGATCGTTGGCGTGCCGTATTCCGAATCGCGCCTGCTCAACATGGACGAAATCTCGGGTGGCACGCCGTATGGCGCCACTACGCTCACCAAGGCCGACGGTTCGCGCCACCCCAGCGAGAACGAACTGGCCATTGCACGCTTCCAGGGCCGACACGTCGCTCAGATCGCCGCGAAACTCGCGGCAAAATAATCAGGCTCGGAAGCCGCGTCAGACGGCAAAGCAGCGAAACGCCAGGCTGATACGCGGCTCGGTTACGCCGGCCGCCTTGGGTATGCCGTGCTCATGCGTGAATTGCGAGGCGTAGCTCATGACGATGCAACTGCCTGGCTCCAGGTCCACATGCACGATCCGGCCGGACCCCGCTTTCGGCCGGATCGACATGCGGCGGCTCGCGCCGAGCGAGATGATGGCGATAGGCTGGGTGGGCATCAGCTTTTCCGTCTTGTCGCCGTGGAGCGCGACGCTGTCGTTGCCGTCGCGATAGAGATTGAGGCCGACGCGATTGAACGGCGCGCCGACCAGGGCGCGGACGGCTTCAAATGCTTCGCCCAGCGGCGCCGGCAGATCTCCGGACTCACGCGAGAAAGTGGCGAGCAGACGTGGCACCGCCACTTCCCGGTCGTACATCATGCGCTGCTGGCTCATCCAGCCGATATTCCCGAGCGCCTGGTTGAACCACTGCTGCGCGGCGATGGCCGGGATCGAATCAGGTAAATAACGAATCCCGCCCTCCTTATCATGGATGAGGGACACAGGTTCGGGTGCGAATAAGCCTTGTTGATGCACCATACATTCCAACCGTGGCGTAGCGATGGCCCCGCAAGGCGCGCAGGGCTGTTCATCCTGGATATTATACTGTGTTTTTATACAGTATTTTCGGTGCGCTTTTCCGGTCGATGCCGCGAGGCACTGCAGGCATAATCCATTTTCCGATTACGTCACCATTACGCCACCCTTTCATCGGGGTGAAATCAAAGCGGCGCAGCCTTCTCCGCACGCTCTGAGGAAAATTCATGCCGCCCATCACCGCAGTCCGGAATGCAGCCGTGCCGCTGCGCAGTGTCGCGCTGATTCTGGTTTCAATGTTCTGCTTCGCGCTTGTCGATGCTCTGGCGAAATCCGTGACGCTTGACTATCCGTCCAATGAAGTGACGTTCTTCCGGATGGCGTTCGGCCTGTTGCCAGCCGTGGCGGTTTGCCTGCGCGGCAAACCGCTTGTCGATCGTTTCAGGCAGATGGATGTGCGCGGACAGACTTTGCGTTCGTTGACGTTGCTCGGCGCCTCGGGGCTGTTCTTTGCCGGGCTGCCCTATGTCCCGCTCAGCGAAGCGGTGGCGATCGTCTACTCGGAGACCTTGCTGGTCATCGTTCTTGCGCCACTCATTCTGAAGGAAACGCTCAAGCCGCGCGATGCGCTGGCCGCCGCGGTCGGTTTTGTCGGCGTGCTGTTCGTGGTGCGCCCGGACGGTTCGCATTCGAATTGGCTCGGTCCGGCGCTGCTGATTTCAAGCGCATTTTTCGGCGCGTTATCGATCATCCAGATCAAGCGGATTCGCGCCACTGACGATTCGCGCACCACCGTGCTGTATTTCACGGTGATCGGCACGATTGTCGCCGGGGCCTCGCTATTTTTCGCGTGGCGTACGCCTTCGATCCAGGCGCTCGCGGTGATGGCGTTGCTCGGTGGATTTGCCACGGCAGGGCAGTTGCTGATGACGATGGCATTCCGCCAGGCCGATGCCGGCGCGCTCGCGCCGTATAACTACACCAGCATAGTGTGGGCTGCGCTATTCGGCTATATCGCGTGGGGCGAGACGATCGGCAGCATGTCGCTGTTCGGTATCGCGTTGATTGTCGGAAGCTCGATTGCGGTTGCTGTGCGCGGCAAGCAGACCGAGGGGCCGCTCGTGTAGGCGCGCGCTGCATGCGTCGAATTCAAACGCCGAATTCAAAGCCGCTATTTCATTGATTCGCAGTTCAAACAATCGTCCTAGGAAAGCCTGGCCAGCAAGCTGGCTTTTTCGGCCAACACACCTATGCCAGCGGACGAATCGACGTTTCGCGACTATAAATAGCAGATAGGACGCGTCCAGCTTGCACACTTGTTCGTCTGTGACTGTATCGGCCCGAACTCGCGGTCGTTGCGGCGGCATCTATTGATTCGCTGTGAACCCTCTGATGAATTCGGGCGCGTTTGCGATCCCGCACACGCGCATGTCCACGAATTGAGAGGGAGGCGTCATCGTGAGCGAACCCAGGAAGATCGTTCTGACGAGCCTTTTTGTCGGCGCGGTGGCAATCGCGGCTTTTATTTCGCAGTCGGGAAAAGGCTGGTTGCCGACGGACGAGCTCGGTCTTGAGCGCGACAGTGCGTCGGCTCATTACACACGCGGCGACACGATAAGCGGTTCGGTGAGTTCCGGACCGGTCGTTGCACGCAGCGAATCCGCTGCGGCCATTGACGGGAATCTACGGGCGGCGCGAAGAAGTTTGCAGCGCAACGATCTTGCCGCTGCGCAGGCGCAACTGGACGCGATACGGCCGGCACACCGGGATGACGAACAGGATCTCGCGCTGCAAAGAGAAGTCGAAGCACGCACGGAGCAGGCGCAGCACGCGCCAGTTGCTGCGCATGTGGAGAAGCCGACGCGGCAAGGGGTGAAATCGGCACGACTTGCGTCGTCTTCCTCGAAAACAGGTCGACCCCACGCAAGCCACGTTGCAATACGCGAACACTCGAACCGTCCATCCTCCAGTTACGCGAAAAACACGCGGGTTCCCGAAACCGCAGTAACCGCAGTAACCGCAGTTAGCGCGGGAAGCATGGCGGGCGGGAAAGCGAATGGCGTCGGCGCGCCTGCCATTGCGAGTTCTCCACCTTCTGTGCCGGCCGAGGCGAAGGTCATCGCTAACGTAACCAGAGCGTCTGCTGTGACGCAGCCGATACAGCCGATTCAGCTGACCCCAGCAGCGCCGCCAACCCCGCAAGCCGCACCCGCGCAATCGACACAACGGACACCGCAGTTCACGCCCGCCACCGATACCCCGTTGAAGTCAGAGAGCGGCCCGAAAACACGCGCCCAGGTGCGCGAGGAAATCGCCCGCGCTCGCGCCGACGGCAGTCTTCCCGCGTTCGGCAATCCAGACCCGGCTGGACCCGGCGGCGCACCGAGCCTGACCACCGCGCCGCGTCCTTGAAGCTGCACAGATCGCGGATGGGGTGCATCTTTTTTGCCGATCGTGCGATATTCCAGCGGCTTTTAAAATTGGCAATGACTATTTTCAATTGCCGAAATAATCGGCGTAATGCGTTTATTCGACTGAAAATGTATTCCAAATACTTTCCGTGGAAATTAATTGGAATAATAAATTGGCCAGTGTGAATCGTTGGAGAGCATGCCGCATGCTATTCTGCGCCCGCTTGCTTCTCCGGGAGAAGCATTAAAGCAGGCACTTGGAGCGTGCTCGCGAGAGGAGTGCGCTCCATTTCCTATCTGGCGCCAGACTAGCCGCCCCAATGAAACGATCTGAAAGTAAAAAATCAATGGCGTCGCATAAACGCAACGTCAGTAATTTACTGAAAAACAGTATTTTGATCCGCGAGATATTCTCCGCCGCTCAATAGCATCCGCTATTCGAAACAGGAGAGAAATCAATGAACAAATTCGTATTGTCGGGCCTCTCGCTCGCACTCGTCGGCGCCGCGGGCGCCGCCCACGCACAAAGCTCGGTCACGCTGTACGGCCTGATCGACACGGGCCTGACCTACACCAGCAACTCGGGCGGCAGCAAAAACTTCCAGCAAGCCAGCGGCATCCTGAACGGCGACCGTTGGGGCCTGCGTGGATCGGAAGACCTGGGCAATGGCCTGAAGGCTATCTTCGTGCTGGAAGACGGCTTCAATCTGTCGACCGGCAAGCTCGGTCAGAACAGCCGTGAATTCGGCCGTCAGGTCTTCGTCGGTTTGTCGAGCGACCAGTTCGGCGCGGTCACGCTGGGTCGCCAGTACGACAGCGTGGTCGATTATCTTGCCCCGCTCGCGCTGAACGGCACGCAATACGGCGGCACGCTCGCGTCGCACCCGTACGACAACGACAACCTGAACAACTCGGTGCGTATCAACAACGCCGTCAAATTCCAGAGCGTCGACTACGCCGGCTTCAAGTTCGGCGCGCTGTACGGCTTCTCGAATGCAGCGGGCAGCTTCGCGGACAGCCGCGCCTACAGCGTCGGCGCATCGTACGCATTCGGCGGTCTGAAATTTGCCGCGGGCTACCTGCAATTGAACGGCGGCGGCTCGACCACCAACACGAACGGCGCCGTGGCAAACGGCGACTCCACCTTCAACGCGAGCCGTCAGCGCACCTATGGCGCGGGTGTGAACTATGCGTTCGGCGCGGCCAACGTCGGCCTCTTGTTCACGCAGACGCAACTGAACAACGCCACGGCGATCGGATCGTCGGCGTCGGGTACGTCGAGCGGATTCGCGCTGACGGGCGGCAGCGCGCGCTTCACGAACTATGAATTGAACGCACGTTACGCCTTCACGCCGGCATGGACGCTGTCGGGCGCGTACACGTACACCGATGCCCGTCTGAACGGCGCGAGCCCGAAGTACCAGCAGATCACGGTGCAGACCGACTATGCGTTGTCCAAGCGTACCGACGTGTATGTTGAAGCGGCATACCAGCACGTCGGCAGCGTGGGTGACTCGGGCATCACGGCGGATATCGTTGGCGTGAGCCGCTCGGCGACCGACTCGCAGGTGGTCGGCACGGTGGGTATCCGTCACCGCTTCTAAGCAGGCGGTGCTGGCTGTAAGTTGTAGCAAAGCCCGCATTTCGCGGGCTTTTCTGCTTATGACGGTGAAGCACTCAAGCCTTCAAGCCCTCAAGCAAACAACCAGCGCGCCGCAAGCGGCATCAGCACCGGCACGACAAACGCGGTGAAGATGCCGTTCAGGCCCATGCCGAGGCCTGCAAATGCGCCCATTTCCTCGCTGACCTGGAACGCCCACGCCGTGCCGATCCCATGCGACGCAACCCCGAGTGCGAAACCGCGCACCTCCGGCTCGTCGATACTCAACGTGTTCAGAATGAAACGAGCCGAAACGGCGCCGAATACCCCGGTGGATATCACGAGCACCGCGGTCAATGACGGAATGCCGCCGATCTCGGAGGCGACCGCCATCGCAATCGGCGTGGTCGCGGATTTAGGTGCAAGCGACGCGACAGTCTGATGCGACGCGCCGAACAGCGCCGCCACGCCGACGGCCGAGACGATGGCCGTCAACGACCCGGCAACGAGACCGCCGAGCAGCGGCAGGGCGGACCGGCGCAGTTTGGGCCACTGCCGGTAGAGCGGCAGTGCTAGCGCGACCGTCGCCGGCCCGAGCAGAAAGTGGACGAATTGCGCGCCTTCGAAGTAGGTGGCATACGGCGTGTGCGTAATTTCGAGCAGCACCACCAGCAGCGCCACGGCGATCAGCACCGGATTGGCGAGCGGATTGAAGCGTGCCTTTGCGTAGATGGACTGGGCGATCAGATAGGCGACCAGCGTAATGGTCAGGCCGAGCAAGGGGCTCGCGGCGAGATAGACCCAGATGGCGCCGAGCTTCGGAATGGCGGTCACGACACCACCTCCGAAGCGCCCGGATCCCGGCGTTGGCGCCGCATCAGCGCGCGGGTCACGAGCGCGGCGACGGCGATCGCCAGCGTGGTGCTGACTGCAACGGAGACGATCACCGCCACTGCGTCGCCGCGAATCCGGCTCGCCGACACCATGATGCCGACGCCCGCCGGCACGAAGAGCAAAGACAGATGACGCAGCAATTCGAGCGCGGTCGGCTCGATTGCATCGGCGGCCCGCGGGCGCAGCATGAGAAAACCGAACAACAGCAGCATGCCGATCACCGGACCTGGCACCGGCAGATGGAACACATAGGACACGCCTTCTCCAAGGCATTGAAAGATGAGTAGTGCCGCGAGCGCTGCAAGCATGGGGGTCTCCGGGACGCAGAACGGAAAATCCGCTCATTGTGTACCATGCAGAATTGCCGCGTACGCTCGGTGCCCGTTTTGACCCTTCGCTCCCCACTGAATTGCCGTGACCGGCGTTGTCGAGTCCTAAGCGCCCGCTATCCCCACACCTTGTGCTGGATGAACTGACATGCAGATAGAGCCGTTTCAGATTGCCGTACCGGACGCCGACATAGACGATCTTCGCCAGCGTATTCGAGCAACACGCTGGGCACCGGCGACACCGTCGCCCGCCTGGCAGCAAGGCGCCGATTCCCCGTGGCTGCGCGAACTCGCGGAGTACTGGGCCGAGCGTTTCGATTGGCGCGAGGCCGAGCGCCGGTTGAATCTGCAACCGCAATTTCTCGCCGAAGTAGAGGGTCAGCGCGTGCACTTCGTGCATCGGCGCGGCGTCGGCCCGGCGCCTTATCCGCTCGTGATTACGCATGGCTGGCCGGGGTCGTTTTTCGAATTCCACGCGCTGCTCGAGCGTTTATGCAATCCGTCCGCATTCGGCTGCGACCCGGCCGATGCGTTCGACGTCGTCGTTCCGTCGCTGCCCGGCTTCGCGTTTTCGCCGGCGCCCGCGGCGCCCGGCACCTCCGCGTTTCAGGTGGCGGATGTGTGGGCTTCGCTGATGCGTGGCCTCGGTTACGAACGCTTTGGCGCTCAAGGCGGCGATCTTGGCGCGGGTGTTTCGATCGCGCTCGCGGCACGGCATCGCGAGGTTGTCGACGGTATTCATCTCAACTTCCTGCCGAGCTCATATGAGCCCGCGAGCGGCGCCGCGCAGATGCCGCTTACACCCGAAGAGGAAGCCTATCTGCGCGAGAAGAGCGAATGGGCGGCGCTCGAAGGCGGCTATGCGCATATGCACACCACGAAACCGCAGACCGTGGCGGCGTCGCTGAACGATTCGCCGGTGGGGCTCGCCGCCTGGATCGGCGAGAAGTTTCGCGCATGGAGCGATTGCGACGGCGACATCGAGCGCGTGTTTTCGAAAGACGCGTTGCTGACCAACATTTCGCTCTACTGGTACACGCAGAGTATCGGTTCAGCCATGCAGATGTATTGGGAAAACCGCTTGCAGCCGATGCGCTTCGCCGAGGGGCAACGCGTCGTACCGCCGGTGGGATTCGCCCGGTTTCCCAAGGAGATCCATCATCCGCCGCGCACGTGGCTCGAACGGACCTTCAACGTGGTGCAATGGACCGACATGCCGGGCGGTGGCCATTTCGCCGCGATGGAAAAACCCGATATGCTCGCTGCCGAGATCCGCAAGTTTTTCAGGAAGCTGAGGCACTAGGCATCGACTCAAGGGGCCGACCGGCCGTGCGATATTTTTGTCTAGCCAACCTGGGCAACGCGGCAGGGGCCCTTCATCAAGCTCAATTATCAAACGCAATTATCAAATATAGTCAGGCCGCATTGCAGCAAGCCGGCAGCCGCGTATGATCGGCTGTCGTTATCGCATCCGGTTTCTCTCGAGCCAACGTTGAGCAGCACCGTCGGCTCGCCGGAACCGATGCATCATGAAATGGCAGCTCCAAGCACGCGCCTGATTTGCGAGGACAGGCATCCGCGTTCACGGGGCAACAGGACCAAAGCAGCAGCGCGGCTCCTGAACGCAACGCGTTTCAGAGCAGGCTCTGCGGGACAACAAAAAACAATGCAGAAAATCAAAGCCATTACGCGGCGTGTTATCTACTTCACGCGCGATCCTTCGCCGGATCTATTGGCGAGCTTCGAGGAGCGCGATTGGAAGGTTGAAGTCATCGGTTCGGTTCGTGAGGTACAGCAAGCGGTGGATGACGGCTCACTGGCGGCCGGGCTGCTCGATCTGTCGAGCGTGTTCGATTCCCACGACCTTGCCGCGCTGGAAGCCTGCGTGGCCATGCCGAACGTCGGCTGGGTGGCGATGACCGCGACCCCGGAATTCGATGACGCTGCCGTACGCCGGCTGGTGCGCGACTACTGTTTCGACTACGTGACGCTCCCTGCGGCAAACGCCAGGATTGTCGATACGGTAGGCCATGCCTGCGGCATGATCTCGCTCGGCGAGCCCGTATTCGTCGATACGTCCACGGCGGAAGGCGACATGATCGGCACCTGCGATGCCATGCTCGCGTTATTCCAGGCGATCCGCAAAGTTGCGGCAAACGATGCCCCCGTGTTCGTTTCCGGCGAATCCGGCACGGGCAAGGAGTTGACCGCGGCGGCGATTCACGCGCGCTCTGCGCGTCGCGACGCGCCGTTCGTCGCCATCAATTGCGGTGCGATTCCGCCCCACCTGTTGCAGTCCGAGTTGTTCGGCTACGAGCGCGGCGCCTTCACTGGCGCGAGTCAACGCAGAATAGGGCGCGTGGAAGCGGCTCATGGCGGCACCGTGTTTCTCGATGAAATCGGCGATCTGCCGTTCGAGAGTCAGGCGAGCCTGTTGCGTTTTCTGCAGGAAAGCACCATCGACCGCCTGGGCGGCAACGGTTCGATCAATGTCGACGTGCGGATCATTTCCGCGACTCACGTCGATATGGAGGCCGCGATCGAAGACGGGCGCTTTCGCGCGGACCTGTACCACCGCTTGTGCGTACTGAGAATCGACGAACCGCCGCTTCGCACGCGCGGTAAGGACATCGAATTGCTCGCGCTGTACACGCTGGATCGCTACAGGAAGGATGCGAGTCGCCGGCTGGTTGGTTTTTCGCCGGACGCGATCGCAGCGATGCATCAATACGATTGGCCTGGCAACGTGCGGGAACTGATCAACCGGGTTCGCCGCGCCATTGTGATGTCGGAAGGGCGAACGATCAGCGCGGACGACCTCGAACTTTCCGCCTACGTCGCGGTGTTGCCCGTGACCCTCGCCCGGGCGCGCGAGACGGCGGAGCGACAGGCCATCGAACTCGCGTTGCTAAGGCATCGCGGGCGGCTCGGCGACGCCGCGCGCGAACTCAGCATTTCGCGCACGACGCTGTACCGTTTGCTCGGCTCGCACGGCATGCGATACGAGCAAAACAGCGCGGCTGAAAGTTGACGCGAAAATCGCGCGGCAGTGACACAGGGCACTCAGGTAACTTGTTCACCGAACTGTAAAAAACACCAGACCGTGCCGCGTACTTTCGACCGGCGAAAAGCCGATTGACGGCACCGGCGTTGTGTCTCGCTGACTTTTGGCGGAAAGGTCATGCAAGGACGTGAAACGATAGCTCATACCTGATCCTGCGCCCCGGTTCATCCGAGTCCATCGCCGCAGATCAGCACACCCGGCTCGAGTGTGACGCCATGATGGCGCGAGCCGCGGCATGACGGCTGCGCGCCTCGCGCGAGCTTCTGGCCTGCCTTACGAAAGCACCTGTGGATCAATCCGCGAACGATCACGGCAGCGCTGGAAAAAGCGAACCGTCTCTCACGCATCGTGAGGAGCAACGTGAATCTTTTTCCTTGCACGCTGGTTTATGTGGATGTCGACGCGAGCCCGGGTCCCAACTCGAGGAATCGCGATCCGCTATCGTATGTGAGTCAGGCGATCTGCCTGAACAACAGCTTGCGGCAGGTTGGCATGCCGAGGCTGACCATCATGACCAATGCGCCGGAGCTGGTCGCGCAACGGCTCGAAAGCATGACGCCGGAGCACCGGCCCGCGCTGATGATCCTGAATGCGACGATCGAGTTGCCGAAGGACACGCCGTTCTACGCCGCGCATTTCAAGCTGGATCTGATGGACCAGATGGCCGATTCGCTGCCCGCCGACACGATGCTGTTGCTGCTCGACGCCGACATGGTCGCGTTGCTTCCGCTCGCGCACGATCTGATCGAGCGCTGTGCTGAAATGGGGCTCGGCGCATTCGATATTTCGGATCAGGTGTTTCCGCCGTACGGCAGCGAACGGGTGGTCGCGGATCTGGAAATCGTGGCGGACCGGCGGCTCAAGAATCCGCGCTGGTACGGCGGCGAATTTCTTCTGGCGACACCCGCCGCATTACGTCAATTGGTGCCGCGTGCTCGCGCCAGTTACGCGCGTTATATCGCCGAAATCGAGCGACTGAAACATCATGGCGACGAAGCGTTCATCTCGGCGGCACTCAATGTGCTGGCCGACGAGGGGCACGGTCTGATCGAGGTGGGCGCCTATCAGGCCGTGGGCCGCCATTGGCCCGGCAATAACTATCGGGACGTGCGCTGGTTTCGCTGCTGTTCGTTCGTCCATTTGCCGGGCGGTAAGGCGTTGCTGGAAAGAGAGGCGCGTTTCGACGATTTTGTGCCGGGCCGTTTCTGGCGCCGGTTGCGCATGGCGCATCTGCGCGGTCGCGCGCGCCATGCGTTGAAACGCATCGCCCGTCTGCTGAGTGTGGAGCGTCTCGCCACGCTGTCCGCTTGTGCGTTGCGCAGCGTGAAGAGTTAGCTGCTCACGCCGCGCGGCGCCGTTCACATTTTCACGTCGATGCGGCCATAAACTCCGTCTGCTTCGTCATTGGGCCCCGCGGCAAAAAATAGCGTATTGACCGGCTGATTATCGAGCCGTTGCCGAATGCGATACCCCCAAAACCCTGGTTGCACAAACGTGGTTCCGTTCGACAGGTTGACGGTGCCGAGGGATTGCCCGCTTGCCGGATCGAAGGCGTTGATCGTGCCGTCGCCAAAATTGCCGATCAGGATGTCGCCGCTGAAGCTGCCGAGTTGCCCGGTGCCTGGGTGACGCCCCACGGTGCGTTCAGCGGACCGGCCGAGGCGAAGTGCTGCAGGAGATTGCCGCCCGTATCGAATACGTCGACGAAGCCGAGCCCGGCACCGGAGAGATTGTCATGCGCAACCGCGTTCTGTTTTGCGTAGGTCACGAACAGTTTCGAGCCGATCGCCTGAATGCCGAACGGCGCAAACCCCGCCGGCCGCGAAGCGTCCTGAAACTTGCCGGGCATCGCGACCTTCGCGAAGTTCTTGTCGAACACGTCGATCTTGTTGTTATGGAAGTCGGTGGCATAGAGAAAGTTCGCCGTGCCGTTGCTGGCGAGCGAGAGCCCCTTGTAGACCGCGCCACCCGCACCGTCGTCGAACATGACGATCGCGGTCGTGGGCGCGACGGCCGGCGCCCATGCGGTGATCGTGCCGCCTTCGCCGGAAAAGATAAAGGCGCCCACGCCGGTCTTGGCGCCCTGCGTGACCGTGAAATCCGTCGTGCCGTTGAACACGATACCGGTCGGGTTTGCCGGTCCGCTGATTCCGTTCGGAATGCTGACGACAAGGGATTGCGGCACACCATTGCCATCGTAGAGCGTGGCGAGGGAGGTTCCGTTATCGGCAACCCACACGAAGCCCTTCGGATTGAACGCGATACCCCACGCGTTTTTCAGATTTGCGTCGGTGTGTGGCGCGGAAACCGCGCGGTCGGAGACCAGCGTGCTGGTCGCATACGACTGAGCGGTGATCGACCCCGAACCGCCCCCGCACGCGACCAGACCCATCAATGCCACGCCGCCCGCCATGGCGCTCAACACGTTAAGCACAGATTTCATGACCGCACCTCGCTTATGACGATGGTCGTTGCGGTGAATGAACGTGCAGCGTGATGGGTTTATTCCTTTGGCCGTTGAAGAATTTGATGGGAGAGGAGGCGCGTGCCTGGTGTCCTTCTTTCAGATCGTGCCGAACAGTGCCCGAGGACGATCCTTCAGCGTGCCCGTCAACAGCCGTAATGCACTCACGAGCTGATCGCGGCTCGTCGCGCATGCAAGGTTGATCCGGACGCCGTGTTCGATCTCCGACCTGTCCACGGCAAACGCCGACGACGGCATCACCACCACGCCGCGTGCTTTCGCATTTGCCGCGAAGTCGTCGGCACGCCACGGCGGCGGCAACTTGAGCCAAACGAACATGCACGCTGGATCGGTCTGCAGCAATTCCTGCGGCAGCAACTCGCGCGCCAGATCTTGCCGCGCGCGAATCTCGGCAAGCTGCGCGTCCATGATGTGACGCGCCGTGCCGTCCTCGATCCAGATCGAAGCGATCAGCATCGCAGGATATGAGCGACGAGATCTGGTTCCGGCTTGTGCGACGTATTCAGGAGGCCTTCGATCGAAACGAAGCAGACGGAATCGTGATCACCCACGGCACGGATACGATGGAAGAAACGGCATTCTTTCTGCAGAACGTTGTGCATTCGGACAAGCCGGTGGTACTTGTAGGGTCAATGCGGCCGGGCGGATCGACAAGCGCGGCTTCGTCGTCTCATTCGATCTGAATCCGCAAAAGGCGCGGTTGCTTACCTAGTTACTCATCGCAAACGGCATAACGAACCCTGGCAAGGTTCAGCAAGCCTTCTCTGGCACCTTCTGACTTTGGTGCCAGGGCGCGCTGTTCAACGGTTGTCTTCAACCCCAATCCACTCCATTTCCGCGTGAGGAGCATGTCCATGGCTGCCGAGACTTCCTTTAGAACCGAACATGATCTGCTTGGCGATCGTGAAGTTTCCGCTGACGTCTACTATGGTGTTCACACGCTACGTGCGCTGGAAAATTTTCCCATTACCGGTTCACCGATCTCCGTCTACCCGGAGTTGATCAAGGCACTGGCATGCATAAATCAGGCCGCCGCACAGGCGAATCATGAGCTGGGTCTGCTCGACAAGGCGCGTTGTGACGCGATCGTCGGTGCCTGCGCTGAATTACTGGAAAGCAAGCTGCATGATCAGTTTGTGGTTGACGTGATTCAGGGCGGCGCCGGGACCTCGACCAACATGAACGCCAACGAGGTCATCGCCAACCGCGCGCTCGAACTGTTAGGGAAGAAGAAGGGCGAATACCAGTATTTGCATCCGAACGAGCAGGTCAACATCGGCCAGAGCACCAACGATGTGTACCCATCGGCCCTGAAAGTCGCAACCTGGTTCGGCATCCTGGGTCTCATCGAGGCAATGGAGGTTTTGCGGCACGCTTTTGAAGCCAAGGCGCTGGAGTTCAAGGACGTTCTGAAAATGGGACGTACGCAATTGCAGGATGCGGTGCCGATGACGCTCGGTCAGGAATTCAGCACCTACGCCGTGATGCTCGGAGAGGATGAGGAACGGCTTCGGGAGGCGGCTTTGCTGATCTGCGAAATCAACATGGGCGCGACGGCGATCGGAACGGGTATTACCGCGCACCCCGATTACGCACCGCTGATCCTGAAGCACCTCAAGGACATTACGGGCAGTCCACTTATCACGGCACCCAACCTCGTGGAAGCGACCCAGGACTGTGGCGCGTTCGTTCAGTTGTCCGGCGTGCTCAAGCGCGTGGCAGTGAAGCTCTCGAAAACGTGCAACGACTTGCGTCTGCTCTCCAGCGGCCCACGCGCGGGCCTTGGGGAGATCAACCTCCCGCCCATGCAGGCGGGCTCGAGCATCATGCCGGGAAAGGTCAACCCGGTTATCCCGGAGGTCGTGAACCAGATTGCATTCGAGGTCATCGGCAACGATGTCACCGTCAGTTTCGCGGCCGAGGCCGGTCAGCTCCAGTTGAATGCTTTCGAGCCGATCATCGCGCACAGCCTGTTCAAGAGCGTGACCCACCTGCGCAACGGCTGTCTGACACTCGCCGAGCGCTGCGTCAAAGGAATTACCGCCAACGAGGCTCGCTTGCGCGCGTCGGTCGAGAACTCGATCGGCATCGTGACGGCACTCAATCCGTATATCGGCTACGCCAACGCGACATCGGTCGCGATGGAGGCCCATGCCTCGGGTGGACGCGTCTGCGACATCGTGCTCGAGCGGGGACTGTTGTCCAAACAACAACTCGACGAGATCCTCAAGCCAGAAGTACTCACGCAGCCCACGCCGTTTCATCTCCCGCCGATACGGTGAGCCACCTGGCCGTAGGACGCGCCCGGTGTCGAGCCGGGAAGCGCACTTGCCGGCCCATTATTCGCGTCTATGAGGCCGGGAAAAAACCGTGATACCGGAAATTGCCGGCAGCGGTGGGCTCAGCGAGGTGACCGGCTGCGCCCACCGATAGGAGCGTTTCAAGTGTGCCGGTGCGATTCGAAACGAATGTCCACTGTGCGGAGGCTTCCTGCGAACTGGCGGTCGCGTGAATCCGGCGCAGGGCAGTCGACAGCGCTTCGCTATCCGGTGAATACATTACAAAGCCTTCGTTCGCAAGCGCAGCCTGGGTCAGTCCCAGCTCAAGGCATACCTGCATGCGCAACGGTGCCTCAAGCTGATTCGCGCGACGCGACTGCTCGATCTGTTCGACGGTCGTCGCATCGACAAGAATGCCCTGCCTATGCAGCGGTTTGTTCTGCCATGCTTCGGAGGGGCAGGCCTTGTGTTCCGGCGCCAGTTCGACGAACGGATTGATTTCGGCGGGATAGATCCGGCAAACCAGCGGTCTTTGTTCATAAATACCGCAGCGCATGTCGGGGCGCAG
Source organism: Paraburkholderia sp. BL23I1N1 (assembly GCF_003610295.1). Taxonomy (NCBI): domain Bacteria; kingdom Pseudomonadati; phylum Pseudomonadota; class Betaproteobacteria; order Burkholderiales; family Burkholderiaceae; genus Paraburkholderia; species Paraburkholderia sp. BL23I1N1. The sequence goes on from NZ_RAPV01000001.1 coordinate 5,445,450, forward strand.
ATTGGGACATGCTCCGTTGAATGCCGCGACGAGAACGATCGAAATGCGGACCGGCAGGCTGCCGCTCATGGCCGGCGTTGACCGCACCCGTTTGTACTCGGCTTGCGCATTGCCGGGCTCGGGCTCGGTGGGCCACGGTATGGCCTCGCAGATAACCTCCATCTGCCCGCCGCGTTCCAGCCAGGCGACGGCCTCGGCAATCGTCAGCGCGAGGCGCAAGTCGTGGCAGCATTTGCCGCATTCAGTACATTCGAAATCGATGTCATTCATTGTGGATCCCTCGCCCGAAAAGTCTAATTGGCTTTAGTCGGTGCGGGGACGAAATTCTTACAGGGATTTGCAAAAAATTTCAGAGGGTGGCGGGCGTCACTGCGCCGCGTGCGAATGCTCGCGCAATTCGCCGGGAATAAAGGCACGTTCAAGACCGCCGTCATCGAGCCAGGCGCGTGTTGTCCCGGCGGCCAGGTCGATCAGGCGATCGCACTGCGTGTAGTCGTAAGGTGAAATGTCGAGCGGACAAACCGGGGGCACCACGAAAATCTCGGCGCGGGGGGCGTAGTGCTCCAGATCGCGAACCAGCTGGCGTGCAATGACGAGCGTGAGCGCGTGTGTGGCCTGAGCGATTGCGCTGGTAGGCGGCGCATTGAGCGCGCAGGCGAAACCTGCTGGCAGAACGATAATGCGGGTCGCGCCAAGCGCGACTGCTACGGATATCGGCGTGTTATTGGCGACACCGCCATCGACGAGATCCCTGCCGTCGATTCGTACGGGCGGAAACACCCCGGGAATCGCCGCGCTTGCCAACACGGCATCGACCACCGGACCGGACGATATGACGATTTCGTTCCCCGAAAGCACGTCGGTCGCGACAATATGCAATGGCAACACCGCTTGTTCCACGCGCGCAAATGAAAGGTTCTTTTCGAGCAGCCTACGCAATGCCGTCGGTTCTACGAGATGCGGCCGGCGCCGTAGCACGATGTCGAGCAGCGCAAACATCGAGAACGGCATGATGTCCTGCCGGCGGATGCGGCACCACAAGGACTCGAGCATGGCCACACCGTCACGATTCGGCATTCCCGCGAAATAGGCGGCATTAATCGCCCCCGCGGAGGCACCGACTACGAAATCCGGATGGGTGCCGCGATTGAGCAGTTCCCGCAACATGCCGACTTCGATGGCCCCCAGACTGCCGCCGCCGGAAAACACGGAAGGCGGTTAGCGGAGCGCGCGGCGGCGGATCCGACAGTGTGGATTCAATTGACGACATGTTGGCCTCCGCTTCTGCTGGTATCCGGATTGTTCTCGCGGTTTTCGGCGTTCGCGCTGCTTATTCCATCACTTGTTCCATCAGTGTGGCACGTCCGCAGGAAACCCGTGCGGATGACGCCGGCTCAGCGCAGGTCTCTAACGCGCGTAGGCCGCGCGAGATGCGCTGCCCTCGGGCAATCCCTCGCCGTTAAGGTCCGGATTGTTCTGCGCGAGTTCGTGAACCCACTCGCTAAATATCCGCACGCACGTGCTCAGCCGACGATGCGGATACAGCAAGGAGAGTGGCAAACACGGGCGTGGATAGGTGCAAAGGATTTCGCGCAACGTGCCGGCCTGAATCGCCTTCGCGACCATGAAACGCGGAACCTGAATGATCCCCAATCCTTCGATCGCGGACATGACATACACCAGTCCCTCGTTGACGGCGAGTATGCCGTTCACTGACTTTCTGATCCACGCGCCGTCCACTTCAAGCTCGAGGGGATAGAGACGCCCCGTGCGCGCGGAAAAATAATTCACGGCCCGGTGGCGGTCGAGCTCGTCGGGTGTGGTGGGCTCGCCCATCTGTTCGAGATACGCCGGCGAGGCGCAGACGGTCGTGCGGACACCGCCGATCGGGCGCGCGACGAGATTTGAATCGTCGAGAACGCCGATCCGGATCACGCAATCCACGCCTTCCTGCACGAGATCGACGTTGCGGTCGGCGAGTCCGAGCTTCACGGTGATGTCAGGGAAGCGCGCATTGAAATCGCGCATGGCGGGCAGCAGCACGTTGGCGGCAAACGTAGCGGAGGTGTCCACGCGAATCGTGCCGCGCGGGTTCAGCCGCTTGTTCGACAACGCGGACTCGGCGTCGGAGACCTCGGCCAGAATGCGCGCGCAGTATTCGTAGTAGAGCGCGCCGTCGTCGGTGACCTGCACGCTGCGCGTGGTGCGGTTCAGCAGACGCACCCCCAGATGGCTCTCCAGATTCTGCATGAGCGTCGACACCGATGCGCGCGGTATTTCCAGCGAATCGGCCGCCTTCGAGAAGCTCGAGGCGTCGACGACACGCTTGAATACCGCCATTCCTTGAAGCAGGTCCATACGGGGTTGTCCTCTCAAATGTGGACGAACCGCAGTCTAGAACGGACTGGCGATGCGCCGCAAACAGGATTCTGCGTAGGGTGAGCCGGTCACAAAAAATCTTGACAGCGCTCGCGCTCCGCCTATAGTTCACCACATGGCAAAGTATCCAGTCAGTCAACTCGATCGTACGTTTTCCGCCCTCGTGGATCCGACACGCCGGGCCATCCTCGCTCGCCTCGAGCGGGAGCCCGGCCTGTCGATCACGGAGATCGCGCGGCCGCTGCCGCTCAAGCTCCCCGCGGTCATGAAGCACCTCGACGTGCTGAGCGACGCGGGTCTGGTGTCGCGTACCAAGAGCGGGCGGACCGTTTCGGTCGATCTGGTGGCAGGGCCGATGGAAGAGGCGATGGCATGGTTGAGGCGCTATGAGCGCTTCTGGTCCGCGAGCCTCGACCGGCTGACCAATTTTGTGGAGGGACACGAGGAATGACCCAGGAAAAGCCGAGCCTGACTATCGTGCGGCGCATCAAGGCGCCGCCAGCCCGAGTTTACGCGGCGTGGACGCGGCCCGAACTGATGGCGCGCTGGTGGGGGCCCGATGCCGGGCCGGTGCTAAGCGCCGAAGCCGACCCGCGCGTGGGCGGCCACTTTCGGGTGGTGTTTCAGACTCTGGATGGCGAAACGCACGACTGTCGCGGCGAATACCTGGAAGTCGAAGCTGACCGCAAGCTTGTCTTCACGTGGGAGTGGGTCACGCTGCCCGAACGGCGCTCGCTCGTCACCATCAGGCTGCGCCCGATCGAAGAAGGCACCGAACTCACGTTCACCCACGCGCAGTTCTTCGATGAGCGCGCGCGCGACGATCATTACGTCGGCTGGAACGATGCATTCGACAAGTTCGAGGCATTCATGGCCAGCCTGGAAGAAGAAGGAAACTGACACGCATCGGATCGCATTCAACTCATGACGAGGTCGACTATGAAGCTCTATTACGCCGAAACGCTGGCCCCACGGAAAACGTGCGCAGTTGCAAGATATTTAGGCATACCGATTGAATATGCTTTCGTCGATCTGAAAAAGGGCGAACACAAGAAGCCGGACTATCTGGCGATCAATCCGAACGGCAAGGTGCCGTGTCTCGTGGATGGTGGGAAAAGCCTCTGGGAAGCCGACGCCATCATCTGCCATTTTGCGCAGCGTGCGGAATCCGACCTCTGGCCGCGTGATGGCCGGCAGATCGACGTCATGCGCTGGCTGAGCTGGAACGGCCATCATTTATACCCGCATGCCGGCTCGCTTTACTTCGAGCACATCATCAAGCCGGGGTTTGGACTAGGCGACCCCGATCCGGCGAAAGTTGCCGAGGAGCAGGGCTCGTTTCGCAAGCTTGCCGCCGTGCTCGATCAGCACCTCAAAGGCCGTAAATGGTTGCTCGGGGAGGGCCTGACGATCGCTGACTTTTCCGTTGCCGTGTCGCTGCCGTATGCGAAAAGCGCGGCGATCCCGCTCGACGAATTTCCGGAAGTACGGCGCTGGCACGATCAACTGAACGCCTTCGAGGCATGGCGCAATCCGTTTCCGGTGCGGCCCGTGACGTCCTCCGCAAACGCTGCACTCAACGCCTGAGGGCACGGCCATGTGTTGTGCGATCGTCGCACTTGCCATGGCGTTGCTCGCCAGTTGGCGCAGTGTGTCGAGCACGTTGACCGGCCGGGCCGGGTGGCTGCGCCGGATCGTAATCGTGTTGATTGCGATTGGCTCCGCAACCGGCTCCGCGCTGGCGGCCGATCAATTCGCCAAGGTAAGAAGCGGCGAGTCGTCGTTCTATACGCGGCTCAGCGCAATGCCGATTTGCGGACATTTCATCCGCTAACGGTTTGGTTTGTTTCGTGAACTCAACGGCTAGTTCATTTTAGAAACGCGTTGACTGCCGTCACATCGCTTATCACACTCCGCACCGCAATAAAATAAAGTTTCCCGTAGAAACGTGTGCGCGCTAGACTTTTAGAACCTTTTAGAGTATTAACTCTGGCGATTACGCTATCCATTCGATTTGCATACACCATGCACGAATTAAAGAAAGATTGTGAAAGGAAGTTGACACAGGAACGTTTGCCAAACTAGGCTACGCACTGTCGCTAAAAACTGATCCTGTTCCTGTCCACCTGCCCGGAGACGCAGGTAAGCCGCTGCTTTGTCCGTCAGTCAGGCGATCGCATTAAAACCCAGGAAAGCGGCTCACATCGCTCTTTCTGAAAGCGTTGTAATGATTTGGTGGGGCCATTTAAAATCAGCCACAAGTGCTGAGGTAGTAACACGTCCATATATTCTCGCTAGCAATCCGGCGCTAGTGCGGGAGACCTTTTCGCTGAAAAAACAGAGAAACACAGCTTAAGCACTCAACGCACTTTCTTTATGCCGATTTTGTCAGTCGAGGATTAATAATGCGTATAAATTTCCGATTGCAGATACAGTGCCTGGCGTTAGCCGGAATAATGGTTCTGGCGGGTTGCGGCGGTTCAGACGGCTCGCCTACGCCGACGGGCAAATCCGCCCAGACGCCCGCTGCCGCCTCCGAAGTGGCGCTTGCGCCGCCTACCGCGCCGATCGTTGCGGACGCATCGATCAACAAGAGCGTGCCGCCGGTCGAATTGCCGGACACGGTCACCCCGATCAACTACAAGCTGTGGTTCAGGCCGAACCCGGCGCTGTCGTCCTTTGACGGCCGCGCGGACGTCCAGATCAAGGTGCTGAAGGCCGTCAACGCCATCACGATTGCCGGGCACCGTATCAAGTTCATGAACGGCACGATCACGCTGCAGCCCGGCAACATCCAGCTGATCGCCACGCCGCAGGATGACGGCGATTTCTACCAGCTTCGGCCCGTGAGTGGGCAGATCGCCACGGGCAACTACTCGCTGCACATGGAGTGGAGCGGCATCATCAACTTCAAGACCTATGACGATCCTGTCGCCAAGACCGGCGGTAGTTGCGGCAACGATCCCTATCCGGGGTGTTCCGCGGCGGAGGGCGTGTTTCGCGTCGATCTGAAGTCGACCGATGGCACGACAAGCGGCGCGATTCTCACGCAAGGTGAATCGAACCTCGCGCGGCAATGGTTTCCAGGCTGGGACGAACCGGCTTTCCGGCCTACGTATGAGGTGAGCGCGGAAGTCCCGCAGAACTGGAACGTGGTGTCGAACGCGGCCGAGAAGCCGGCGGTGAACGTGGACAGCGGCTACAAGCTGGTGTCGTTCGAAAAGACGCCGCCGATGCCTTCGTATCTGCTCTTCTTTGGCGGCGGTCAATTTGACATTCTCGAAGACGACTTCTCGAGCCCGCTGCCCGACCACAAGGGTCTGCATCTGCGTATCTTCACGCCGCCCGGCATGCGTGACTGGGCGAAACCGGCGATGCAGCAGACCAAGCAGGCGCTCGATTACTACTATCGCTACACCGGTATTCCGTTGCCGCTCACCAAGTTCGACACGATCGCCGCGAACGACGCGTTCAAAGAGCAAAAGGATCTGAACTTCGGCGGGATGGAGAACTGGGGTGCGATTCTCGAATTCGCCGACGACATTCTGCCGGCGCCGGGCACCACCATGTCCGACTATGGCGTGACGGTTTTGACGCATGAAGCCGCGCACCAATGGTTCGGCGATCTGGTCACGCTCGACTGGTGGGACGATGTGTGGTTGAACGAATCGTTCGCGACATTCTTCGAGAACAAGACGAAGGTGCGCTTCTTCCCGGACCGCTTCAGCTGGGTCGACGACGTGAAGAACAAGTACGCGGTGATCAACGCCGATCTGAAATCCACCTCGTTCCCGGTGCAGCCGAACTTCAATGGCTGGGCCTCGAACGACTTCGTGCTGAGCGCCAGCGCCTTTACGTACGACAAAGGCGGCCATGTACTGAAGATGCTGGAAAACTATCTCGGCGAAGACGTGTTGCGCCGCGGGCTGCAGGCGTATCTGGCCGACTATGCGCTCGGTAACGGCACGCCCAAGCGGTTGTGGGACGAACTGGCGAAGGCAAGCGGCGAGCCGATGGTCGCGATCGGCGACAGTTTCGTGCGGCAAACCGGCGTGCCTTTGCTTTCGCTCGACACCCAGTGCGATCTGACGACCAATCAGACCGTGGTCACGTTGAAACAGCAGCCGTTCCCGAACCAGAACCAGTATCCCGGCACGCAGTGGACTATTCCGTTGACGCTCGCCTACGGCGACGGACTGACCTCGCGCAAGACGATCGCGATGAAAGACACGCAAACGCAGGTGCGCCTGAACGGCTGTTCCGCCGTGCTTGCGGACCCGAGCGGTCTCGACTACTACGTGACGAACTACAGCAACAATGCGTGGAGTCAGTTGCTGGCGCAGGGTAACGCGCTGAAGGATCCGGTTCTGCTGACCAGTCTGCAACTCGAGGCCAAGCTGCTGGTGAAGAACGGTCTGGCGGATCCGTCGCGTGAAAGCAGCATCGGTTCGCTTGGCGCAACGGCCGCGCCGCTCGCACGTCAGTTGTTGATGACGGCGCCGACAACGCAATCGCTGCATCCGACGATCCGCTATCAAGGCAAGTTCAAACTGAAGCCGCAAGCGCAGTCGACGCAATGAGCGGTGTTGAACCGTAAAGAAGGGCAGTAAAGAGCCGTGGCCCGCATTCTCAGCGATGCGGGCCACGGCACGTTTGCATGCATTCGCAGGACGCGACGCAACCGTCGATCATCCAGCAAAGTCGCGACTGGAACGAAGAGATCGCCGCCGCTGTCGGCTCACGCCGAACTCAGTCGGCGCTTCAGCCAATTCCGCAACAAACCCGCCAGCAGCGCGCTAACGAGCACGACAACGTAAAGCGTGACGAGGTTGTGACGCCACGCATCGAGCGCAAGCTGGTGCGTCAGCAGTTTGGAATCCGGCGCAGGGAGGACAGCATGCATTGCTACGACCGCTTGCTTCATCCGCAGAAAACCCACGGCGGATAGCAAGGGCAAAAAACGAGCAGAGCGAGCAGGGCGGGTTTCGCGCGTTGCGCCGCTGCATGGTGACGCAATCGAAACCACACGCCGAGGCAGCCATGGATCCAGCCCGGCGCGAGCAGCGCAAGCTGCAGACCCTGCGTGCCGCTCGTAATCAGCGATATCACGATCCGCTCGTAGTTCGGCTCGAAGCCATACAGCGACGCCGCGAGGCGCGTCGCCACTGCATGGCGGATGAGCTGCAAGGGCAGGCTGAGTCCGGCCCACAAGCGGATCCATTCGGCTGGCGGGAGCGCCCAGTGGCGGCGCCCGTAAATCGTGCGCACCGCCAGCGCGAAATGCAGAAGGGCCGCCCCGTACAGCAGGATCGTGCCGGGCACGCTATGCCAGATCCACAGCGCGAACGTCAGTCCGCGTCCGGCAAGGTCGAGCGACCAGATGCCGAGCGCGTGATTGACCAGGTGCAAAAATAGATAAATGAGCAGCACCACGCCCGATCCGAGTTGCAGACGGCGCAGAACAGGCCGCAAGTCCGGTCGCACCTTACCCTCCTTTCAATTCGTATGCGCCGGAAAACGGCTTCGGAGACCGTGGTCGAGCGGCATTGTGCGTGCCGCTGCGCCGGCCTGGTTTCACAATCGTCGTGCTCCTCACGTTCGGCGAGCGGGTGGGGTGGCGCGCTTCTGACGTCCGTGCTTTTGCACCGTCCCCTGGCGCACCGCTTCGGCAAATCGCTGTAGCGCGGACAGCGAGCCGCACACGCTCTGGTATTCCTCGCGGCCAATCCGGCCGTCGAGGATAACCGCCATGCCCGAGGCACGGGCCATGTCGATGATGTCCATGTTGGCTACTCCTTTCAGGTTCTCTCATCTGCAAGACCGCCGCCGCGGCGCGGCTATTCCCGTTTGTTGCGGCACGTGAACATGTCAGCCCACGCGGCAGGATTCGCCGGCCAAAACAAATTTTCTCTGCCGGGAATAAATCTGGCGGCGCCGCAGTCTTGCTGGTGAACCGAGTCGTGTGGCCCGCAGGATGATCCCGCGGATTGCCTGCGAATCCTTATCGTGAGGTCGACATGTCGTCACATCATTCATCCGATCCTGCATTTAATTCATCACGCCGCGGCGCGCTGAAATGCCTCGCTTTCGGCGGCGTAGGCACGGTGTTCGTTCTTGCGGGCGGCATTCTCACGCCCGTGGAACTGGCGCTTGCGGCCGACGCGAAATCATCTGCGACGTCTAAGGGTGTGCCGCTTTTCCTGCAGATCAGCGATTCGCATATCGGCTTCAATAAAGAAGCCAACCCGGACGTGGCGGGCACGCTCAAGCAGACGATCGACTACGTCAATGCCATGCCGGTCAAGCCGGCGTTGACCATCCACACGGGCGATATCACGCATCTTTCCAAGCCGGCCGAGTTCGATCTCGCGCAGCAGTTGATGTCGGGTCTGAATATCACGGAGCTCCACACCGTGCCGGGCGAGCACGACGTGACGGATGGCCCCGGAACCGAATACTTCAGCCGCTTCGGCAAGCCTTCGGACAATAAAGGCTATTACAGCTTCGACCACAACGGCGTGCACTTCGTCGCACTCGTCAACGTCATGCATTTCAAGCCGAACGGATTGGGTGGTCTCGGCGACGATCAACTGGCCTGGCTCGAAAACGACCTGAAGGGCCGCTCGGCCAGCACACCGATCGTCGTCTTTGCCCACATGCCGATGTGGACGATCTACGAGCCGTGGGGGTGGGGTACGGGCGACGCCGGGCAGGCCATGAGTTACCTGAAGCGCTTTGGCTCAGTGACGGTGCTGAACGGCCATATTCACCAGATCGTCTCGAAGGTCGAAGGCAATATCACCTTCCATACCGCCCGCTCGACAGCCTATCCGCAGCCGACCGCGGGCAATGGCCCCGGCCCCGGGCCACTCACGGTAGCGGGCGATCAACTTCCAAAAATGCTTGGCGTGACCAGCATCAAGATCGAACGGCATCCGCTCAAGGCGACGCTTGCCGACACGACACTCGTTTGACTTCAGGATTTTTTTTCTCGCAGGAGATCAGTGATGCAAACTAAAACTATTCGCCGTACGTTTTTCTTGCTGCTCGGAAGTTCAGCGCTCATCGCGGCATCGGCCGGATTTTCCGTTGCGCGGGCGGAGACGCCCAACGCCGTGGTCATCAAGAACTTCATGTTTTCGCCGATGGCGCTCACCGTGAAAGCCGGCTCGACGGTGACGTGGAAAAATCTCGATGGCGAGCCGCACACCGTCGTGAACGACGCCGGCATGTTCCGCTCCGCCGCGCTCGATCAGAACGATACGTTCCAGTTCAAATTCGATAAACCGGGCGTGTACAAGATCTTTTGCGGCATTCATCCAAACATGAAAGAAACGATCACCGTGCAATAGGTGCCGGATCCGGAATGGGGCGCGCGGCGCCCTGCTGCGCGTGCACGGCGTTTCAAACAGAAGTTGATTGGCCCCCACGCTATTGGCGTGTTTATTGCGTGGCAGAGAAGCGCGGTGCATGCTCGCATCGCCGCCGCCCCGACTTAACGTGCAAGTGGCCTGCAAGCGCTCACGGCCCAGTCCGTGGAGGTGCCCGGCGTTGAATTTTTTACCTGCGTTGCCGGCGCGCCACGGGCTCGCAAAACTGACGTTTAAAGCGCAGCATTGCCGTATTGTCGCGTCCCGGCGAGCGGGATAAATTCTTCCAAGAACTCCAGATCGACCCGCTGAATCGTGTGACGAAAGTCTGCCGACCTGTCAGACGCAAGGATTCCGGAGAGTATTGCGATGTTCAACGATCCAGACTTGCCAAAATCTGAGGTAGAGAGCCCGGATACCGATTTCGACACCGGCGCTGAGCGGACGGCTACGGCACCACCCGTGCGATTCGGACGTCTTGCACTATTCGTCGCGGCGGCAAGTGCGCTGGCTTTTGGCGTGCTGGGCACGGTCGCGTATGGCATCTGGTTCAACCACGATCAACAGGCGTATGCCGACGCCATGTCGGGCGCGCGGCGAGCGCTCGGTCCGGCCGTGTCGGCAACGGTGGGACAGGCAATGGCGAAATCGACTGCACCGCCAGCGCCGGCAATTTCTGCAGCGCCGCGACCGGCGGCAACAGCAGCAGCGGCAGCAGCGGCAGCAGCGGCAGCAGCGGCACAGGCGGATGGAGAAGAAGGCGGAAAGCTGGCTTCCTGGTCCGGCCCGGTCAGGCAGCTACCAGGGTCCGCGGCGCGCCAGATCAGCGTGGCCGATACCACGCCCGTCGTGGCCGCGTCCTCCGTGCCTGCCGCTCAGAGCGCGGCGCCGCCAGCCAATCCCGTAGCGCAGCAGTTGGTGTCCAACCGGCCCGCCAAAGATGCGCGTCTCGCGCAGCAGGATCGTCGAGCTTCTTCGACAGCGAATGCGAGACACAAGGGCAATCTGTTCGCGCGGATGGGTTCGTTCTTTCGTCGCGTAAGTTATCGCAAGCATGGCACCGGAAGCCAGCAAGACGTCTATTCCCATCCCTGAGCGGACCCGTACTTTGCGCGCCGCTCGTGGGCGCGCTTTCGCAATCCGCTTCAGACCCGGTCCGGCTGCCATCGCCGCCGCCGCGCTGGTGTGTCTGCTGATCGGCCTTCTGTATCTTGCGTTGCAGATCCGGACGATCCTTTCCGACCAGTTGAAGCAGGAATATGCGGGGCTCGTTCTGGACGCGGTCGAACGCGCGGAAAGTGCCCGGAGTCTGGTCGGCATCTGGCAGCAACTGCCGGACGCCACGGAAGCCAAAGCCGCCGGGTATCAGCTTGCGCGAAACGAACTCACGCAGCGCGTCGCGTCACTCGCGGCGCTGGTGAGCGCGAGTCCATCCGCGGCGCCGCACTTGCCGCCATCCTCCCTCACGCCCGGCGCCGATCTGCGCGAGACGGACGCCGTGCTCAGTTCCGTATCGGCCTGGTGGCGAGCGCAGCGCGACGCCGACGGCGCCGATGTGCGCGTGCGGATTGCCCACGTTGCGCGCACGCTGATCGCGTCGGCGGCGTTGCTGTTTTGCATGCTGATCACCGCGCTGGGGATGTATGCCAAACGAAATCGCCTGCTGGCAGGCCGCTCGCACGAATTCGAATGGGCGGCGCTGCACGACCCGATGACCGGTTTGCCGAACCGGCGCAAGCTGTTTGCCACACTCGAAAAAGCGGCGACGAAACCGGTCGCGCTGACGGCGCCTTGCAGAATTGCCGTGCTGTATGTCGATCTGGACGGATTCAAGCAGGTCAATGACTCACTCGGCCACCGCGTCGGCGATGAATTTCTGATCGCGGTGTCGAAGCGCTTTCGTGAGTCGGTGCGTAAAGTCGATGTCGTCGCCCGGATCGGCGGCGACGAATTCGCCGTTCTGATCCGCGAATTTTCGACGAATGCGGAACTGGGCGAAATCGCCCGGCGGCTCATCGGCTGCGTGGTTCAAACGGACAAGGAGATAGGCGTCGGACAGGTTCGCGCCAGCATCGGCATCGCGAGTTTTCCTGATCCTGTCGACGATTACCATCGCCTCGTGGCCGCGGCCGACGAGGCGATGTATCGGGTCAAGCGCAGCGGCAAGAACAGTTACGCGTTCGCAGACGAGCCGAATTGATGCGTGCGGTTGACGATGCCCGTTTTACAACGTCTGTGCTTTCACGGTTTCGAGCTTCGCTTTGCGGAGCGACAGTTCATCGATCAACTGGATGCGCAGGTCGTCGGGCAGGTTTTTCCATCCGCGAATTTCGTCGCGTGTGCGCAGGCAGCCGATGCACAAGCCCGTATCGCCGTCGATTTTGCAGATATCAATGCAAGGCGAAGGCACCGTTGCAATCGGAAGCGGTGCATAGGTTCCACTGGTTTGAGCGGGTTTTTCATCGGATGCATCCGCAGAAGTCGGGTCGCATCCTGCGCCACATGCCGCGCTCTTTAAGTCACTCATTTTCGAATCCGATCTACTTGAAATAGCGGCGAGCGACGGCGATAAACCAGTCGACCGTGCTGCCTAAAATATGCCCGCGGGAGTATAGCAAGCGGCCGAACCGCCACGTGCCTCATGCACAAACCCCGCACAAACTCCGCACAAACTCACGCGCCGGTTTATTTCGTGTTAAAAAATCGGGGCTTGCCGATCCGAAGTCGTTCCGAATTCATTCGCCGCGGAAGGGTTAATGTCCAGATATTCATTGATGCGCGCCGTGGAGCGCCTAAGCCGGCCTGAGTGGATCGTTGCTGTACTCACGGCGACACTGGCCGCCTGTGCGCCGCTGCCGCCGGCTGGAAATCAGGCGGCGGATCAACCCCCGCATCAAGCCGCGACATCGGCCACGGCGCGCCCAGCCGACGGGCCGCTGCCGGTTCCGCCGAACCTGATCGCGTTGACGCAACCGGCAGGCCAGAAGCGCTTGATGGCCAGCGCCCATAACCAGTCGTACTGGCCGCTCTCGCAGTACTTCGAAACGCAGCGCAACGAGGCCTACTGTTCGGTCGCGACCTCGGTGATGGCGCTCAATGCATTGGGCATTCGTCGTCCTGTGTCGACGCAGTACCCAGATTTCCCCTATTTCTCGCAAGAGGATTTCTTTCGCAGCGTCGATCCGCAAGTGGCCACCGCCGCCGGGGTATCGAAGGAGGGCATGACGCTCGACCAGCTCAGTTCGGCTCTCGGCGCGTTCCCTATCGAAGTGAAGAGCTTCCACGCCGGCGATCTGACGCTCGGTCAGTTTCGCGATCTGATTCGTGACACGACGGGCCGCAGCAACCGCTTTGCGTTATTGAATTTCAGGCGCATGGAAATCGGCGAAGCGGGTGGCGGCCACTGGTCGCCGCTTGCCGCATACGACGCCGCAAGCGATAGTGCGTTGCTTCTCGACGTTGCGCGCTACAAGTATCCGGCGGTATGGGTGCCGGTCACGCAACTGTACGCGGGGGCCCTCGCGGCCGATAGCGTGAGCGGACTTTCGCGCGGCATTGTGATCGTCGGCGCGCGGACGAACTAGGCCGCTAGCGGTTGCCACGTCCGGTCAGTCCCACGAGCCGCAGCGCACCGCCAATGCGCCAGGCGCGCATCAAGCGGCCTCGTTGCGCCATTCGGTAAGCCCTTCGCGCGCATTCAATTCGACGAACGAAGGCAGCGCACGCAGCCCGCGGATATAGCGCGCGAGATGCGGCCAGCCGAGCGCGGGGCGCGGCATATTGCGGGTCCAGCGCATCAGCATGACCGCGAGGAAATCGGCGGTGCTGAGCTTGCCGCCAACCAGATAGGCGCGTCCGTCGGCGAGATCGGCGTCGAGCCGATCGCAGGCTTCTTCAATGCGCCGCTCTGCAAGTGCCCGGACCCCTTCGGCGCCGGCCGGATCGCCGTCCACATCCGCGTAAAACCAGTCGCGCATGGCGGGCAGCAGCGTGTTGGCGAAATAGACCATGAGTTCCAGCCATGCCGCGCGATCGGCAGTGCCCGGCGCGGGCGCGAGGGCGGCTTCAGGATGCCGCTCGGCCAACAGCATGAGCAACGCGCTCGACTCGTGGCGCGGCGCACCGTCGACGACCAGTGTGGGGACGCGGCCCGCGGGATTCAGCCTGAGATAGTCAGGGTTCCGCTGATTGCCGGCGTCGATGTCGACGAGACGGGTGTCGAAAGGGATGCCGATTTCTATCAGCATCCAGTGGACGGCCATGCTTGCTGCGCCCGGCGAGTAGTAGAGAAGGTAGTCCATTGGGAACGAAAAAAACTCAGTGCACCGATGCGTGAGTCTGCTCGGCCGATCGCGGTTGCGTCACAGCGCTCACCGCAACAAAAACAATGATGTTCACGGCCAACGCCAGGAAGCCGATATTGACGTCCTTGAGCGCGTCAGGCAAAAACGGCATCAACTGCCCAACGCTCAGATGCAGCGTGGTCGTCAGCGTCACGACGGCAACACCCGCAAGAATCCCGCAAAACGCACCGTATTTGGTCGCCCGGTTATGCGGCATCAAACTGCAGATCACCGCCGGAAACAACTGGGTCACGAAGCTGTAGCCCATCAGCAGCAACGCCACGATCGTCTCGCCCCCGTGCAGCGTAAAACCCACGGCCACCAGCGCCACCACCGGCACGAGGAAGCGCGCGAGCTTGGCCACCGTCGCATCCGACGCCTGGCGGCTCACCATGCCGCGATACACGTCGTTGGCGAGCAGGGTGGATGCCGACGTCAGGATCATCGATCCCGGCACCAGCGCGGTCAGAATCCCCGCCGCACCGATCACGCCGACGAACCACGGGTCGAAAGTCTGCAACGACAGGCGAAACAGCGACAGGTCAATGTCGCCACCCTTCAGGCCGGGCACTTTCAGCGTCGCTGCAAAGCCCACGAAGAACACGAACAGCAAAATGAGTTGATACAGCGGCAGCACCGCCGCGTTACGCCGGAAAATACGCTCGTCCTTCGCCGTGAAAATCGAACCGAACGTGTGCGGCCACATGAAGAAGCCCAGCGCGGTCAGCAGCACGGTCGACTGGAACCAGGTCACGCTCGATCCTTTGGCCGGGAAGGTCAGAAAGCCCGGGCGCGCGGCGTCGATTGCGTGGAACATGTTGCTCAAGCCGCCATAGTAATGCAACGGCAGGTAGATGCCGAGAAACAGCACGATCGCCAGAATCAGCAGATCCTTCACCACCGAATTCCACGCCGCGCCGCGCACGCCGGAGACGATCACGTAAGACGTCACCACCGCGGCGCCGATCCAGATGGCGGCAGTCGAAGAAATCACGCCATACGAGGCGGTTGCCACGATGATGCCAAGGCCCTTGAGTTGCAGGACGAGGTACGGAATCAGCGCGGCCACGCCGACCAGCGCGACGAGCGTGCCGAGCGCCGGGCTGTCGTACTTGCGCGCGAAGAAGTGCGGCTGTGAGACGAGGCGGTGACTTTTCGCATAACGCCAGATGGGCGGAAGCATCCAGTACGAGAGAATGTACGCGAGCGTGCCGTAGGCCAGAATGTAGTAGACCGGCGCGCCCTTGCCATAAGCAAAGCCGCTGCCGCCGAGGAAGGTGAAGGTCGTGTAAATCTCGCCCGCCATCAGCAGGAACACGAACGCGGTGCCGAAACTGCGGCCGCCCACGGTCCATTGTTCGAGACTCATGTCGTGGCCGCGCCGTGCGCGCATGCCCAGGTACAGCGCAAACAGCGTAATGGCCGCAATGATAACGAGTGCGCTCATGATCGGACCTCCTCGCCGTCCACAGCGATCTCACGATTGCTCGGGTCCAGACGATAGACGATCGCCATGATGGCCGCACTCAGCACCACCCACATGACGATCCAGGCCAGCACGAACGGCATGCCGAGCACCAGTGGCTCGACACGATTCACAAACGGGACGCCAAGCAGAATGCCGACGAACGGCAGCGCAGCGAGTACACGAAGCAACATGGGGGCAACTCCTCGAACCGGTAAGTACGTCTCGTTGAAAGCGCAGTTTCGCTGAGGACTTTATGCCTGATGCTTCGGGTACGTAAAGTCAGTCAAAAAAGTGTAGGCTTTCTGAAAGTTGCGCGCACACCTTTCTGCACTCGTCTGCTGCAGTGCAACGCCGCACGCTGCTTGCATCGCCCCCTTTTTTGCCAATTTGCGTGCCGCGCCGCGATATCATCTGAGCCACGCAACGCGAGCATCAATCTGGACAGGCCGAAGGCGTCCAGCACATCAACTCAGCGCGGCGCGCCGGAGGGCAGTCTGTCAATCAGCCCCCCGAGCCGCTGCCCGACACGGATCGCATATGGTCGAAAGTCTGATCTCGGACGTTCTCTTTGGCTTCACCGGGCTGATCAGCATCATCAACCCAATCGGCATGGCGTTCGTCTTTCTCGACCGGACAGCATCGCTCACCACGGAAGACCGCACCGCGCTCGCCAAGAAAATCGCTTTCAACGTCATGTGCGTGATGCTGGTTGCGTTCTTTGTCGGCACCCCGATTCTCCATTTCTTCGGCATCTCCATGGAGGCGTTGCGTATCGGCGGCGGGCTCGCGGTTGCCGTCGGCGGATGGCAGATGCTCAATGCGCCCGACACGCAACCGGCCGAGCAGCCGGCCGTCAAGCGCGTGGATTCGGATAACGCCATGTCGAAGGCGTTCTTCCCCCTCACCATTCCGCTCACCACCGGACCGGGTTCGATCGCCACGGCGATCGCGCTGACCGCGAACCGCACGCATAAGCTGTCAGCCTTCGTGCTGTCGAGCATCGCTTCGGTGGTGATCTCGATCCTGGTGGCTTTCACGGTCTACCTGATCTACAGCCGGGCCGTGGTGTTCGCCAAGTATCTCGGCGTGGACGGCACCAAGGTCGCCATGCGCGTCTCGTCGTTTCTGCTGTTGTGCATTGGCGTGCAGATTATCCTGACCGGTTTTTCCGAGTTTCTGATTCCGATCGCGCAGATGCAACCCGTGGTCAAATAGCGGACGGCGGCGCGCGAGCCTGCTCGAGGTTCGTCAGACAGTTCGTCGCATCTCTTCGCGTTTCGTCGTATCTCGTTGCGATAGGAGGGAAACCCATGTGCCGCTGGCTCGCTTATACCGGCAACCCGCTTCACCTCGAAACGGTGCTGTTCAACGCCAAACACTCCCTGATCGACCAGAGCCTGAACTCGCGGCTCGGCCAGACCACCACGAATGGCGACGGATTCGGCATCGGCTGGTACGGTCATCCTACCGATATCCCGTTTCGCTACCGCTGCATCCAGCCCGCATGGAGCGACCGCAATCTGCGCGAGGCCGCGCGGGCGATTCGCGCGCCGCTGTTCGTCGCGCACATCCGTGCGGCCACCGGCACGCCGTCGCAGGAAACCAACTGTCATCCGTTCCGCCATGGCCGCTGGCTCTTCATGCATAACGGGCTGGTGCGCGACTTTCCGGTGGTCCGTCGCGATCTGATGCTGGCGATCGATCCCGAGTTGTTTGCGTCGGTTGAAGGCTCGACGGATTCCGAGGTGCTGTTTTATCTCGCGCTGACCTTCGGTCTCGAACTCGCACCGGTTACCTCGCTTGAGCGGATGGTGGGTTTTGTCGAAGACGTGGGGCGCAAACACGGTGTCGCCGAGCCGCTGAACATGACGGTGTGCGCCACCGACGGCGAGCAGATCGTCACGGTTCGCTATTCGAGCGAAAAGCAGTCGCGCTCGCTCTTCCACAGCACCTCGTTCCGGCATCTGCACGACCT